>NZ_QETH01000050.1 GCF_003105115.1 Flavobacterium sp. HTF | reverse complement strand
ATTTAAAAGAAAGCTAAAAATTCATCCCATTTAGATTAACAGAAGATAACGATACAACAAATCCGATCGATTAGGCATTTAGACTTTGGGTTAAACAACTCAAAGAATATCATTTAAAAAATGGCATAAACAAAAAAAGCTTCAGATTTCTCTGAAGCTTTTTTGTTATATCTATACATTTTGCTTACTATGCCATAAACAAAGCATATTTGTTATAGTTATACAGAACCTGATCATAAGGTACTAATTTAGTTGCCACTTTTTCTGACGAGGCATCGAAAGTGATACCGTTATGTTTTCTAAATAGATAAATTTCTTTCAGGCAATTAGAAAGACTTTGGTGAATTGATGTTGTAAAAGTCGGGAGCTGTTTATCACCAACTAATAAATCGATTTGATAATTAGAACTGCTTTTAGAAAGGTTGTTTCCGATAATTCTTATCGTAAATGTTGTAGCCTTTCCATATTGTTGTCCTTTATATTGTACTACCATAATTTTATGATTAAAAGGGTTATATTAAATTTGTCTCTAAAACTTGAATGAAATAAAGTTATGAAAAAAAGTGATAACTCAAATTTCGCTTTCAAATTTAATGTTATTTTTTATTCTGGGAATTTCAGGGTATAAAAAAACCGTAATAAATTACGGTTTTCAACAATTAACTAAATATATTTAATCTTGTTAACGAGAGTAAAATTCATTCATAAGCACGATTAATTTTGGGTTACAATAGTAGTTTCTTTTTCAGTATTAATTTCTAATAAAACAGGGTTTTCATTTTCGTCAAACATAATCATATTCAGTGAATCTAACAACACTAAATTTTTAGAAACTGTTCCTCTGAATTTATTATAAGAAAGATTCATTTCTGATAAATTATGCAATTTTTCGAGCTCTCCGGGAATTTCTCCTTCAAAACTATTATCAAACAAACTCAGGTTTTCCAGGGCAGCAAAATTGATAACTTCCCTGCTCAGGTTTCCGCTCATTTTATTATTATTCAGAAGCAAAACTTTCAGTGTCTGAATTTTGTATAATGAACTGGGCAACTGACCTTCGATTTCATTATTAAACAAGGACAGGATTTCCAGTTTTTCTAATTTACCAATTTCTAATGGCAGCTCTCCTGAAATTTTGTTCATAAAAAGCGCTAAATTTTTAAGCTTTTTAAGTTCACATATTGAAGCCGGCAGCGTTCCTGACAATTCATTTGAGGAAACATCCAAAGCTTCAAGATCTTTCAGATTATGGATCGCAACAGGAATTTGTCCTTTCAGATTATTATCATGTAAATCTATAGCAACAAGATTTACGAGATCAAAAAATTCGGCGGGCAATTGTCCCTTCAAATTATTTTTGGATAAATTTAGTCCAACTACTTTTCCGTCTTTAGCCTGTACTCCATACCATGAGGATACCGAAGAAGACAGATCCCATTTTATTTTCCATTGTGTTCCATTAGTAGCATGGTACAATTTAATAAGGGCATCCTTTTCTTTGTCTGAAACCGTATCTGCAAAAATATTAAGAGAAAAAACAAGTGCTAAAAAAAGAGTGATACAACTTTTCATAACAGATTTGGGGTTTTGTTTTCGGGATAAAATTATGCATTTTACCCATACAAAGCCTCAAATGTCGACAAAGTGTTAATAAGTAATTTTTTAACCTTCTTTTTACTACTTTCAAAAAACAGCCTAATAATGATCTTTTTTAGTAAATTTGATCAACTAACAATTAAACCTTTATATTATGGAAATTAACTTTATCGCACTATTACTTGCTGCTCTTGTGACCCTCGTAGTCGGATTTGTATGGTATCATCCAAAAGTTTTTGGAACAATCTGGATGAGAGAAAATAATCTGACGCAGGAACAGCTTAAAACCGGAAACATGTTAAAAATATTCGGTTTAACGTATGTTTTTTCTTTGATGATTACAATGACACTTATGTCGCTCACAATTCATCAGTCGGGAGCTGTCGGAATGGTGGGCGGACCTCCGTTACTGGATGCTGCAAAGCCTTCCTTTGCTGCTTTTATGGCCGACTACGGAACGGCGTACCGTACTTTTAAACATGGAGCGTTACATGGTTTTATTTCAGGCTTGCTTTTTGCTTTCCCTGTTATCGGAATTAATGGATTGTTCGAAAGAAAATCGTGGAAATACATCCTTATACACGCCGGATTCTGGATGCTTACCCTGACTTTAATGGGCGGAATTGTTTGCGGTTTCGCTTAAATCATAAATGATAAAAACCCGTTTGAAAATCTAATTCAAACGGGTTTTTCTTAATAATAACTTAAACCGAATTGGTTCTTATAAATATTATCTAATTTTGAACAAATTAGCTTTCACTTTTGAATACAACTTATTCTTTTCAAATATACAATAGCGCGTCATTACTCCCAAAAGAATGGAACTCGCTGACCACTCAAAATATTTTTTTGACCCGGGAATACCTTGAAGTTCTTGAAAAATCTTCTCCAGTAAACATGGTTTGCCATTTTATTGGGATTTTTAAACATGAAAAACTTGTCGGTATTGCCCTGACACAATTTATTTTTGCCGAAAAACTGGAATCTTTTGGCGAACGCGATCAATGTTTAAAGACTTCTGTCCGCAATTTCGCTTTTAAAAATTTTGCTTCGCATGTTTTGTTTGTAGGGAATAATATGCTTACTGGTCAAAATGCATTTTCTTTTTCAAAAGAAGTAAACGGGGCAAAAATTATTAAAACACTTCATAAAGCGATTAATGAGTTAAAAAAAGATTTTAAATCAAAAGGACGAAAAGTTCACATTACAAGCATAAAAGATTTTACCGAAAAAGAAATTGAACCTTTAAAAGCAGAATTCAAAAACAACTTTACGTTTTCGACTCAGCCGAATATGATTTTCGACATCAATCCTGAATGGAAAACAGAACAGGATTATATTGAAGCGCTTTCTAAAAAATACCGCGATCAGTACAAACGTGCACGAAAAAAGAGTGAAGGAATTGAAAAACAGAAAATGTCTCTGGATGAAATCATCAAACATGAAGAGACTATTTATGATTTATATTTTCATGTGGCAAAAAATGCTCCTTTCAATACTTTCTTTTTAGCCAGGAACCATTTTCGGATTTTTAAGGAAATCATGAAAGAAAATTTTCTTTTCTATGGTTATTTTTTGGATGAAAAATTAATCGGTTTTAATACTCTAATAAAAAATGGTACCGTAATGGATACCTATTTTTTAGGTTATAACGAAAACATCCAACGCGATAAAATGTTATATCTAAATATGCTGTATGATATGATCGCTTATTCTATTAATCAGGGTTTCAAAGAAGTTGTTTTTGCGAGAACTGCACTCGAAATAAAAAGTTCAGTCGGGGCAAAACCGGTAAAAATGTACGGACTCATTACCCATAGCAATGCCTTGATTAACAAAAACATTGGAAAACTATTCGATTATCTGGAACCAAAAACAGAATGGAAAGAACGAAATCCTTTTAAATAATAACTTTGACAAAGTTTAGAACTTTGCCAAAGATTTTAAGGGACAAAAACTAAGGCACTGCTAATTTCATCTGCTTGTGCAAAATATGAATTTCAAGAGAAGTCTGGGCACCGCAATACTCTCCGTCAATCTGAAAATTAACAGGATAATCTGTTGTTATTGTAGCTTTATCTGTTGAGATAATTACAATATCATCAGAATCAATTGGCATATTTCCGGTTATGATTTTCCCCAGCAATAATAAATCAAGGCTTTTTAAGATCACCAATTCAAATTTTCCGTCGTTTACCACACCATTCGGATTAATCGTCACGCCGGTTCCGTATTTCTGGGAATTAGCGATTACAATCATTCGGGCCGGATGTATACTTGTTTCTTTATTTGTGGTAATCGTTGCTACAAAAGGCTCATTATAATCCACAAGAGTGGTATATGCCTGTAATGCATAACCCCAAAAACCTCTTAAATTGCTTTCTTCGTAATTCTTGACCAAATCAGCGTTTAGTCCGATATCACTTAAATGGATGCTTTTTTTCCCATTAATGCAAATCATATCCATTTCAATGTAATGATTCAAAAAAGCTATTTTGAGATTTTCTTCGATAGTATTTGGTAAATTTAAATCGACGGATAAACCGTTAGCAGAGCCGGCAGGCAAAACACCTATTATGACATCGTGCTGCTCCATGGCTTCGGCAACCATTTTTATGGTTCCGTCTCCTCCTGCAACAACAATTCTGTCCGGCTTATGCTCTTCATAAAGCAACTGTAGTGCTTTAATATCCTGTTTTCCTGTAGTTTCATAAACAGTTAAATGAAAATTATTGGTGATCGAAAACTCGTTTACTGCGTCTATTAAGTCTGTTTTGTCTAAATCACCTGAAATTGGATTTACAACAAAAATGATGTTATTTTTCAAAATTTAATTTTTATAACCGATTAAAATAATTAATTTACATATATAAAAGTACATAATTAATGAAACCAATTCTACAATTATATCGGGGTTATGCGAATGAACAGGAATTAATCGTGATGGGTCATGTTTTCAAAAGACTGTATGATTATGATTATCAGAAGAAAAACTTTAAAAATGCAACTTCAATAATCAATCAGTTCAGGATAAAAACGATTAAAAATTATGATGTTTACTTAAAATGTGGCAATAAGCAAATTCATTCTAAAACCTTAGATGATGGCTATTTTAAATTTTGCATTCCGATTGAAAAAGAATTTGATTTTGGATGGATGGAATACGAAGTAAGCATAAAACATAAATCAGAAACAATTACCGCAAAAGGAAGCTTTATAAGGCCGCATGAAGGAAACCTGGGAATCATATCAGACATTGATGATACTTTTTTGATTTCGCATACCCGTAATGTCTTTAAAAAAATATACATTCTTCTTTTTAAAAATGTGAATGACCGTAAAGTTTTTGAAGGCGTTGTTCCTCATTATCAGGCATTGAGTTCAGCCGGAAGAAATAATAAGGAAGAAGAAAATGCTTTTTTTTATGTTTCGAGCAGCGAATGGAATCTCTATAATTTTATCGTAAAATTTACTAAAATACATCAGTTGCCAAGAGCTGTTATTTTATTAAAAGATATTAAAAGAGGGGTCACTGATTTCTTTATGAGTGGTCGCGGAAATCACAATCACAAATTTGATAAGATAAAACATGTTTTAGAATTTTATCCCAACTTAAAATATGTTTTATTGGGAGATGATTCGCAACATGATCCTTTTTTATACGAGCAAATCTGCAAAATATTTCCTGTAACCGTTAAGGCTGTATATATTAGACAAACCGGTAAGCATCAAAAAGAAAAAACAAAAACTGTTTTGAAAAATCTGGAAGATTTAGATGTTTCGGTCTGTTATTTTAAAGATAGCAGCCAGGCAATTATGCACTCAAAATCTATTGGAATTATTAAGTGATTTAGCAAACCAAAATAGGTGAAAAAAAAAGCAGATTTCAACGTGGGCTGAAATCTGCGATTTATTATAAACTTAAAATTATGCGTTGAAATTATCTATTTCTTCCTGAACAATTTCCCAATCCAGAAGCAATTGATCTAAATCTGCTTTCTTTTTATTGTAAGCTGTAAAAAATGAGGCATCTTCGATATGTTTGTCATAATTTGAAGCCAGCATTTTGTCATCGTGCTGAATGTCTTTTTCCAATTGTTTGATCTTGCTTTCAACTTTACTTAATTTGTTTTGAAGCGCTTTGCCTTTTTTCTGGTCTTCATATGAAGTTTTGTTGTTTTCTTTTGGAGCTGCCACTTTTGCAACATCTTTTTTCTCAACTTCTCGCATATTTTCCAGATTACGCTGTTCTAAGAAGTAGTTGATATCACCTAAATATTCCTTGATTTTCTGATCTTTAAATTCGTAAACGATATTTGACATTCCCTGAAGGAAATCCCTGTCGTGAGAAACTAACAATAAAGTTCCGCCAAATTTCTGAAGTGCCGCTTTTAAAACGTTCTTAGATTTAATATCCAGGTGATTCGTAGGCTCATCCATCAGCAATACATTAATTGGCTGTAACAATAGTTTACAAAGCGCCAAACGGTTTCGCTCACCTCCTGAAAGTACTTTTACTTTTTTCTCTACATCGTCTCCGCGAAATAAAAATGAACCCAGCATATCACGAACTTTAGAACGGTTGGTATCGGTTGCAGCATCTTCCATAGTTCGCAGCAATGTAATTTCTCCATCTAAATATTCGGCCTGATTTTGAGCAAAATATCCTAACTGAACATTATGTCCTAATTTAATATTTCCCTGATATTCAAATTCATTTACTAATGCTTTAATGAAAGTCGATTTTCCCTGTCCGTTTTGACCAACAAAGGCAATTTTGCTTCCTCTTTCAACCAGCAAACTGATATCTTTTAATATCGTTTTATCTCCGTAAGCTTTTGTAACATTTTCTGCTTCGATTACCACTTTACCCGGTTCTTTAGAAACAGGAAAAGAGATATTCATTACCGAATTATCGTCTTCATCAACTTCGATTCTTTCTACTTTATCTAATTTTTTAATTAACGATTGCGCCATAGAAGCTTTTGAAGCTTTTGCACGGAATTTCTCGATTAATTTTTCAGTTTCTTCAATCTTTTTCTGTTGGTTTTTCTGAGTTGCCAATTGTTTCTCACGAATTTCATGACGCAATTCCAGATATTGAGAATATGGTTTATTGAAGTCGTATGCTTTTCCTAAAGAGATTTCGATTGTTCTGTTGGTAACATTGTCCAAAAACATTTTATCGTGCGATACGATTACCACAACTCCAGGATAATTACGAAGGAAACTTTCTAACCAGATAATACTTTCGATATCTAAGTGGTTGGTTGGCTCATCCAGAAGCAGTACATCATTTGACTGCAATAAAAGCTTTGCAAGCTCAATACGCATTCTCCACCCTCCTGAAAAAGTTTCGGTTTGGTTATTAAAAACTTCTCTCTTAAAACCTAAACCCAAAAGGATTTTCTCGGTATCTCCCACATAGTTATAACCTCCTAAAAGATCAAAACGGTGTGTGTAATCAGATAAATCTTCGATGATTTGTCCGTATTCTTCACTTTCATAATCGGTTCTTGTAACCAATTGATGATTGATTTCTTCTAACTTTTTTTCTACAATTTTAATTTCAGTAAAAGCCTCATATGCCTCTTCTAAAACAGTTCTTCCGTGTTCAAAGTCAATATCCTGACGCAGAAATCCCATTTTGATATCTTTCTCCTGAGAAATAACACCGGAATCCGGAGCAAAATCTCTCGCCAGCATTTTAAGCATTGTCGATTTACCAGCCCCGTTTTTACCAACAAGACCAACGCGGTCCCCTGCTCCTAAACGAAAAGTAACTTCTTCAAATAAATATGTTCCTCCAAAGGAAACAGAAAGATTGTGTATATTAAGCATAATGTATTGACTATTGCTAAGATGTAATGGCTTCCTAAACCATTGTGATTTATTAATTTAACGCATAATCAACTGCAAATACTGTTGATTTTTTAATTTACGTTTTGAAAGTGCAAAAGTATAACATTTAATTGAAGTTTTACCCCTGAATACTGATAGCTTTTACAATAATCCAAGAAGTTATAAAAGTACCTGCTTTAGTCTTTAAATGTCTTCTGACTAATTTTAGTCTTTTATTTTCATTTAAAATAAAATATCAAAGCAAATAATAAGAAACCTTACCGCACTATAGAGCAAAAAGGAAATAGGGCTTCATAAAAAACAAAGTTAATCACTATCTTTACAACTGTTTTTGTAACACAATTCCGTACGATTTAACTGATTTTAAAACTATCATTTTTTTAAAATCTTCATAAAACAGTCAATATTAAGATGTTCAACAA
Organism: Flavobacterium sp. HTF; assembly: GCF_003105115.1. Taxonomy (GTDB): domain Bacteria; phylum Bacteroidota; class Bacteroidia; order Flavobacteriales; family Flavobacteriaceae; genus Flavobacterium. The sequence goes on along the minus strand of NZ_QETH01000050.1, from coordinate 24,689 downwards.
AGGATCTAAAATAAAAAGTATTTTTACAGGAAGTTGCCCAAGATGCCAAAATGAAAGCATGTATTCAGATCAGAATCCGCTTCATTTATCTAAAGTTTTAAAAATGAATGACCACTGCGGTCACTGTGGACTGAAATATCAAATTGAACCGTCTTTTTTTTACGGGGCAATGTATGTGAGTTACGGATTAAATGTAGCGGTGGGAATTGCTGCATTTATAGTTTCGTTTGTTTTTTTTGGAACAACGATAGAACAATCTTTTCTTAGCATTATAGTAACCTTAGTGCTATTATTTCCGTTCGTTTTGCGTCTTTCAAGAAATATTTATATTAACATGTTTGTTTCGTACGATCCTAAATTTGATTCGAAAGCAAAAATTAAATAACAACCGCCTATTTCTTTTTCTTATAAAACCTGTTAATATCAATTACAGGATCTAATACGGTTTTATTCTCAATGTGATAAAAAAGGTCTTTTGCCATTGCAGGCCCCAACATTACGCCACGGGTTCCCAGACCATTCAGTATATGCAATGATTTATGTTGGCTGTGAGTACCAATTATTGGCCTGCGGTCTCGCACAGTTGGCCTGACGCCTCCAAAATGAGAAACAATTTCAAAATCACAATTGATTATTTCCTGAATTCTTTCAACTAATTCTGCTCTCCCTTCTTCGGTTGGCAGGTCTGTTTTGTCTTTCCAGTTGTATGTAGCACCTACTTTAAATAAATCATTTCCCATAGGCAGGATAAAAACGCTGGTATTCACTATAACATCCAGATTTAGTTCCGGAGCTTTTATTACAAATAATTCTCCTTTTGTACCGTCAAGCGGAAGATCCTGAAAAAAAGGATTAGCATGCAGGCCAAAACCTTCTGCAAAGATTATATTTTTAGCCTGATAATTTTTGTACACGACATACTCATCATTGATTACCAGTTTAGAATAATCAAATGATTCTTGAAGAAGAAGGTTATTTTCTATTAAATATTCATGGTATTTATCTAATAAAAGCGCAGTATCCACATAGCCTGTATGTAAAACTTCTCCATAATCATAAGGCGAATCAATTCCTGAAAATTTATCAAAAATAATTTTTGTCGAAAGAAAAGGAGCCAAAAGTGGTTTGTCAGAAGCCGCAAACCAATTATTTTGCTCTTCAATAGAGAAGAACTTCCTTAAAATAGGCAGCTTAAAATTGACTTTAGTTTTCAATTTAAGCTCAATACTATTGTAGAAATCTTCCATCAGGTTTAATTGCTCTTCTGCTTTCCAGACTTCGCTAAAGCGTTTTAAAATCACAGGATTATACAAACCTCCTGCCACTCTGGAAGAAACTTGAGAGGTATCATCTATTACTAAAATAGATTTATCGTTTTTAAGCGCAATTTCTGAAAATGAAATTCCTGCCAATCCACACCCGACAATTAAATAATCAATCATTTATAAAAAGGTAAAATATAAAAAACTCTTACATACAAAGGTAGTAAGAGTTTTTCTTAAACAATAGCTAGTGGCTTAGTAGTTCCACATATTTTCTTCAAAATTACGAATCTTCTCCTTTACCCTTTCAGATTCTAACAACTGGTTTTGCGCGTTACTTTTCATGTAATCTTTAATCTCACGGTCACCATACATATTTTCTTCTTTGTAAATAATCGCATTAAAACGTCTGGAATTCAAAATCTGATCAAATGAAATTGGCATAGCAGAATTATTGTCATTAAAAGCTTTTGCTTCATGCAACGCTTCTCTCGCATTTGGATAGAAAACCCAGAACAATTCAATATAATCTTTTTCATCACTATTCATAGTGTATACATCAGGGGTTACAGGACAAATTCCGAGTAAACGATATTTCAGCTCGCTCTGACGTTTGTCAAAATACCAGTATCCTTTAATTTTATATTGCTCAACATCGGCTGCAGTAAGATCCTGCTTTAAAATATATTCAGCAGGAACCGTTCGTGTCGGCCCTATTGTTTGATCTACATAAGAGACCACCTTCTTCTTTCCGGTTACGGTTACTACTTTCTTTTTTACAACCCGTGTCTTATAATCATCAGGATATTGGTTGATTAATTCTCTACCTGCATCTGTTGTATCAACACGGGATAATGATCCCTGGATGTCTTTCATAGATTTTTTAGTATTAAAATAACTATCAGAATAAACTTCGGTTATTTTTCCTTGTTTGATTGCTCTTGTCAAAACATCATACAGAGAGCGCCTGTCAGGACCAATGTTAGCAGTATCAACCGGATAATACAACGGAAAATTGATTTTTTCACTCAAATCAATAATCTCCCATGTAGTTTTACCCATTAAGATATCTCTATCATCTACGTACCCATAAGCCAAAGGCTTATCATTGTCAGATATCAGCTGTGCAGCATTCTTTTTCCCAATTTGTTCTGCTGTTTTTGCATTAAGCAAATTAGATTGGGCATTGGAAGAAAAACTACAAGTGACCATCATAATAATGACTAAAAAAAAATTCACTTTCATCATATTATTTTTTAATATCAAAGCAAACGTAAAACAGGTATATTTTATTGTATTTTTCCTACATATTTTATTCAAAATTATGTAAGAAAAATAAAAAAGCCCTTACTACAAATGTAGTAAGGGCTTTTGTTATAATGTAATTGAGAAACTTAGTAGTTCCACATATCTTGCTCGAAGTTACGAATCTTTTCTTTCACTCTTTCAGACTCTAACAATTGATTTTGTGCATTATCTTTCATGTATTCTTTGATCTCACGATCTCCGTACAAGTTTTCTTCTTTGTAGATAACAGCATTAAAACGTCTTGAGTTCAAAATTTGATCAAATGAAATTGGAAGTGCTGAATTACTGTCATTAAAAGCTTTTGCTTCATGCAAAGCTTCTCTTGCATTTGGATAGAAAATCCAGAACAACTCGATATAATCCTTTTCATCACTATTCATAGTATAAACATCAGGAGTAACAGGGCAAATTCCAAGTAAACGATATTTCAGTTCACTTTGACGTTTGTCAAAATACCAGTATCCTTTTATTTTATACTGTGTAACATCAGCAGATGTAAGATCTTGTTTCAAAATATATTCAGCAGGAACTGTTCTTGTAGCAGCTACAGTTTCATCAACATAAGTTACTACTTTCTTTTTACCAGTACCAGTAACAACTTTTTTCTTCACAACGTGAGTTTTATAGTCATCCGGATATTGGTTAATTAACTCTCTACCTGCATCAGTTGTATCTACACGTGATAATGATCCTTGAATGTCTTTCAGAGATTTTTTAGTATTGAAATAACTATCAGAATAAACCTCCGTTATTTTGCCATTTTTCATAGCTTTCGTCAAGGCGTCATAAAGTGAACGTCTGTCAGAACCAATATTAGCTGTGTCTACTGGAAAGTACAATGGAAAGTTGATTTTTTCATTCAAATCGATAATTTCCCAAGTAGTTTTCCCCATCAATACATCTCTATCATCAACATAACCATAAGCCAAAGGTTTATCATTATCTGAGATAAGCTGTGCAGGAGTCTTAAGTCCTATTTGAGCTGGTGTTTTTGCGTTAAGCAAATTTGATTGCGCATTAGAAGCAAAACCTCCGGCGATCGAAACAATAGCTATTAAAAAATTTCTTACTTTCATCATGATATCATTATAAGATATTGAACGTAGTTTTACCTACTTATTATTGTATTTCGTAAATTACCGGAGCAGTTCTTGGTAATAAATAGCTACCAGCTCCAACAAGTTTAGTTTTGATTTCAGAAATAGTAACCTGATCTCCTTTACCTGCTCTTGATAAAATTTGTTTACATTGTGCATTTAATCTGTTACCAGTAACTACAACTGTAGGTTGTCCTGTAACTTTTAAGTTAAATCCAACAACATCTAAACCAACTTCAAAATCAAAATCAAGTAATTTTGCACCAATAGTAGCAATCTCTAAGTTAGATTTAGGTCCTTTAACAACACCCATTTCACCTCTGATTGTTCCTGTTGGCCCAGGAATACCTTTAATTCTAAATGTTTTCTTATCTGTAACTTTATCACCGTTTGGTAATGTTCCAGTAACAGAAATTGTAGCTTCAGTTCCCTGACCAGGGCTCATGTTATATTTACCAGGTTTACCAGCTGAAACTAATCCCGGAGCACTTGCAACAATTTTGTTAGCATCTACACCAGCAAAAGAAACAGAGATTGGGTTAACAACTCCTCTGTAGACAACATTCATTTTATCTGCAGAAATTGTAGCTGAGTTTGGTCTAGGTACAACAACATATTTTCCAGCGAATTTTAATGGAATGTTTTTTCCATCTTCTAAGAATGTAAATTGTCCGTTGATATCTTGCTCACCAACACCACCAGCAGTTAACGAGATAACAGCTTGTCCGTTTACGATTTGCCCAGGACCTTGGAATGAAGTTGGTTTTGTGTTTTCGTCATAACGACCTAAAACTACTTTACCTGTAACTTTTTCTCCTTGGAAATAAGCATTTTTATCTAAAACAACAATCGCCTGGTAGTTGCTGTAAGAAGCAGCAGCTACTGCAGCTTTTCCTAAAGCACTGTTGTAAACATCAGTTTCTGCTTTTTTAACGTCATTCTGCCAAGCTGAAAGTTTTGCAGCTGATGCAATTGCAGGAAAACCTTTAAAGTGATAAGCTAAGTATTTTTCTTTTATACCTTCTTTGTTTTTTACATCAGAAACATCAAATTTCTTTTCAACTTCTGCTATAATGTTAGCATATTTTTTATCTGATCCTAAAGCAGCTTTTAAATCAGCTTTATATTTTTGAATTTTAGCGATAATTTCGTTACCTTTTTTAGTGTAACCGTCTCCTGTAAACCAGTCGTCGATATTATCTCCTCTATCCATTGCCTCGTAAGGTAATTTTCCAGTTTCTTTTTCTACTTCGAAACCTTTGATAGATTGAGCTTTTAAAGTTCCAATATAATCATAAAATTCTTTTGAGATCGTTTCTACTTTATGAGCAGTAACCGCAGCAGTTGCGAATTCTCCTTTTGCTTCAGCAGCTTTTTGATCTAAAGATTGTAGTAATGAAGTATTTGTTTCAACTGAAGAAGTATTTGATGCTTCGAATTTTTCATTCATCAAACCAAAAGCAGAAATAACTTCTTTTGAAACGTTCATTGCCAACATTGCGATGAAAACCAGGTACATCAGGTTAATCATCTTCTGTCTAGGGGTTAATTTTCCTCCTGCCATTTTTTTCTAATTAGTTCTTATTAATAAATTTAATATAATAGTTAAAAACTAATTATCCTTTGTTACTCATTGCAGAAAGCATACCGCCGTAAACATTGTTTAATGAAGCAATGTTTGCAGTCATAGATTGCATTTGTTCTTTTAATTTAGAAGCATTTTCAGCGATTTCTTTGTTAGCGTCAGCGTTTCTTGCAGCGCTTTCCAACTGAACTTTGTATAAGCTGTTTAATGATTCCATTTGAGCAGCAGCCATTGACAATTCTTCGCTGTATTTTTTAGTAGAAGCGATAGAATCTACAGTAGGAGCAATTCCTTTAGCAGCTGATTCGAAATTTTTAATACTGTTTCCTAAGCTTGACATTAACTCACCGTCAATTTTAGCTTCTTTCAACATTACGTCTAATTTTTGAGATAATAATCCCTGAGCATCAGTTGATTCAGCTTTATCCGCTTTTGGTCTAGCTTGACCATTAGCCAATTCAGGGTAAACAAGAGTCCAGTCTAATTCTTCATCCACAGGTTCGAAAGCAGAAAGAGCAAAGATTAATGCCTCAGTTAACAATCCTACAGAAAGCATCACTGTACCTGTTAATGGTCCAATTTCAAAGTGAGTAATTTTGAATAATGCTCCAACGATTACTACTGCCGCTCCCATACCATAAGCGAAATTCATTGCTTTTTTACTTAATAATGCCATAATAACTTTTTTTTAGGTTTTAATTTGAAATAGATTTGATTTGGTTATTGAATATTTAATTACTTCTTTTTGTTACCAGTTACCTGAGTTCCCATGTAATCTTGTACAGTTCTGAAACCAATGTAACTTCTTGCTGAATCTGCATATTCGTGATCACGAGTACTTACTTGTAAGAAATAAGCAACATCTTTCCATGATCCTCCGCGAACTACTTTTCTTTGGTTGTTTCCGTCAATTACGTTTGGATTCATTGTTGAAACATACTCATATGCATTTGGGTTATATGCTGAATCAGTCCACTCCGAAACGTTTCCTGCCATATTATATAATCCGTATCCATTTACTTCATAAGACTTAGCTTCAACAGTATATAAAGCCTCATCAGCAGCATAATCTCCTCTGCTTGGTTTGAAGTTTGCTAAGAAACAACCTCTGTCACTTTTCGTGTAAGGACCTCCCCAAGGATAAGTTGCAGATTCCAGACCTCCTCTTGCAGCATACTCCCACTCAGCCTCTGTTGGCAATCTGAAAGCATTTACTAAGTCACGTCCTTTTTTCTTAGATTTGATATAACTGTTTTTATTTAATGTTCTCCATGCGCAGAATGCTTTTGCCTGTTTCCATGTAACACCAACTACCGGATAGTCTCCATAAGCTTTGTGCCAGAAATAGTCATTATGCATTGGCTCATTATATGAATAAGCAAAATCTTTAATCCAAACTGTTGTATCAGGATAAACACTTACCTGCTCCGTTTTTACAAAGTCTTTTCTTTTTCCAACTTTTGCTTTTGCAGCAGCCTGGATATCCATCCAAGAGTAACGGAATTTTAATTTATTTACGTCAACCGTTCTTAAACCATTATATGATTCTTCAATTGGTAAATACATAGAATCCATTACCTCAGCATAATACTCATCCGGGTATGCTTTTGTATCTTTAATTAACTTTACTTTTTTGTTTAATTTTCTACCAGCATAAGGATCATCTTTAGTTCCTACACTATAATAGTTATCATACATATACTTATCGTATGCCGTCATTTTATCCGGCTCAGAATCGTTAAATGCATAATCAGCGATACTACCAGCTTTTTTGCCTTTTGCGTCTCCTGCACCTTTTTGTCCTGTTTCATCAGCCAGAATAGCTAAACGAACTCTCATTGTAGAATCTTTTACCCATTCCACAAATTGACGATACTCGCTGTTAGTAATTTCAGTTTCATCCATATAAAATGAACGAACTGTCACGGTTTTAGTTGGAGCATCTTCTACGTCAGCCAAATCATCATCTGATTTACCCATAATAAAAGACCCACCTGGAACCAATGTCATTCCATAAGGTTTTTCAGGATGCCATTTTCCTCCTGTAACACCAACTAACTCTCCTTTATCACCTGATTTTCCACAGCCAATAACTAGGGTTAACATTGCTGCAAATGCAATAAACTTCTTCATATAAATTTGGGATTATCTATTCATTATTATAAGTCCGTAAACGTATTTATTATTTATTAAAAAAACAACACTACTCACGAAATTTATTTCACCGGTCAAAAATAATGTTAAATAAAATAAAAAAAAAATATTTAGTCGACAAACTAACTCAAAAAATCGACGTAAAACGTTAAATTTTATACTATATAACTTTTTTCTTACTAATGTTTTTTAACTTTTTTTTAATAATTTCGAAATTTTAAGATTTACGTTAAAATTTTCCTCTATAAAGCATTTTTTCGCTGTGCTTTCCACCATCTTTCTGGCAATTCCTGGTTGCAAGCGAGCAAATATTCGTCATAAGAACATGGTAATAACGTATTTCTTTTCAATTTATTGTGACCGTTAGATTCGTAAGGAATTTCTATCCACCAACGTTCTGTTTTATCACTTTTATAAAAAATTAATTCTTCCTCTTCAAGCGGAACAATGTACTTCAAATAATTTGTTCTGCTTCCAAAAGGATATTCTTTAGAACGGTAATGATACCCTTCAATAAAGTACCAGATTATCTGAGCAATTATTACCGATTCCTGTGCTGTACTGTTATGATTAAAAATTCCAAAAGAGGAAACTTTATCACTAATACCGGCGTATCTCGCCAGAGAACAAATCTCTTTTCCGTTGAAACCATTTGGCTCGAAAGAAACATTATTTCCTGAATCTGAAGACTTTACAGAATTCAAATCGATACTAACCAAATCAGCATCCCTAAAAACCGGTTCTGCCAAAGAAATTTTGTTTGAAATCTCTCCCAGACGATAAGCATCAAAAAATAATTTTTCAATTAAGTCTATTTCTTCCTGAGAATTGTAATAGGTCTGATACCCTATATTACAATAATTAAAAAGGTTATTCGGCTCATCTATTATGATTTTAGTAAGATAAGAACTGGCAGAAACAGCTTCGTTTTCCTTACCAAAATCAAACTTGTTATCTACTGAAACCATGTTTACCATTTGCTCCAAATCGTCATATGCACGATACAAAGCATAGGTCAAATCCTGCGAACCTCCCAGAACTATCGGAATGACTTTATTCTTAATTAAAGCAGATGTTACCTTTTTTAATGCAAAATAGGTATCCTCAACTGAATCGCCTGCAAGTATGTCTCCTAAATCTGCAATTGAGGCGTCCCAATTACCAGGAAACATGCCGTAAAACTTTTTACGAACAGCGTTCAGGTTTACTTCATTAACAATATCAATATTTCTGCGATCTTCTAAAACACCAACTACTGCAATATTAATTTTATTAATATCCGGAAATTGATCCTGAGTATGGAAAGCTACTTTACTTCCCAATTCCTGTGAAGACAAAGAACTAATGAATTTTAAAATTTCATTGTTAATCGGTTCTAGAAAATCAAATTCCATTTTTTATTTCTTTTTAGCAGCTGTTTTTTTAGCCGGAGCCTTCTTAGTTGTTGCCTTTTTGGCCGTTGTTGCTTTTTTAGCGGGTGTTTTTTTCGCAGGAGCTTTTGCAGCAATCATTTCCTGAACCTGATCTAAAGTTAATTTTGTAGCATCAACATCTTTACTAAGTTCAATTTTAATTTTTCCTTTGAGAATTACTGAACGGCCCCAGCGTGCTTTTTCAACAACAATTCCTTCTTCTTCCCAATTGTGAAGAACTTTATCTATATTTTTCTGCAATTTATCTTCAATCAGTTCTTCAACATCTGCTTGTGATAAATTATCAAAATTGTATTTTTTACTTACGTTTACAAAAAGACCATTCCATTTAATAAAAGGACCAAAACGTCCTACCCCTTTCTGAACACCTTCACCTTTATAAACTGCAATTGGCGCATCTGCCAATTCTTTTTCGTCAATTAGTTCCTGAGCTCTTTCTTTTGAAACTCCCAGTGGATCTTCTCCTCGCGGCAAAGAAATAAAAACACTTCCATGACGTACGTAAGGACCGTAACGACCATTATTTACTTCAACTTCTTCTCCTTTATAATCACCTAAACTTTTTGGAAGCAAAAATAAATTCAGTGCATCTTCAAGTGTAATGTTTCCAATATTCTGGTCTGCCATCAAACTCGCAAACTTTTTATCTTCATCATCCGCTTCTCCAATCTGAGCCATCGGACCAAATTTTCCTAAACGAACAGATACCTGTCTTCCGTCTGCATCTTTTCCTAAAATTCTTTCTCCGCTTTCGCGTTCTGCATTCGCTTCAACTTCTTTTACATTTGGATGAAACTTGTCGTAGAATTCCTGCATCATAGTTGCCCAGTCGATATTTCCTTCGGCAATTTCATCAAAATCCTGTTCTACTTTTGCAGTAAAATTATAATCTAATATGTTTCCAAAATTCTTAACAAGGAAATCGGTAACAATAGTTCCAATATCTGTTGGTACTAATTTACCTTTATCCGAACCTGTGTTTTCTTTCAATAATTTTTCTCCAACTTTACTATTTTGCAAAGTAAGTTGTGTGTAATTACGCTCCTGACCTTCAAGAGTTCCTTTCTCCACATAATTTCTATTGATGATCGTTGAAATAGTTGGTGCGTATGTAGATGGACGCCCGATTCCTAATTCTTCTAATTTTTTCACCAAAGATGCCTCAGTATAACGTGCCGGAGGTCTTGAATATCTTTCTGTAGCTGTAATATAATTATTAGCTAACTTTTCATTTACTTTTAAAGCCGGAAGCATTCCTTCCTGCTCCTCTTCATCATCATCATGACCTTCCAGGTATACTTTTAAGAAACCTTCAAAAAGTAGAACTTCTCCAGATGCCGTAAAAATTTCATCGTGATTATTCGCTTCAATTTTAACATTAGTTCTTTCTAATTGTGCATCACTCATTTGAGATGCCAAAGTTCTTTTCCAGATCAAATCATACAAACGAGCCTGATCACGGTCTATGTTTACTGAATGACGGGACATATCAGTCGGACGAATTGCTTCGTGCGCTTCTTGTGCTCCTTTACTTTTAGTAGCAAACGTTCGGGGCTTAGAAAACTCTTTTCCGTAAGACTTAATGATTTCAGCTTCAGCAGCATCCATTGCGTCTTTTGAAAGATTTACACTATCGGTTCTCATATAAGTAATAAGTCCCGCTTCGTATAAACGTTGTGCAAGCTGCATTGTGATTCCAACCGGCAAGTACAATTTTCTAGCCGCTTCCTGTTGTAAGGTAGACGTTGTAAAAGGTGCTGTTGGTGATTTTTTGGTAGGTTTAGTTTCTAAATCTGCTACCTTATATATAGAACCGATGTTTTGTTTTAAAAAATCTTCGGCTTCTTTTTTAGTATTAAAGTTTTTTGGAAGTTTTGCCTTAAAAGCTTTTCCGGCTTCGTTTACAAATTCTGCCACAACTGAGTAACTTGCAACTGCATTGAAATTCTGAATTTCACGTTCTCTTTCAACAATCAGACGAACAGAAACAGATTGCACACGACCAGCAGACAAACCTCCTTTAATTTTTCTCCATAAAACAGGAGACAATTCATAACCTACCAAACGGTCCAAAACACGACGTGCCTGTTGTGCATTTACTAAATTATAATCAATTTCTCTTGGGTTATCAATTGCTTTAAGAATCGCGGTTTTGGTAATTTCGTGAAAAACAATTCTTTTGGTTTTTTTAATATCAAGTTTTAATTCTTCCGCCAAGTGCCATGAAATAGCCTCTCCCTCGCGGTCCTCATCACTTGCTAACCAAACTGTTTCAGCATTTTTAGATAGTGTTTTAAGTTTACTTACTAAGGCTTTTTTATCAGGAGAAACTTCATATTTAGGTTTAAATCCATTCTCTACATCTACTCCTATTTCTTTTGAAGGTAAGTCGGCTATGTGACCATAACTTGACTCTACCTGAAAATCGCTCCCTAGAAATTTCTCGATCGTTTTCGCCTTTGCAGGTGATTCCACTATTACTAAATTCTTTGCCATTGCTCTATTTTTCTGCAACAAAAGTATTTATTTTTTTTAAATATCAACCTTGCTTATTCATTTTTGAGGTATTTTAATAATATGTTTCCAAAAATTACAGATTTATCTGTAAACATCTCGATTATATATATAGGTATAACTTTTAATGGTTTATGGCCTAGAAATGTGCTTTTCATTTTAGAATTTAGAATTTGATTTAGACTAAAAATCACTCCGTACTTTAATCTGAACTATCCTGATAGTGATCTGAAGTATATTAAATTTTGTTAATTCTTTATCTGACATCTTGTCACATCTATAGCTTTTGCGTTATCTTTGCACTTTGAAATTTTACAATGGAAAAGATTATTGAAGAAAGCAAACAGGGCGAAAGTCTTGTTTTGGAAAATAAACCTGAGAATACTAAAAAACTTTTTATAGAAAGTTACGGTTGTGCGATGAATTTTTCGGACAGTGAAGTCGTAGCTTCCATTTTATCTGACGGAGGTTATAATACAACTTCTGTTTTAGAAGAGGCAGATTTGGTTTTGGTCAATACCTGCTCGATTAGAGATAAGGCTGAACAGACTATTCGTAAACGTCTTGAAAAATATAATGCTGTAAAACGTATCAATCCGAAAATGAAAGTAGGCGTTCTGGGCTGTATGGCCGAGCGTTTAAAAAGTCAGTTTCTGGAAGAAGAAAAAATAGTAGATCTTGTTGTGGGGCCTGATGCTTACAAAGACTTGCCAAATCTGTTATCGGAAGTTGAAGAAGGACGTGATGCTATCAATGTAATTTTATCAAAAGAAGAAACATACGGAGATATTTCGCCGGTACGTTTGATGAGCAACGGAATCACAGCTTTGGTTTCTATAACCCGTGGTTGTGACAACATGTGTACGTTTTGTGTTGTTCCTTTTACACGCGGACGTGAGCGCAGTCGTGAGCCTCAAAGTATCATGAATGAAATCAAAGATCTTTGGGAGAAAGGTTTTAAAGAAATTACACTTTTAGGTCAAAACGTTGACAGTTATCTTTGGTATGGCGGCGGATTGAAGAAAGATTTCGTAAACGCTTCTGAAATGCAAAAAGCAACTGCAGTTGATTTTGATCAATTACTTGAAATGGTTGCTGTTGGTTTTCCAAAAATGAGAATCAGATTCTCAACTTCAAATCCGCAGGATATGCACGAAAGCATTTTGCATGTTATTGCGAAATATCCGAACATCTGCAAACACATTCACCTGCCGGTTCAGTCAGGAAGTAACCGAATTTTAAAAGAAATGAATCGTCTGCATTCCCGTGAAGAATATATGGCGCTGATTGATAAAATCAGAGCGATTGTTCCTGACGCTTCTATTTCTCAAGATATGATTGCCGGTTTCCCAACAGAAACTGAAGAAGATCACCAGGATACGATGAGTTTAATGGAATATGTAAAATATAACTTCGGTTATATGTATTCGTATTCTGAGCGTCCCGGAACTTTGGCAGGAAGAAAAATGAAAGATGATGTTGCCGAAGAAACAAAAGCCAGAAGATTACAGGAAATTGTCGATTTACAACAAAAACACGCATGGTTTAGAAGTGAGGAATTTGTTGGAAAAACAGTTGAAGTTTTAGTAGAAAAAGTTTCTAAAAAATCGAAAGAAGAATTCTCAGGAAGAAACTCACAAAGCATAACGGTAGTTTTCCCGAAAGAAAATTACAAAATCGGAGATTTCGTAAACGTAAAAATCACAAGCTGTACTAGTGGAACTTTGAAAGGAGAAGCGGTTGGATATTCTGAAATGAATTAATTTTTTCTTTACCACAAATTGCACAAATTTTCACAAATTAATTCTTCATGATTGATACAAACGAATATTATTACAAGAAAGATCAAAATTATCAAATTGTAGGCATATGCATGGAAGTACACAGATTATTAGGACCTGGATTACGTGAAATTGTATAAAAAGATGCAGTAGAAATTGAATTTAAAAACAATAATATTCCTTATCATCGAGAAAAGGAGTTTTCAATAGAATATAAAGGAATTATTTTGCCTCATAAATTTTATGCTGATTTTATAGTGTATGAAGATATAATATTAGAAGTTAAATCAGTGAAAGAAATTAGCAATGATCATCTTGCTCAAACATTAAATTACATGAAACTTGCGGATACTCCTGTTGGAATAATTGCAAATTTTCAAAACAAATCATTAGTACACAAAAGATTGATAAATTCATAAACTGAATTTGCGCTAATTTGTGTAATTTGTGGTTAATTTAATAATAAACATTTTTAGCTGATTAAAAAAAATCTGAGATTAATGTGGCAAAAAAAATATAAGCCAAATTTTTAAGTTTTAGGCATAATATGAAACCTGAAACAATTAAAAACTTGAAACAAAATCGATATGGAAACAGTTCAAGCAATAAAACAACGTTTTGAAATTATTGGAAATGATCCGAAATTAAACCGTGCGATCGAAAAAGCCATTCAGGTTGCTCCTACCGATATTTCGGTGATGGTAACCGGAGAAAGCGGTGTTGGTAAAGAAAACATTCCGAGGATTATACATTCGCTTTCACACAGAAAGCATGGAAAATATATTGCTGTAAACTGTGGTGCTATTCCGGAAGGAACTATTGACAGTGAACTTTTTGGTCACGAAAAAGGCGCCTTTACAGGGGCTACAAGCACACGTGAAGGTTATTTTGAAGTAGCAGACGGCGGAACAATATTTCTGGATGAAGTGGGTGAATTACCATTAACAACACAGGTTAGATTACTTCGTGTTTTGGAAAACGGAGAATTCATAAAGGTAGGTTCTTCGCAGGTTCAGAAAACCAATGTCAGAATTGTTGCGGCAACCAACGTCAATTTATTCAATGCAATCGAAAAAGGAAAATTTCGTGAGGATTTATACTATCGTTTAACTACGGTAGAAATTACATTACCGCCTTTGCGTGAAAGAAATGAAGATATTCATTTATTGTTCAGAAAATTTGTAGCCGATTTTGCTCACAAATATAAAATGCCTCCATTGAGATTAGATGACAATGCTGTTCAGCTTTTACAGAAATTCAGATGGAACGGAAATATCCGTCAGCTTCGAAATGTAGCTGAACAAATTTCGGTTTTAGAAACCAATCGCGATATATCAGTTGCAACCTTACAATCTTATCTGCCGGCCGAAGGAACAAATTTGCCTTCTGTAATTAGCGACAAGAAAAAAGAAAGTGATTTTAGTACCGAAAGAGATATTTTATACAAAGTGCTTTTTGATATGAAAAGTGATTTGAATGACTTGAAAAAACTTACTTTGGAATTGATGAAAAACGGTTCGTCAAAAGTGCAGGACATTAATCCAAATCTTATTCAGAAAATATACGGATCGCAGGAAAATGACAGCGAAATTGATTTTGAAGAAGAACCAAGAACAGCCGTTATGACACCTGCACGCGAAGATAATTATCGCATTCAGGATGATAATAATTATCTGGATGCCGAAACAATCGAAGAAGAAGAGATCCTGCGCCTGGAACAAAAAGAAATCGAAATGATTAAGAAATCATTAGAAAAAAACAAAGGAAAACGTAAAGCTGCTGCAGATGAATTAGGTATTTCGGAAAGAACTTTATACCGTAAAATCAAGCAATTCGATTTATAAAAATAATTAAATTACAATTTTAAAATTCCAGGCTTCAATTACTATATTTGGGCAAAATTGGAATTCGGAATTTAAACCATTGGAGTTTTCCTAATAAACATTATGAAAAAAATATATTCTTTATTTGCACTTATCAGTCTGTTCATGCTAAGCGGCTGTTCGGTTTACAACTTTACAGGAACAGGAAAAATCGATGCCAAAACCTTTCAGGTAAACTTTTTTCAGAATAATGCTGATTTAATTGAACCGGGAATTGACAGAGACTTTACGTTGGCTTTACAGGATTTAATTCAGAATCAAACCAATTTAAACTTAGTAACTAATGGTGCTGATTTAGCTTATGAAGGAGAAATTGTCGACTATAGAATTACACCAATGACCGCCACTGCCGATCAGCAGGCAGCACAAAACCGTTTAACTATTCGTATTAACGTACGTTTTACAAATAAAAAGAAAGAGACTGATGATTTTGAAAGAACATTTGAATTCTACAAGGATTATCCGGGTAGCGAACAACTTGTAGGTTCTGCCCTGACTGCTGCAATCAAAGAAATTTACGACAGAATCACGCAGGATATTTTTAATGAATCATTGGCTAAATGGTAATTTTGGTTTAATAATTTATTCGTTAAATCAATAAATTATCTAATAAACTAACCCGATCAAACAAACAACAAATCCACGATTAAACAAAAAAAATGAACGTAACCGATTATACATACCTAATAAACAAACCTGATGCTATTACTGAGAAGCAGACGGAAGCATTAGGAAATGTTTTGAATGAATTTCCATATTTTCAAAGTGCGCGTGCATTGCGATTAAAAGGGCTTCATAATCAAAATAGTTTTAAGTATAATTATGCTTTAAAGGTTGCCGCCGCTCATACCGCAGACCGTTCTATATTATTTGATTTTATTACCGCTGAAACATATACCGCTATTCAGAGTGATTATTATGATCAGAAAATAAAACAACTATTAAATATAACTGTTTTTGAAAGTGAAATTGTTTTACCGGAAATCAGTAAAGTTCCCGAGATAAGAATCGATCCTATCGAGCAATCTATCCTGTCTTCTATAAGAGAAGCTACAACAGTCGTTTTTGAAGAGCAAAAAAAGCCGGAAGAAAAACCTGTAGAACCCGTTTTTGAAGAACCTGTCTCAGAACCTGTAAAAGAAGAAAAACTTTTAGCAACTGAAGAACCTGTAAAAACTGAAGAGATAAACATCGATTCTTTTGTTGAAAAAACTACTGATACTCCAATAGAAGAAATAGCTCCAATTGTTGTTGAAGAGACAGCAAATACAGAAGATATTTCTATTGACTCTTTTGTTGAACAGCCGGAACTGACAGTTGTAAAAGAAGAAGAAGAACCTGTTGTAATTGAAGAGACAGGCAAAAACTCTGAAGTTCGTATTGATCCTATCGAAGAATCTGTATTTAACTCGATAAAACAAGCCACAACTGTTGTTTTTGAAAAACCTGAAGTTGAAAAGCCAGTTACTATTGAAGAACCGGCAGAAATCGAAATCCAGGAAACTGTAAAATCTGAAGAATCAATTACTATTGAGGAGCCGACAGAAATTGAAGTTCCCGAAAATGTAAAAATTGCCGAAGAACATCTGGAAATAGGAAAACCTCTCGATTTTTCAATAAATGAAAAACATTCCTTTCAGGAATGGCTGCAATTGTCCAGAACAGAACCAATTGACAGGTCAAAAGATATTTCGGAAGAAAATAATGACGCTATACCCGTAACGGATACAAATATTGAATCTGTCGAAAAGCCTGTTTTTCAGGTAAAACAGGAAGATACATTTGAGGAAAAAAAGAAAAAGGCAGAAATCATCGATAAATTTATAGAAACAAACCCAAAAATCTCTCCAATCAAACCTTCCGGAACTGCTCCAATGGTACAATTGGATATTAATACAGAAGATAATTCCTACTTAATGACGGAGACTTTGGCAAGGGTATATTTAGAACAAAAGAAGTACACAAAGGCGATACAGGCATATGAAATATTAATTTTGAAATATCCAGAAAAAATTAGTTTCTTTGCAGACCGCATATCGGATATAAAGATTTTACAACAAAATAACATCAATAATTAAACAATGAGCACATTTTCAATTTTTTTAGTTTTAATCACAATAGTTTGCTTTCTATTGATCGTAGTAATTATGGTACAAAACCCTAAAGGAGGCGGATTGTCTTCTACAATTAGCGGAACTCAAATGCTAGGTGGAGTACAAAAAACAACTGACTTTTTAGATAAAAGTACCTGGACTCTTGCTACTATTCTGATTGCTTTAATCTTACTTTCAAGCTTAAGCTTTACAGGATCGTTAAGTGATACTGACTCTAAACTTATTGAAAAAACTGAAGCTCCGGCAACTACTACACCAGCAGCTCCTGTTCAGGGAACTCCTGCTCCGGCAGCACCTGCAGCGAAATAATATTTTCAGATATAAAATTGAAATGCCAGCCTGTCAAAGCTGGCATTTTTTTTAAGAAATAATGTCAGTTTTTCCAGCATGGCACAATTTCTGAAAGTTTATGAAACATTAAAAAGTATAACCTTATAATATATAAAAATTATGGCATTAAACATTAAACCGCTTTCAGACCGCGTACTTATTGAGCCTGTTGCAGCTGAAACCAAAACTGCGTCAGGAATTTTTATTCCGGATACTGCCAAAGAAAAACCACAAAAAGGAACTGTTGTTGCAGTAGGAAACGGATCTAAGGATCATATCATGACTGTAAAAGTTGGTGATACCGTGCTTTATGGTAAATATGCCGGTACCGAATTAAAACTGGAAGGTACTGATTACCTAATTATGCGTGAAGACGATATTCTTGCGATAATCTAAAGATTGCTATAAGCCGTAAGCTATAAGCTATAAGCTTCCAAAAAAAGCATAAAGCCTGCCTAAAGTTTAAAGCCAACAAAAAATGAGGGATTTTAAGAAATATGATATTTGGCAGCTAAGCCATTCTTTAACTTTAGAAATCTATAAATTAACTTCTTTATTTCCAAAAGAAGAATTGTATGGATTAACAAGTCAAATAAGAAGGGCTTCTTCATCAATCCCAACTAATATTAGTGAAGGATGTGGAAGAAATAGTGACAAAGAATTCAATCAATTTCTCAACATCGCTTTGGGTTCTGCAAATGAAACAGAATATCTTTTGATTTTAGCTAAAGATCTGCAATATCTAAATAATGAAATTGCTGAAAATCAAATAGAAAAAATCAACAGCATAAAAAGCAAAATTTACAAATTAAAAAAGTTGCTTACGCAGCAATAAGCTTTAAGCTTATCCAAAATAGCTTAAAAACCTATTGTTCAAAGTAACAAAAAATATTAATTCAGCAGTAAAAAAGCTTAAAGCCTACTGCCTAAAGCAAACAAAAAATATTAACTCAGCAGTAGAAAGGCCTAAAGCCTACTGCCTAAAGCAAAAATAGAATGGCAAAAGATATAAAATTTGATATTGAGGCACGTGACGGATTAAAACGTGGTGTTGATGCATTAGCAAATGCTGTAAAAGTAACGCTTGGACCAAAAGGTCGTAACGTAATTATCGGAAAATCATTTGGTGGACCAACTGTTACTAAAGATGGAGTTTCTGTTGCAAAAGAAATCGAATTAAAAGACCCATTAGAAAATATGGGAGCTCAAATGGTAAAAGAAGTTGCTTCTAAAACCAATGATTTAGCGGGTGACGGAACTACAACTGCTACAGTTTTAGCTCAGGCAATCGTAAAAGAAGGTCTTAAAAACGTTGCTGCAGGTGCAAATCCAATGGATTTAAAACGTGGAATCGACAAAGCGGTTGAAGCTATTGTTGCTGACTTAGCAAAACAAGCTAAAGTGGTTGGAAGCGATTCAGATAAAATCAAACAAATTGCTTCTATCTCTGCAAACAATGACGACGTTATTGGTGAGTTGATTGCTACTGCTTTCGCTAAAGTTGGAAAAGAAGGTGTTATCACTGTTGAAGAAGCTAAAGGAACTGACACTTTCGTTGACGTTGTGGAAGGAATGCAGTTTGACAGAGGATACCTTTCTCCTTACTTCGTTACAAATCCAGAAAAAATGGAAGTTGAATTAGACTCTCCATACATCTTATTATACGACAAAAAAGTATCTTCTTTAAAAGAATTACTTCCAGTTTTAGAGCCAGTTGCTCAATCAGGAAAACCATTATTGATTATCGCTGAAGATGTTGACGGAGAAGCTCTTTCAACATTAGTAGTAAACAAATTAAGAGGTGCTCTTAAAATTGCTGCTGTAAAAGCACCAGGTTTTGGTGACAGAAGAAAAGCAATGTTAGAAGATATCGCAATCTTAACTGGTGGAACTGTAATTTCTGAAGAAAGAGGTTATACGCTAGAAAATACAACTATCGAAATGTTAGGAACTGCAAAAAGAGTTTCTATCGATAAAGACAACACTACAATTGTAAGTGGTGCTGGTGAAGCTGACATTATCAAAAACAGAGTAAACCAAATTAAAGGTCAGATGGAAACTACTACATCTGATTATGATAAAGAAAAATTACAAGAGCGTTTGGCTAAATTAGCTGGCGGTGTTGCTGTTCTTTATGTTGGTGCAGCTTCTGAAGTTGAAATGAAAGAGAAAAAAGACAGAGTGGATGATGCTTTACACGCAACCCGCGCTGCTGTTGAAGAAGGAATTGTTGCAGGAGGTGGTGTAGCTTTATTAAGAGCTAAACTTGCTTTAGCTGACTTAAAAGCTGACAACGCTGACGAGGCTACTGGAATCCAAATCGTTTCTCGTGCTGTTGAATCTCCATTAAGAACTATCGTTGAAAACGCTGGTCTTGAAGGTTCTGTTGTTGTAGCTAAAGTTGCTGAAGGTTCTGGCGATTTTGGATACAATGCAAAAACTGATGAATATGTAGATATGCTTAAAGCTGGAATTATCGATCCTAAGAAAGTAACTCGTGTAGCGTTAGAAAATGCTGCATCTGTTTCAGGAATGATCTTAACTACAGAATGTGCATTAATTGATATCAAAGAAGAAAGCGCTGGCGGTATGCCAATGGGTGGCGGTATGCCAGGAATGATGTAATTCGTTCTTTTCTTAAAACTTAAAACGCCAGATGAATGTCTGGCGTTTTTTTGTTTGCCACGAATTTTTTATAGGTATCGATTAGAAAAAATAATTAGTGGAAATTAGTGTAATTCGTGGCAAATTTTTTTATTTAACATTCTCTTTTTCTTTAAAAAACCTGTTATCTCTACCTTTGCAGCTACAATAAATTTTAATAATGAAAAAGCAGTTTACCTCTCTCCTATCTTTATTTTTCCTTTTACTTTCTTTCGTTTTACAAGCACAGACCAATAAAGATTCTTATGTTGTTTTAGTTTCCATGGACGGATTTCGTTGGGATTATGGAAAACAATTCAATCTTCCTAATTTAAAGCAGATTGAAAAAGAAGGTGTTCATGCAAAATCAATGAAACCATCTTATCCAAGTAAAACCTTTCCTAATCATTATGCTATTGTAACGGGACTTTATCCGGATCATCACGGAATCATTAATAATGTTTTTTATGATGCTGCTCTAAACGAATCCTTTTCATTATCGAGCAATGCAAAAAATGATTCGAGATTTTATGGCGGCAATCCTATTTGGAATTTGGCGGAACAGCAAGGCGTGAAAACAGCTTCTTTCTTCTGGCCCGGTTCTGATATCGACAAAAGAAACCCAAGTTATTTCAAAACGTATGATAACAAAATTCCATACGGAGCAAGAATCGATACGGTTATGAAATGGCTGCAGCTTCCGGAAAAACAAAGACCTCATCTCGTGACTTTATATTTTGACGAACCGGATCATACAGGCCATAATTTTGGTCCGCTTTCGCCGGAAAACAAAAAAATGGTGATAAAAATGGATTCTATTATGGGCGAATTATCCCGACGATTAGATCGGTTACCTATCGGAAAACAAATCAATTTAATTATTGTTTCGGATCACGGAATGGCCGATATCAGCAATGATAAAAAAGTAGCTGTTTTAGATTATTTGAAACCGGAATGGCTGGGTTATAAAGAGGTCATTAATCCGATTATGAGCCTGCAGGCAAAAGCAGGATTTCAGGATTCTATTGCATATGCTTTAAAAAAAGTTCCTCATATCAAATTCTGGAAAGCAGCTGAAGTTCCCGAAAGGCTGCATTACGGAACCAATCCGCGGGTGCATGATTTTGTAATCGAAGCCGATAAAGGATGGAGTTTGGTGAATAAGGAAAGTCAAAACATTAAAGGCGGTACACACGGTTATGACAATAATGAAAAAGACATGCACGCGATTTTTTATGCAAAAGGCCCGGCATTTAAAGTCAATAAAAAAGTAAAAACATTTCAAAATGTTTCTGTTTATCCTTTAATAGCGCATATTTTAGATTTGAAAGTTGGCGAAATTGACGGAAAATTAAGTGATACAAAATCGGCTTTAGCTAATTAGATAATGTGGCAATTTGATAATTAGAAAATTTAATCCCAAAATGTCACCCTGAGCGATCCCGACAGGTTTTAAAAACCTGTCGGGTTTACTGGAGTTTTTTCTTTCAGCTTCGATAGTTCTTATTTTCTTCCAAAAAATACAACTCCGGCCAAAATTGCAAAAAAGATGTTTATACCAATTTCTGATGCTTCGCCTCTGCAAATATGGAATATACTTGCACAAACCATTAGAATAATAATTCCTACAGCAGTAATTCTTGTGAATTTTGGTTTAACATTCAGCAACGTTGGTATAAGAATTCCAATTCCTCCCAATAAATCTACTATTCCTGTAAATCTTACAAACAAGACAGGAACCTGCGCAGCCCACGGCCACATTGCTGCTAATTTTTCAATAGAAAAAAACAGCTTCAGGAAAGCTCCGGACATAAAACTAAAAAATAAAATAATTTGCACTAACCACAGTATAATCTGAAGCGCTTTTGGAGATTGTTCCCGATTTGTCATTTTTGATATAATTTTTATTAGAGTTCAAAAATATTTACATTTACTTCCCTTTTGACAGTACTTCCCTTTTAGATAGTGCTATCCAAAAAGAAAGTAACGTAACCTTAAAAAAGAAATAAAATGCTAACCAAAGGTGGATGTCCAAAAACTGCACTTTCTATTAAAGATGCTTTAGAAGCTTTAGAAGGAAGATGGAAATTATTAATCTTGTTTTCACTTTCTGCAGAAAACAAACGATTCAAAGAAATATCAAGGGAAGTTACCGGAATCACCGATAAGACCCTATCTAAAGAATTAAAAAGCTTAGAAAGCAATCAATTGATAAAGAGAACTGTTTACGATACTTTTCCTCCAACTGTAGAATATTCTATTACAGAGCATGGAAAATCACTCGAAAAAGTTCTGGAAGAATTACATTATTGGGGGTTACTTCATCGCCAAAAGATACTTACAGCGTTTTAAATAATTAACTCACCACTTTGTAAGTCGGATCCTCAATCACATTTACGTCAATAACCGCATCGGCATTTTTAAGCAATTGTCGGGAATCTTCGCTTAAATGTTTTAGCTCTACGATTTTATTTGCCTGATGGTATTTTTTAGTTAGATTATTCAAAGCTTCAATCGCTGACATATCAGAAACACGGCTTTCTTTAAAATCGATTATAACGTGTTCAGGATCGTTCTGAATATCAAATTTCTCCATAAAAGCCGCTACAGATCCAAAAAATAACGGGCCGTAAATTTCATAATGTTTTATCCCGCTTTCGTCTGTAAAATGTCTTGCACGGATTCTTTTGGCACTTTCCCAGGCAAAAACCAGGGCTGAAATTATGACGCCAATCAAAACGGCCAAGGCCAGATTATGCAACACAATAGTAATCAAAGCAACCAGAATCCCGACAAAGATATCGTGTCTTGGCATTTTATTGATAATCCTGAAACTTGCCCACTCAAAGGTCGTAATCGCCACCATCATCATCACGCCGACCAATGCTGCCATTGGTAATTTGCCAATTACGGGCGCTCCAAAAAGTATGATTACCAGAATAGTTAAGGAAGCAATAATTCCCGAAAGCCGGGCTCTTGATCCTGCTCCAAGATTTACCAACGTCTGTGCGATCATCGGACAACCACCCATTCCGAAGAAAAAGCCGTTTAGAATATTTGAACTTCCCTGTGCAATGCACTCGCGATTGCTGTTTCCGCGGGTTCCGGTAATTTCGTCGACTAAATTCAGCGTAAGCAAACCTTCTGTCAGACCAACCGCCGCAACAATTACTGAATACGGAAATATCACTTTTAAAGTCTCAAAAGAAACCGGAATATTAGGAATATGAAAAGAAGGAAATCCGCCCTGAACAGAAGCAATATCCTGAACGGTTTTGGTGTCAATATTAAATAAAAGTACAATAGCAAAAACCACCATAATGGCTACTAAAGACGCTGGAACTGTTTTTGTAATTTTAGGAAAAAGCAAAACAATACCAATTGTCAAAGCAACCAGACCCAACATTATATACAACGGAGTTCCCTGTAACCATGAAACCTGACCGTTTACAACCGTTTTGAACTGTTCCAGCTGCGACATAAAAATGACCACTGCCAGTCCGTTTACGAAACCAAACATAACGGGTTGCGGAACCAGTCTGATAAATTTTCCGAGTTTAAAAAGTCCGATACAGATTTGTACAATTCCGCCAAGTGCTACGGCAGCAAAAACATATTCTATTCCGTGCGATTTCATCAGGGCAATCAAAACAATTACGGTTGCTCCCGCTCCACCGGAAATCATTCCGGGTCTCCCTCCAAAAATAGCAGTTACCAAACCAGCAATAAAAGCGGCATATAATCCAACCAAAGGCGGAAACCCGGCCAGAATTGCAAACGATAATGATTCCGGAATCATAGTCATCGCAACGGTGAAACCTGCTAAAATTTCATTTTTATAATTGACCTTTTGGGTAAAATCGAAGAGTTGGAAAGCTTTTTTCATAGGCCACAAATGTAGAAAAAAAATAACGCCCTTCATTTTGAGAAAAAGGTATTTCAGCAAATATAAAGCAGGAAGCAAAACCGCGGCCTTTGAAGTAAAAAGTAAAAAAATTGTCGCAGTTTTTTAACAGAACCGACGCAACAGTTGAAAAGAAAACAGATGATCCTGTTTTGTAATTTTGCCAACCTAACAGTAAAAACCTCTCGAAATTCAATTTCGGGAGGTTTTTTTATGGGTCGTTCCTAAGTTTGAGGTTTATCATGCATTCATGAGGTTCTAAATTCCAAAAATGACGTGTTCATACCTCAAATTTGAGCTTTTTATGACTTTAAGAACGTCATTTTTGGCGTTTCGCAGGGTCATTTTTGACGTTGGGAACGTCAAATTTGAGGTTGGTGACATCAAAAATGGAAATTTTGCATTCATTAATTGGCTTAATGCAAAACACGTAAAAGTACTTGGTGGCGGGTTTTTATTTTGTGGTATAATTGTCTGAAAATATATTTATTTTATTATGGATTTCCATAAAATATATTATCAATCAAACATTCACATTTATTATAAATAAATATGTCATAAATTTTAACTTTTCAAATTAATAAATAAAAAAAAACTGCCCCTTAACTATAACAAAAAAACTATGAACATAAAAATAAATTAATAAGAAGCAGAACTTACTAAGGCTGATGTGAAAATAAT
>NZ_QETH01000049.1 GCF_003105115.1 Flavobacterium sp. HTF | reverse complement strand
AAAAATAATAAATATGTAAAAAAAAAAAAGAGAAAGAAAGAGAGGGGGAAAAAAAATAAAAGTAAAAAAAATAAAGAAAATTGAATTTAGATTGAGGAAAATATGATTATGAGTGAAATTAGTTATTATATAGCGAATATTAAATGTGAGGGAAAAAGAAAATATAGAAAGAGAGAATAAAAAGGGAAAAGAAAAAGATGAAAAGAAAAAACAATCTAATTTTTTAATGGTAAATATTTGTATAAAATAATATCCAATTATAAATATAATTATTCCAGGAATTAATAGACGTAAAAATTTTAGTGTGCTTTGTTCCATATTGTTAAAGTATGAATTATATGATGGATAAAAAAGAGATATTTATTTAGAACTAAGTTTTAAATAAAAAACAAACATCGTATTAAATTTAAATTTACCACCACGTAAAAACACCTGATTTGTGAAAAGAAAAAGACTCAAAATTCTGCCTAAAAAACTCAAAAACTTATTGATAGAATTTTCCACAAAATTTTTGTAATTTTGCAGTCCAATAAAAGGAATTAGAAAATGTTAGATAGACTTCAATATGTAAAGCAGCGTTTTGATGAGATTTCGGATTTGATTATTCAGCCGGATGTTATTGCTGATCAAAAACGTTATGTACTGCTCAACCAGGAATATAAAAGCATAAAAGCTTTGGTTGACAAAAGAGAAGAATACATTCTTGTTTTAGCAAATATTGACGAAGCAAACGAAATTATTGCCGACGGAAGCGATGCAGATATGGTTGAAATGGCCAAAATGCAACTGGATGAAGCAAAAGAACGTTTGCCGGAACTTGAGGAGGAAATCAAATTTATGTTGATTCCTAAAGATCCTGAAGATGCTAAAAACGTAATGGTGGAGATTCGCGCGGGAACGGGTGGAGATGAAGCGAGTATTTTTGCAGGTGACTTATTCAGAATGTACACCAAATATTGCGAAGGCATGGGGTGGAGAACTTCTGTTGTAGATATGAACGAAGGAACTTCGGGAGGTTTCAAAGAGGTAATCTTTGAGGTTTCGGGAGAAGATGTATATGGTACGTTGAAATTTGAAGCGGGTGTTCACCGTGTACAGCGTGTTCCGCAGACCGAAACACAGGGTCGTGTGCATACATCGGCTGCTACTGTTATGGTTTTGCCGGAAGCAGAAGAGTTTGATGTACAGATCGATATGAACGATGTTCGTGTAGATTTCTTCTGTTCGTCTGGACCTGGAGGACAATCGGTAAATACGACGAAATCGGCTGTACGTTTAACGCACATTCCAACCGGACTGGTGGCGCAATGTCAGGATCAGAAATCGCAGCACAAAAATAAAGATAAGGCTTTGAACGTATTACGTTCCCGTTTATACGAACAGGAATTGGCCAAAAAAGAAGCCGAAGATGCTACAAAACGTACATCTCAGGTAAGTTCTGGCGACCGTTCGGCTAAAATTCGTACGTACAACTACGCTCAGGGTCGTGTAACGGATCACAGAGTTGGTTTAACACTTTACGATTTAGGAAACATCATGAATGGTGATATCCAGAAAATTGTTGCCGAGTTACAATTGGTAAACAATATGGAGAAATTGAAGGAAGCGTCGGAAATTTACTAAGGTTCTGAGGCACTAAGATGCTAAGGTTCTAAGTTTTTTTTCTTAGACTTTTTATAAACATAAAACCGGACTTTGTCCGGTTTTTTTGTTTTAAATTAAGTACAATACTACGCAATTTTTATATGAAGTAAGATTAGTTATATTTTTTTATAA
This sequence comes from Flavobacterium sp. HTF, assembly GCF_003105115.1. Lineage (GTDB taxonomy): Bacteria > Bacteroidota > Bacteroidia > Flavobacteriales > Flavobacteriaceae > Flavobacterium. Next base: position 31,255 of record NZ_QETH01000049.1, on the reverse strand, counting down.
AGCTTAGTCCCTTAGCATCTTAGCCTCTTAGTGTCTTTAAAAAAAGACTTAACCCACATATCTTCCGGTTAAGTTTTTTTTTTGGTTTTTTTGTTTGATATTGACACAGCTAATCAACCAATTACAACTAATTTATGAAGAGAACTTTACTTTTATGCTTCTTATTAGGGAGCTTTTTTTACGCCAGAGGACAATCGTATTTTGGATACAGGGATGATAATTTTGCCGGAATTCAGGGCTTGTTATTTAATCCGTCTGCGATTGTAGAATCAAAATACAAAGCCGAGATTATTATTTCGTCAGTTAGTGCCACCGGACAAAATGATTTGTACGGGGTAAATTTTATCAGAGTGTTAGACGGCGGTTATAGCCTGGAGAATGACGCTAACAAACATTTTAAGGCAGACAATAAGGGGAACTTTAATATTGATGTTTTAGGCCCTTCGTTTATGATCGAAATTGCGCCTAAACATAGTGTGGCTCTTTTTTCGCGCGTGCGAAGCGTGACCAATTTTGTCGGTATAAACGGCGAACTCGTTGATCAGGTCAATAAAGATATTGAGGAATCGGACAGTTTTTTGATTGCAGGCGGAAACCCGAATGCTGTTACGAATTCGTGGGCAGAGATTGGAGCGAGTTATGCCACTGTTTTGCTGGATCGCGATATGCATTTTATAAAAGGGGGAATTACCTTCAAATATTTAATGGCGGGTGTAAACGGTTATGTCAACGGAAGGGATATAAATGTAGTTTTTAATAAAAATGAAACTATTCCTGCTCTGAGCGAATATTATTCGTCAGGGACGATAAAAACCGCTGCAAGCTACGATTATCAAAACGGAGAGGATGCAAAGTTTGATGCGGCGTCGGCAGGCGTGGGGATCGATCTGGGTTTAACCTACGAATACCGAACCAACTGCCATAACTGCGCCGGGAACCGGTACAAATTCAGGGTAGCGGCTTCTGTAACCGATATCGGGAAACTCAATTATAAAAACGTTGTCGAAAACACCTATAACCTGACGGGAAATGTGACTCAGGATGATATTGACAATGCCGATGATATCTTTGATTTTTTTGACTCCAATTATACAAAAATTGCGTCTGCAAAAGGGGTAAAAGCCAATTTGCCAACAATGGCGCACACCAATTTTGACTGGAACATCAACAATATGTTTTACCTGAATCTAAGCAGCGATTTCGGATTGGTAGATGCGAAAAAGGTAAACGCAACGGCGCTTCCAAATTCGGTTACGTTTACGCCAAGATATGAAGTGAGACAGTTTAGTTTTTACCTTCCCGTTACCTGGATTGAATACAGCGGAACGCAGGTAGGAGTTGGTTTCAGGGCCGGCCCGCTATTTATCGGTTCGGGGACTTTTGTTTCGAATTTCGTTTCAAACGATTCTAAAGCGCTTAATCTTTATGCAGAGCTTAAGATTCCGATATTGCACTAGGTTTCTGAGGGGCTGAGGGGCTGAGGTTCTAAGGTGCTGAGATGTTGAGGTTTTGAGATTTGAGCGCTGAACACCAAATGCTTAGACTAAGTACCAGATAATAAGACTAATTACTAAGGACTAATTACTAAGTACTAATTACTAAAACATTCCAAAAACAAAAAAGCAAAGTTCACTTTATAAAAGTAGACTTTGCTTTTTCCTTATAAGGTCTCTAATTATAAAAATTAGAATTTATAGTGAAGTATTAGCTGCTTAACCGTTATTTATTGTTATAGCAGAACGTATAAACGAGCTAGATACCGAGAAAAACTCTTGTAAATTCAAAATATTTATATAGATTGGAGTAAATGTGAACACCATTTTTTAATACTATTTCGCTAAACTTTTCCATAATACATTTATTTATAGTTAACAATTACTCTCGTGATGGTTCATATTGTTTAGATTCTTCATGTTCATCATCATCTGAAGGATCTTCTTTTTTAGAAACTAATTTGGTTACTACAAGTTGTAACAGAGTTCCGAAAATGTTTTTAACAGTTGAATCGGTTTTTCCTACTACAAATCTTTTTGCGAGATAGCCAATTCCGATACTTATCGCAGATTGTGCTATATTGCCTTTAAAGCCGACAGTTTCGTTGATTTCCTCAATCGTGTTGCGAATAAGGTTAAGAGGTTTCAGATTCTCTTTGATATCATCGATTTCATCCTTTATTGCGCACCATTCCTCATCCTGTCGATTTTCCAGTAACTGAATCCTCTGATTTAATGTCTCAATATTATAAATAGTTTCCATAACTGCTTATTACTTTAAATCAGGGTTAATTTTCTTTTTTAGTTTCTTTTAAAATACTGGAAACAATCATATTTCCAATGGGAGTTTTAATTAATTTGTGCTGCGTTTTGTGCATCACTATGGCTACAATCAGATAGAATAAAGCCATTATAAAAAAACCGTAATAATACTCTCCAAGTTCTTTTCCAATCCATAAACTAAGACCGATATTAAGAAACAATGTAAAAAATGCAACAACAGCTCCGACCGCTATTCTAGATGTTACTGTTGACAAAGCGTCAGCAGCAGCTGAAATTGTTTTGAGTTTAATTAATTCTAAACTCGTTTTTGTATAATTTTCTGCTTTTTCATAAAGATTAAGGTTCTCATTTGTTGTTGCATTTGTTTCCATGATAAGGTATTTTATGGTTTAAAAAGGTCACTTATTAATAGTTCGTTTTTACAGTTTTTGCTTCATCTTTAATAGCATTGAAGTCCTCTTTTGCAGCATTGAATTTTGCTTTTCCTTCTTCGATAATATCTTTACCGTTTGAAGTAATTGTGCTGATAATACCATCTACTTTATTTTTTAGGTTATCTCCGTAATCTTTTGATTTATCTGAGATTTTTTTTCTTGTGTTTGAACCTTTGTCCGGTGCGAACAATACTCCTAAAAATGCTCCCGCTGCTGCGGCTCCTAAAATTCCTAATAATGTGCTACTTGCTTTCATAATAATTTGATTTAATGGATTAATAAAATTTATTTAATTAATTGTTGTTTTTAAATTTCGCGACCTTTGATAAGTCTGAACAAAATTGCGATAATGGCAATTACTAATAATATGTGGATAATACTTCCAAGGCTATAAACGAAGAACCCAAGGGCCCACAGAATAACCAGTATTACTGCGATTGTATATAATAAATTTGACATGGTCTTTATTATTTATGGTTAATAATTAATTTTCTTAGTTTAGTTTATATGATAAATAAACAGTTAAGTTGCTGTTTTTTGCGTCCGGGAATGTATAAGTACCTCCAAAACCATCATTTCTTTCTTTACCCACTTTTGTTAAACCGTAGTTATAACGTACTCCTACACTAATCGGGCTGAAATCAAGTCCAACACCTGCAGCTATACCAGCGTCAAATTTGTTTAAGTCATCAGTATCAATATCTTCTTCAAATTCGATATCTCCGTCTCCTGTTACTTTAGAACTTACTAAGTAAGATGCGTAACCACCGGCCTGAAGATTAAAGTTTTTAGTAATATTTACTCTAACTAATAATGGAAGTTCGATATAGTTTAATTTGAATTTTGCATTTCCCTGAAATAATTCATTGTTATATTCTAATTCTGCTCCTTTTGTAGTAAATAAAAGCTCTGGCTGAATTGCAATGTTATCAGCTATTGGCAACGTGGCATATACACCGGCATTAAAACCGTATAAAACATTGTTGTCGTCTGCGTCATTTTGATATAGGTTTGACATGTTGAAACCTCCTTTTACACCAAACTCAGTGGTAACATTTCCATTTTGAGCGTGTAGCATTCCGAAAGAAGCTGTTAAAAATAGTGTTAAGGCGAATAAAAAATTTGATTGAATTTTCATAATCTTAATAATTTAGTTAATAATGGGCTTTACGGGCATTTAATAAATTTGTTCTTTAATTTGTTTTGTTTCTCTTAGAAACTGGTAATCTGTCGGCAAATACTGTAATACTAACTTTAAAATCATTTTATCATTTGTGTCTTTCGAAATTGATTCAAACAACTTAATCTGAGCCTCAAGTGATTCTATAACCGAATCGAGATAAGCTTTGTCAAAATTTGTTTTGTCTTTATCAATTAAATCGTATAAATCCTGTTTATTTATGGTCTCTATATCGGTAACAATTACAAGCCTGCTGTTGGCCATTTTTGTTACATCGAGTAACAAAAGATTCTGTTGATTTTCAAGCTTTCTACTTATTTCCTTTATACTACTTTCTGAACTTTTTTGCTGAGCAACCTGACTTTTAGAAATTACAGACTTACTTATTCCTGCCGTCGCAGTTAAAAAATAAGCTTCAGTATGTTCTTTGTCACTTTTTATAAAAACTTCATTTTTGAAGGATGTTTCTATAGGATTATTTTTTTGGCACGATGTGTACATTATTATAACCAGTAAAAAAAAGACCCTTAAAAAAAATGCTTTTACTTTGCGTTTTGCTGTCATCAATTACTTCATAAAGTATTACATTACAAAGATGCTAACGAAATGAATATTTTGCTTTACAGCATAAAAAAGAAACGTTATATAATTCCCATTATGGATTTATATAACGTTTTTTATGTAATCTTTTGTAGGATTTATTCAGGAAGGAAAACAGTAAAGACAGAGCCTTCATCCGGCGTGCTTTCTGCCATTATCACACCTTTGTGGTTCTCAACAATTTTTTTGCAGATGGCTAAACCTATTCCGGTACCAGGGTAGTCTGTTTTGGAATGTAAGCGTTGAAAAAGTACAAAAATAGTTTCTTTAAATTGTGGGTCAAATCCCATTCCGTTATCGGTAAAAGTAATCTTGTAGAATTTCTTAATATTCTGATCCAGCAATTCAGGAAACTGATCTGAATTTACTTTTTCACTGTCAATATTAATTTCAGGTATAACATCCTGCTGATTGTATTTTAAGGAATTTCCGATCAGGTTTATAAAAAGCTGTTCGATCTGATACGGAATTACAGAAAGCTTTGGCAATTTTGAAGCGGTAATGACTGCTTTTTTTTCGTCTATTATTTCTGTTAGTTCAGATTTGGCATTTTCAAGCAACTCATTCAGATTTGATTTTAAGAATTCTTTCTTGGTAGTATTGGTTCTTGAAAACAAAAGCAAATCATCTATAAGTACGCGCATTCTTTTGGCCGATACTTCTATCTTATATATATAGTCTTTGGCACTGTCAGACAAAACCGCCTTATCAGCATCTGAAACCCTGGAGATAAAAGTCTGGATCTTTCTCAAAGGTTCCTGCAAATCATGACTTGCCACGTGGTTAAAAGAAGCCAGTTCTTTATTGCTTGCTTCTAACTCGGCATTACGTTCCTTAAGTTCTATATTTAATAAATGTTCGTCTGTGATGTCAAAGTTAATTCCTAATAAGATATTGCTGCCTTGCTGATCGGTCAGTAATTTTCCGGTAGATTTAAAATACCGGATTTCATTGTCGGGACGCAACACTTTATAATATATAAAAGGTAACTGCTTTTTATTTAAGATGCCTTCCATAGATTCGGCAACAGCTTCTTTGTCATCGGGGTGTACAAAATCTAAAAAAGTCTTTTTTTCGGGTACAAAACTATTTGGCCATACGCCCAGTAATCGGTATTGATTTTCTGAATAATCAATTTTTTGCGTATCCAGATCCCATTGCCAGGTGCTGAACTTACCAATGGTTTCAGACTCCGACATTAATCGGGAAGAAATAAGAAGTTTTTTATTGAAGACTGTCAGGCGTTTAATATCCCTGCTGATCTGTCTGTAGGATAATATGATAAAAGTAAGTGCGGTAAGAAATAAAGAAATCGAGAAAACTGGACTTAAAGAAATTTCCTCATCATATATCTTTAACCTTCTTTGCAGGTAAGCCTTTTCGATATCGTTCATTTTATCAACCTGAAAACGAATGTTATCCATTAAAACCCGACCACCAAACATATGATTATCGAGTTTTCTCTTATCATATGTTTTTGGGTCGCTATATTTAAGGCAATTTTCGAACGAAGTAAAACGCTGAATAATTAATTTGAATAATTTTCGCAGGTTTTCCTGTTGCTTCGGATTGTCTGCGGTAAGCTTTTTTAATGTAATAAATGAAGTGTTTACCTTGTCGCGCGAATAAACATAAGGTGAAAGAAAGCGGTTGTTTCGTGTAATGATATAACCACGCTGGCCTGTTTCGGCATCTTTTATCGCCGACATCAGCCGCTCCAACTGTATGTTTATTTCATACGTATGCATTACCAACTTGCTGGATTCGTTTAAGTCCTGGTTGTGTTTGTAAGCAATTGAGGAAAGAAATAACAGAATAAAAACTGCAATTACAAATATAACTCTTAACGAGTTAGAAGAATTAAACCGGGGTATCCATTTCATGGAAATGCTTTTATTTTAGGCGCAACAGAAAATTATCACGGTTAAGGCCGGAAGTGTGATAGTGCCAATTTAAAGTAACGACTTCATTAATTATTTTCTTTAGTGTATTAAAATCACTTGGTTTTTTTATATAAATATTGGCCCCTTCAATAAAGGTATCTTCAATATCCTCTTCAGAAGATGAAGTAGAATATATGGCAATAATTATATTTTTAAGATGCTCGGTTTTTTTGATTTCGATTAAACATTCTTTACCGGTTTTTTTCGGCATATTTAAATCCAGAAACAGAATGTCGGGTAGGTTGACATCAGGAGCCATAAGGTATTCCATAAGTTGAAGACCGTCATGAACAAATTGTACTTTCGTCTGAACCCTTACTTCTTCAAAGGCATCTTTAAAAAAAAGTCTGTCATCTTCATCGTCATCAGCGAGTAAAATGTGTAATGCGTTTTTTTGCATTGATTATAGTGGTATTAGATTTATTTTAAATTCTCTCTTCTCTTTTTAATAATCCTCTGGAAAGCCGATGGCGTGATACCGGTTGTGTTTTTAAACTGTGTACTCAAGTGGGCAACACTGGAGTAATTCAGTAAAAAAGCAATCTCGGTAAGACTCATCTCGTTAACCAACATTAATTGTTTAGCCCTTTCTATTTTCTGTAAGATAATGAAATTTTCAATCGAAGAATAGGTTACTTCCGAAAAAACATTCGATAAATAGCCATAACTGTGATTTAATTTCTCAGCCAAAAAAACAGAACTCTTAAAGTTGTTATTATCGTCCATGTAAACAAGTTCGATAATGGCATCTTTAATTTTCTGAACTAAAACACTTTTTTGATTTTCTACGACTTCAAAACCAAACGGACCCAGCTTGCTCTTTAAACTTTCAAGTCCTTCAACATCAAGATTCTCATCTAATTCAATTTCACCAAAACCTAATGTAGTAAAATTAATTTTTTGCTCCTCCAGTTTTTCTTTCAAAAAAAGGGAACAAATGGTGTTAATATCGAACTTTATAAATAGTTTCATAGGATAAAAATAGGGTTAAAGATAATTAATTTTTTTTTGGTTATGGACGGGTTATATATTTATTAAGATAATATTTTAAGAATTTATTCATTTGACGTATTCAAAAAAATACCGTCTAAGCATAAAATTTAGACGGTATTTTCATTGGGTCAAAAGGGTTTACAAATCTGATAACAACTGATTAAACTCTTCTTTGGTTTTTCCTAATTTCTGTTGAAGTTTTCCATACATTTCGTCCTCTTTTCCTTCAGCATACATTAGATCATCATCCGTAAGATCGGCATACTTTTGTTTCAGTTTCCCTTTCAACTCATTCCAGTTTCCTTTTATCTCTGTAGTATTCATGATATTTTATTTTACGATTTTTATATAGTGTAAAATTGCAATTAAATACTAATTTTCCTGTTACATTAATTTTTTGGAATGTTCTATAATTCACATTTAGGCCTGATAGCGGCGCAGGATCCAGGCCATTTTTTCATGCTGCTGCAATAATCCTGTAATAAAATCAGCAGAACCTATATCGTGATTTTCATTCTCAAGTGCCGGGATATATTCCCTGAATTCGGTTACCAGCTGTTCATGGTTTTCTAAAAGCTCCAGTAACATATTTTTCTGCGAAGCATATTCTTTAGGAGATTCCTTTAATGTAGAATTGTCTATAAACTCTTTCATTGTTCCGATGGTTTTTTCTCCCAACTGGCTAATGCGTTCCGCAACCTCATCAATATTGCTTTCCAGAATTCGGTATTGGTCTTCAAATAATTTATGCAATTCCATAAAACTGTTTCCTGAAATATTCCAGTGAAATTTTCTGGTTTTTACATACAATGTCATTTCGTTAGATAAAATCGTGGCTAATATGTTCGCACTTTTTTTTAAATTTTTGGTGCTAATTCCAATATTTGGGCTCATAATCCTGTATTAAGGGTTCAATTCAAAAATATATAAGTGCCAAGTTTTATTTCTTACATAATTAATTGCAGATGTTACATGAATTCAATGTTTTGTTAACGCCTGACTAAATGTTTTGTTGTAGTTTTGCCGCCAACTAAAACTAAAACCCCTATTTGAATGAAAAAATTTTTACTCTTTTTATTAATCTTAACTGCCTCTGTTAGTGTAAAAGCCCAATCTTATTCAGGTTATTTTCATGATAATTACGCAGGTGTACAAAGTGTACTTTTTAACCCGGCTTCTATAGCCGATTCCCGTTTTAAAACCGATATCAATTTATTTTCAGTCAGCGGGTCTGTACAAAACGATTTGTACGGAGTTCGTCTTTTTGATGTGTACAAAGACGGATACGATCTTGACCGTGATGCTAAAAGAACACCGTCAAATGCCAATAATGGTCTTGCCAATTTTGACATTATGGGACCATCATTTATGTTTAATATTGCTCCGAAACATACCATTGCTGTTTTTACAAGAGCAAGATCTGTAAGTAACGTAAGAAACATAAACGGATATCTTATTGACCAGGTAAAAGACGGACTGGATCAGTCAAGTGACTTTAATTTTAACGCCGGAAATGCAAACGGATCTTCAAATACATGGGGAGAACTGGGTATTTCCTATGCTGCTGTTTTATATCAGAAAGACCAGCACTTCTTGAAAGGAGGTTTAACAGCAAAATATCTTCAGGGTGGTGTAAACGGATATGTTAGAGGAAAAGATGTAAACGTAACGTACGTTGAAAATACAATAGACCCAAGTCAGGGCGTTTTGATGTCAAGCGGAGAAATCACCGTTGGTGCAAGTCAGGATTTTGAAGCAAATGAAGATTATGATTTTGATCCTAAATCAAGAGGCTTTGGTTTTGATTTCGGACTTGTTTACGAATGGAGACCGGATTATGCCGATTATGATTTAGACAAAGCAAAACCTGCAGACAATAATTTCAGGGATTTAAACAAATACAAATTGCGTTTCGGAGTATCGGTTACAGATATAGGTTCTATCGATTATAAAAATGCAAAACAGGATACGTACAATGTAAATGGTTTTGTAACACAGCAAATGATCGATGATGCAGATAATCTGTATGATTTCTTAAACGAACATTACACCAAAACGTCAACATCAAAAGGAGCAAAGACAAATTTGCCAACAGCACTGCATGCTGATGTAGACTGGAACATGTACAGAAAATTCTATTTGAACCTTAACGGAGACATTAATATGGTTTCTGCCAATAAAATCAACGGCTACGGAATCGCAGACAGAGTCTCTCTGACACCGCGTTACGAAAGCAGATGGTTTAGTTATTATATGCCTTTGACCTGGATGGAATACAGCGGAATGCAGGTAGGTTCAGGAATTAGAGTAGGAGTGTTCTTTATTGGTTCAGGCTCTGTTGTGAGTAATTTGGTTTCTAAAGAATCAAAAGGAGCTGATTTTCATTTGGGAATGAAAATTCCGGTGTATGAAAAGAAATTTAAAGATACTGACGGAGACGGAGTTATTGACAAGGAAGATGCGTGCAGAAAAGTAGCAGGTCCGGCAGAAAACCAGGGTTGTCCATGGCCGGATACAGACGGAGACAAAGTGTTGGATAAAGATGATGCCTGTCCGGAAGTGAAAGGTCCAAAAGAAAACAAAGGCTGTCCATGGACAGATTCAGACGGAGATACATTACTGGACAATGTAGATGCTTGTCCTGCAGTAGCAGGTCCGGTAGAAAATAAAGGCTGCCCTTGGCCGGATACAGATAATGACGGTATTTTAGACAAAGATGATGCCTGCCCTAATGAAGCCGGATTGCCTGAAAACAAAGGATGCCCGAATCTGGATGCAGACAAAGACGGTGTTTTGGATAAAGATGATGCATGCCCTTTAATCGCCGGTCCTGCAGATAACCAGGGTTGTCCAAAAGTTTCTAAAGCAACATTAGAGCAATTAAAAGTAGAAGCAAAATCGATCTTTTTTACCACAGGAAAAGCAACTTTAAATGATGCTAAAAAAGGAGAAACATCCGGAAGATTAGACGCAATTAAAGAGATTTTGAAAAATTATCCAAATGCAAAATTTGCCATCAACGGTCACACGGATAACGTAGGAAATGCAAAAGCAAACCAGAAATTATCCGAAGCCAGAGCAAAAGTGATCATGGATCTTTTGATTGAAAAAGGTGTAAATCCTGCGAATTTAAGTTCTCAGGGATTTGGTGCTACAAAACCGGTAAAATCAAACAAAACTGCGGCAGGAAGAGCAGAAAACAGAAGAACAGAAATTGTTTACTTAGGTAATTTGTAAGCAGAATTGAATATAATACCAAAAAGCCATTCTTTATTGAGTGGCTTTTTTTATTTTTGCATACTTCTAAAAAAGAACCACTTCTAATCGGGAAGAAGACTAAACAAACAAGAATGACAACACAACAACTACACGAACAAATTCTTCAGAAAAAATCATTTTTATGTGTCGGATTAGATCCGGATCTGGACAAAATTCCACCACATTTATTAGAAACCGAAGACCCTATTTTTGAATTCAACAAAGCGATAATTGATGCCACTCACGATTTAACCGTAGGATATAAACCGAATACTGCTTTTTTTGAAGCGTATGGATTAAAAGGATGGCTTTCACTGCAAAAAACAATTAACTATATCAACGAAAATTATCCTGATATTTTTACCATTGCCGATGCAAAACGCGGTGATATCGGAAATACTTCGAGCATGTATGCGAAAGCATTTTTTGAAGACCTGAAATTTGACAGTGTAACGGTTGCACCTTATATGGGGAAAGATTCTGTAGAACCTTTTCTTGCGTTTGAAAATAAACATACTATAATGTTAGCACTAACGTCAAACGAAGGAGCATTCGATTTCCAGACTTTAAATACAAACGGAAAAGAATTATACAAACAGGTTTTAGAAACTTCTAAGACATGGAAAAACAGCCAAAATTTAATGTACGTTGTCGGCGCTACAAAAGCAGAATACTTTGCAGACATTAGAAAAATTGTTCCGGACAGTTTCTTGTTAGTTCCCGGAATTGGTGCTCAGGGCGGAAGTTTATCTGAAGTATGCAAATACGGAATGAATGATAAAATCGGCCTTTTGGTAAATTCTGCAAGAGCTATTATTTACGCTTCAAAAGGAACTGATTTTGCAGAAAAAGCAAGAGAAGAAGCTTTGAAAGTACAGCAGGAAATGGAAGAGATTATTGGTTTAAAATTTCAGGTTTAAAATTTCAGGTTTGCTTTACTTTGAACATAATTTAACCGCAAAATTCGCTAAGGTTTACGCAAAGTTCACAAAGTTTTTTTACATAAAGCTTTGCGAACTTTGCCCTTTATAAAGACTTCTATGAAAAATAAACTTTGCGGTTAAATATGCACGCCGCTCAACCTGAAACCTGAAACAAAAAAAACATGAAACAATTAACCGATCAAATAGGAAACGTTCATTCTTTTGAAACAGCTCCAAAACGAATAATTTCGCTGGTTCCTTCCCAAACCGAATTATTGTGTGATTTGGGTTTAGAGGAAAAAATTATCGGAATCACCAAGTTTTGTGTGCATCCGTATCATCTAAAATCAACCAAAAAAATGGTTGGCGGCACCAAGAAAATCCACTTCGAAAAAATAAAATTATTACAGCCGGATATTATCATTTGTAATAAAGAAGAAAACACAGAAGAAATCGTAAATCAATTACGCGAAATCTGTCCGGTTTGGGTAACGAATATTATTACGATCGAAGATAACTTTCAGATGATTTCAGATTTTGGGCAAATTTTCAATTGCAGAACCGAAGCCCAAAAATGGAACGGCAAACTGGCTTTTGCCTTAAGCGATTTCAAAAAATATATTCAGGATACAGAAATTAAAAAAGCGGCCTATTTTATCTGGAAAAACCCTTATATGGTAGCGGGAAATGATACTTATATAAACGAATTATTAAAACTAAATCATTTTAAAAACATCTACGAAGACAAAGGGCGTTATCCCGAAATCGAACTCAAAAAAATGAGATTGGAAGGTGATCCGGATATCGTTTTGCTTTCTTCGGAACCATATCCTTTTAAAGAAGAAGATGCTTTTGAAATCGGGCGTTTTACACACCACGCCAAAACTGTTTTTGTCGATGGCGAAATGTTCTCATGGCACGGAAGCCGGCTTTTAAAGGCTTTTACTTATTTTAAAATACTACACGAAAGATTGAAGAATTAATTAAACGAACTTCTGAATTCTAGAGGCGAAACATTAGTTTTGCTTTTAAAGAGTTTGTTAAACGATTGCGGATATTCAAAACCTAATTTATAAGCCGTTTCACTTACGCTTAATGAAGTGGTGGTAAGCAGTTCTTTTGCTTTTTCAATAATTTTATTATGAATATGATGCTGTGTACTTTGCCCGGTTAGTGAGCGTAGCATATCACTAAGATAATTTGGCGTAACATTTAATTGCTCTGAAATGTAAGCTACAGTTGGTAATCCTAATTTCTGTGCTTTATCGCTTTCAAAATATTCAGACAGAAGAGTTTCCAGTTTGGTTAAAAGAGTATTGTTTGCATTTTTCCGGGTAATAAATTGTCGGTTGTAAAAGCGATTACAATAATTAAGAAGCAGTTCAATATGAGAAATCATAACATCCTGACTGAAAGCATCTATAGAAGAAAGATATTCCTGTTCGATATTCTGCATAATTCCTGTAATCATATTTTGCTCTTTTTCAGAAAGATGCAATGCTTCATTAACAGCATAAGAAAAATAACCGTACTCTTTAATTTTTTTTGCCAAAGGGTAACTCTGTATGAAATCAGGATGAATCGCTAACATTGAACCATATACAGAACTATCCATTGGAACTTCTGTCGAAATAATCTGATTAGGCCCCATAAAGGTCATGACTCCTTCGTCAAAATCATAGTAGTTTTGACCGTATCTCATTTTTCCCTTAAATCCTTTTTTGATCGAAATGGTATAGAAGTTGTAAATAACGCTCTTTAGATTGTTATCAAAATGACAACTGATATCTCTCAGATTTACAAAACTCACCAAAGGATGATCTGGTTTTGAAATTTGTAACAACTGATGTAATTCTGAAATAGAACTTATAGTATGCGGAGTATAATCTTCTTTCTTCATGATTTTAGTTTAAATACAGGAAAAGCTATCATAAAGATAACGTTTCCAGTAGATTTTTTTCTGACCTCTTATAGATTAACAGATTTCATTCCGGATTCATCATAACGATTTCCGGTAATTGTTCCTACCGGTATAATACTTTCCAGTCTTTCCAATTCTTTAGCGGTCAGGATAAGTTGTGTAGCCGCAATGTTTTGCTCAAGATATTTTACCCGCTTTGTACCAGGAATAGCTAAAAAGCCTTTAGATGCAATCCATGCCAATGCCAATTGCGATGCCGTAATTTTTCTTTCGTCAGCAATAATTTTTATTTCATTTAAAAGTTCAATGTTTTTATAAAATTGTTCTCCCTGAAAACGAGGAATTGATCTTCTGAAATCATTTTCGGCTAAGTCTTCCGGATGTTGTATTTCTCCTGAAATGAAACCTCTTCCTAAAGGAGAATAAGCAACTACACCAATTTGAAGCTCCTCTAATGTTTTTATAATTCCATCTTCTTCAATACTTCTTTCAAAAAGAGAATATTCACTCTGAACTGCCGTTAGAGGATGAATACTGTGTGCTTTTCTTATTGTTTCAGATGAAACTTCAGAAAGACCAATATAACCCACTTTTCCTTCTTTTACCAAATCAGACATTGCCTGAACTGTTTCTTCTATTGGAGTATTCGGATCAACACGATGTAAATAATATAAATCGATATAATCTGTTCCAAGATTTTTAAGAGAGCGTTCTACTGCTTTTTTTACATATTCTTTTTTGCCATTAAACTGCCAGGTGAGTTCTTCATTGTCATTAATCTCAAAACCAAATTTTGTCGCAATTTTGTAAGCATTACGATTTCCTTTTATAGCTTTTGAAATTAATCTTTCATTTGCCAGTGGACCATATAAATCTGCAGTATCTAAAAAATTGCCTCCTAATTCAAGTGAGCGGTGTATTGTTTTTATAGATTCACTTTCATCCGCTTTACCATAAATATCGTTTCCTGCAATCTGGCTCATTCCCATACAACCTAAACCGATATTAGGAACAATTAATCCCTGAGTTCCCAAATTCATTTCTTTTATTGCACTCATAATTTTGTTTTAAATTAAATTGATAAAGCAAAGGTCTGGAGTTATTATTTTTTTGAAGTAGCCAAATCTCTAGTAATTGTATCCGAATTGTTGTTTTGTTTCAAGTTTCAGGTTTCAGGTTGTTTTGCTTTGCGGTTAGTTTTACCGCAAAGTCGCTAAGATTTACGCAAAGTTCGCAAAGTTTTTTGCATAAAGCTTTGCGCTCTTTGCGGTTTAGTTATGCGTAAAGTGAAGTAACCTGAAACCTGAAACCTGAAACCTGAAACCTGAAACCTGAAACCTGAAACCTGAAACCTGAAACCTGAAACCTGAAACCTGAAACCTGAAACCTGAAACTTGAAACTTGAAACCTGAAACAAAAAAAAATGCCGGCATCTCGAAGACGCCGGCATTTATTTAACTAACCAAAACCAAAATAATAAATAACCAGTTTATTACATTACAAAGATCAGACTTATATCAATCTTATCATGTTAAGATCTTGTTATTACTTTGTTGGAAATACGTTAATGTTCAAATATTGTATTTTTTAACCGCAACGAACACGAAGAATTACGAAAAGTCTGCAAGTTTTTTGCATAAAGCTTTGCGAACTTTGCGTTTTATACTGAACTTGGTTTGTTAAAAAATTGCGCTCTTTGCGGTAAAACTAACTACATAGTAAGGCAACATGAAACAAAGAAAACCTGAAACCTCAAACCAAATTAATATAAATAAAGAATGCCGGCATCTCGTAGACGCCGGCATCATTTAACTAACCAAAACCAAAATAATAAATAACCAGTTTATTACATTACAAAGGTCAGATATATATCGGCGTATTGATGTTAAGGTTTTGTTATTACTTTGTTGGACATAAGTTAAGATTTGTAAACCCTTCATTTTACAGTTTTTATAACTATATATAGGTTTTGGTTATTAAAATATAATAACAATCAATTTTGTTTATTAATATCAATGTTTTTTGTTTGTATATTTGATAAAACATTAAATATCAGCAACATGAATTCAGACAAAAAATTAACAACTGCTACAGGTACGCCTGTTGCAGACAATCAAAACATTCAGACTGCAGGCCCTCGCGGACCGGTTTTATTACAGGATTTTTGGTTTTTAGAAAAGATGGCCCATTTTGACCGCGAAGTCATTCCCGAAAGACGAATGCATGCGAAAGGATCTGGTGCTTACGGAACTTTTACGGTAACTCATGATATTACACAATATACGAGAGCCGATTTGTTTTCGGAAATTGGTAAAAAAACGGATATGTTTGTGCGTTTTTCGACTGTTGCCGGAGAAAGAGGTGCTGCTGATGCCGAAAGAGATATTCGTGGTTTTGCCATGAAATTTTACACTAATGAAGGAAATTGGGATTTGGTTGGAAACAACACACCGGTTTTCTTTTTTCGTGATCCTATGAAATTCCCTGATTTAAATCACGCAGTAAAACGTGATCCAAAAACCAATTTGAGAAGTGCTGATAACAATTGGGATTTTTGGACATTATTGCCTGAAGCTTTACATCAGGTAACTATTGTAATGAGTGACAGGGGAATTCCAAAAACATACAGACAAATGCATGGTTTTGGAAGCCACACTTTTAGCTTTTTAAATGCAAAAAACGAAAGACACTGGGTTAAATTTCACTTAGTTTCCCAACAGGGAATCGAAAATTTATCTGATGAAGAAGCAGCCTTATTGGTTGGAGGTGACAGAGAAAGCCATCAAAGAGATTTATTTAATGCCATTGAAGATGGAAATTTCCCGAAATGGAAAATGTTTGTTCAGATCATGTCTGAAGAACAAGCTAATAATTATCGTTTTCATCCTTTTGATTTAACTAAGGTTTGGTTAAAAGGTGATTTCCCGTTAATCCCTGTCGGAGAATTTGAATTAAACAAAAATCCTGAAAACTATTTTGCTGAAGTAGAACAGGCAGCCTTTAATCCTGCGAATATTGTTCCGGGAATCAGTTTTTCTCCTGATAAAATGCTTCAGGGACGTTTATTCTCTTATGGAGATGCTCATCGTTACCGTTTAGGAGTAAACAATTTCCAGATTCCGGTAAACGCTTCAAGATGTCCTTACAATACTTTCCACAGAGACGGAGCAATGCGTGTGGACGGAAATAATGGAAGTCGTAAACATTATGAACCAAATAGTTTTGGAGAATGGCAGGAACAACCTGAATTTAAAGAACCGCCATTAGCATTGCACGGAGATGCGTATGCATATAATTTCAGGGAAGATGATAATGATTACTTTACGCAGCCGGGATTATTGTTCCGTTTGCTTACAGAAGAAAAAAAACAATTATTATTCAAAAACACTGCTGCACAGGTAGGAGGGGCGCAATTGTTTATTCAGATCCGTCATATCAGAAACTGTTTCAAAGCAGATCCGGCATACGGAGAAGGAGTAGCAAATGCCCTGGGATTAACAATGGAACAGGTAAATAGTTTTGCTGATCCAAGAGTTTAGTTTTTGAAGGGACTAAGATGCTGAGGTACTAAGATTCTGAGTTTAGGTACAAAGGATCAAATGTACATAGGTGCAAAGTCATCAAAAAATAAAACCCGACAGGTTTTTAAACCTGTCGGGTTTGTTATTTATCTTCAAAGTTAAAAAAATTTCAAAATCTTAGCACCTTAGCATCTCAGTACCTTAGCACCTCAGAACCTCAGTCCCTTTTTTTTAAGAAAAAACCACCGTCTTATTACTATAAACCATCGTTTTACGTTCTGAATGAAGTTTAATAGCGCGGGCCAGAACAATTCGTTCCAAATCGCGGCCTTTCATAATAAAATCTTCTACAGAGTGAATGTGGGAAACTCTTGCAATATCCTGTTCGATAATCGGACCTTCGTCTAATTCCTCAGTAACATAATGACTCGTAGCCCCAATGATTTTTACTCCGCGTTTAAAAGCCGAATGATACGGTTTTGCACCCGGAAAAGCAGGTAAAAACGAATGATGGATATTGATGATTTTGTTTTCGTAAAGCGAAATTAGTTTTGGTGTGATAATCTGCATGTAACGCGCCAAAACAATAAAATTGATCTGATATCTTTTCAGCAGTTCAATTTGTTTTGCTTCACCTTCTTCCTTATTGTCTTTTGTAAAAGGCACGCAGTGAAACGGAATATCAAATCGTTCTGCAATAGATCTTAAATCGTTATGATTGCTAATAATTACCGGGATTTCAACATTCAATTCATCAGCACTGTAACGCCCCAGTATATCAAAAAGACAATGATCGTATTTAGAGACAAACAATGCCATTTTTGGTTTCTGATCCTGGTTATAAACATCCCATGACATATCAAAATCAACAGCAAGAGTCTGGTTGAACTCTTCCTTAATAAGATCAAGACTACTATTCTGATTGGTAAATTCACATTCAAGACGCATAAAAAAAACATTTTGCTCCACATCAACATGCTGGTCGATGTAAGTGATGTTTCCTTCTACTTTTGCAATAAAAGTAGTAACTGCGGCAATTATTCCTTTTTGGTCCCGGCAGTGAATAAGAATGGTAATTTTTTGCATTTTTTGGTTTATTTATTTTTGGTTAGCAGCAAAGTTACAAAGGGTCAAAGCGACAAAGGTTTCTTTTCACCTTTGTATCTCTGCACCTTTGAACCTAAAAATTACTTTCCGTCCTGCATTGCAAAAACGCTTTTTAGCAAAGGCGTTGTTCTTGCACTGATATTGTTACGGATTTCTTTTTCTTCAACAGCAATCATTTTAAAAACACCTACAAGAGCTTTGTTTGTGGTGTAATCAGTCAAATCAGGGTTTACCTTTTTAACCAGCGGGATTGTGTTGTATTTATTGATAATTTTTGTCCAGACAACGTCGGCACCTACTTTTTCAAAAGAACTTTTAATCACGGGATTAAATTTTCCGTATAAAGCCGTAGTCGTACTGTTTTGTAAATAACTCGTAGCAGCGCTGTCGTTACCCAGCAAGATGTTTTTAGCATCTGTAAAAGACATATTTTTTACAGCCGTAACAAATATCGGAGTAGCTTCTTTTACAGCATCTTCTGCGGCGCGGTTCAGTACTTTGATTCCTTCATCGGCCAGCGAGCCAAGACCCACTTTTCTAAGTGTGGCATCTACTTTCTGAAGTTCTTCCGGCATAAGGATTTTTACAGCTTCGTTTTTATAAAAACCATCTACTGCTGTCAGTTTACTTACCTGTTGTGTAATTCCTTTGTTTAAAGCCTCTCTTAATCCCGAAGCGATATCAACACCGCCAACGCCCGGTATCTGCGATGATATTTGGGGTAACTGACTCAATGTTTGTTGTACCTGGGCACAAGATGTAAGTGAAAATGCAAACGCAAGAATAATAATCTTTTTCATTTATTGGGGATTTATTAGTTTCAAAAATACTACTTATTCAAAAATAAAGCCACAATTTTATTTCAGGAGCAAAAACATTTTGTTTCATAATTAACAATAGTCCCGCTATCATTCCAAATCTTTTGTGATTCCCGTCCCGAAGTTTCGGATTGGGACTGGCACAAAAGGATTTTCCCTTCTATCGAGGCTGGATTAGAGGTCTTCGTTTTTTTATGAAATTAAGGCCAGTACATTCTGATGTTACTGTCCGAATACATTTTACCGGAAATATTATTAGGCTTATTTTTCCAGTAAATTAATTTCCTCATCTGTGCTATTTACATATACAGACAATTCATCAAAATTCCATTTTACTTTTTTATGTGCGACGACAAACAAAATACCGGTTCCTTTAGAGCCTTTTATCGGAATTTCTAAATTACAGTTCCCGGTATTATCGCTTGTACTGATATTTCCGGATACCATTCCGTCATTCTCAATACCGCTTCCTAATTTTTGGATCACCAGCTCATTATGCTGCGCTTTATTCATAGCCTCTTTATAAGCATCAGAATTGGTCATCATCGAAGTAACACCATAAAAAAGGCCTCCGATAAACAGGCAAAAAAGTACAATAAGGCTTAAACATCCTGTCGGAACAAACCATTTCCAGTTTCTGTCCCACCAGTTTTTTTTAGGCTGATAATCATCGTCTTGCATAAATTTAGTTTTAGATTAAAAATCAAAGCTAATGTAGGATAAAGTTTTAAATTATCATGCAATCTGTTTTGAATTGCCTGCTTCAGAAATGAAACAATTGTTCCTGCTTAATTTTTACTCAAAAAAAATCGGGATCTCACAAATGGAAATCCCGATTATATTGAATTTTTATATCTTAATTATTTGTTTGCAACAGACTTTGCAGGTAATTCGCTGGTATCCTGATCTTTTTCGTAAACATCCTGAAAGAAACCAACTTCACCGTTTTCATTTACTAAAGAAGTAAAATAACAGATATAAATAGGCACTTTTTTAGACAATTTGAAACTTGTTTCGGTTTTACCTTCCATAGCTTTGTCGATTTTTTCAGGAGTCCATTCCGGATAATCCTTAAGCATCGCAGTTGCCAGTTCTTTGGCCAGTTTTAGATTTATACAACCATGGCTAAAAGTTCTTTTTTCAAAATCGAATAAAGTTTTAGAAGGTGTATCGTGCATGTAAATGTCATCCGGATTCGGGAACATAAATTTTACTAATCCCAGAGAGTTTTGTGGCCCTGGTTTTTGTCTTACCTGTCCGTTTATCATTTCCATATTATGATCTGCCAGATAGTTTTTATCAGCAGCTATTTTCATTTTCAATTCGTTATCTACAATACTTTGCGGTACAGTCCAGTAAGGGCTGAAAACGATTCTGTCAATTTCAGAATTAAAAATAGTAGTTTTAGTTAACGGAGAACCAACAAAAACATTTGATTTCAATTCTACTTTTCCGTTTTTAACATACACCATTTCATAAGAAGGAACGTTTACCAGAATATATTCGTCTTTGTTTACCAGTTCAGGTGAGATAGAACGGAATCTCTCCATATTAAGCATTAATGTTTTTACTTTTTCTGAAAGCGGTACATTCATTTCTTTAATATGTTCTTCTGCAAGAATATAATTTGGTTTGAATCCGTTACGAACTTTATATTTCATTACCGCATCCATTAATTCACGGTCATAAAAATCACTTTTAGAATCTTGTTGCAAATCTCCCAATAAATACAAACGGGTTCTTACCTGGGCAATAGTGCTTGAAACGGCATCCGGACGTAAATCTTTATACGGAACTTCTGCAACGATTGGTTTCCATTGTTTAGATTTTTCTAATTTTTTATAGTCGTTCAAAACATCCTGAAGCTTGTAGTATTGTTCAAAAAGCATTCCGTCATCTGCAACTTTTGCTGAAGATTCTTCAATAGTAGTATAATTCATAAAATCGGCCAGCATTACATCATAAGCCAGTTTTTTGTTTGATTCCGGGTTACTTTTTTTGGCATAAAGCACATATAAAGAACTTAGAAGCATGTCAGCATCTGTTTTAGAAAGAGTAGCTGAGGAATCAAAAATCTGATCTATATCACTTTTATAAGGAATAACCAAATCTGTTTTTTTTGCTTTCTCATATAAGATACCGGCAAATTCATTAATTTCTCCCTCATCATACCAGATGGTTCCAAGAGATCTGTTTTTGTATAATGACATGACATCAGATTTATACTTTTTCAAATCAGAATATCTTCTGAAAAAGTCATTGACAACCTCCGAATCTGCAACAGGATCAGTCCCGTTTACAAAATCAAAATAGAAGTCGTACGAGTTATGATTTTTGGTGAAATCATTTTTTTTTGAATCAAATGAAGAGGTTAAAAAACCTGTTAGTAAGATTATGGCGATTGGATAAAATGTTTTCATTTTTTTAATTTTTAAATTTTTACGTTTTTTTCTTAGGTTGAAAGTGGTGGTAAAAACTTGGGGCATTTCTACAGCATTTAGATCATTTTCTACATTGCTAAATTACTTTAGTGAACTGGAAAACAAGTTGTTGTATTTCTTTTAAATTTTTCAAGATTGCCATGTTATTAACATTTCTATAAGGCTTCTATAAGATAAATCATATAAAAACGTAAATTGTTACCTCGCAGACAGGAAAAAAATATTTTTTTTCTAATAAAAAACGTGAAGGAGAATCAAATATTAGAATATTTTGTAAATTGCTCCCTTAAAATTATCATATTCATAAAATGGAACAACAAAAACCATATAATCCTAAAAATAAAGTAAGAATTGTCACAGCTGCATCACTTTTTGACGGACATGATGCCGCTATTAATATAATGCGCCGAATCATACAGTCTACGGGTGTTGAGGTAATCCACCTTGGGCATGACAGAAGTGTGGAAGAAGTGGTGAATACAGCCATTCAGGAAGATGCAAATGCAATTGCGATGACATCCTACCAGGGAGGACACAATGAATACTTTAAATATATGTATGACCTGCTGCATGAAAAAGGGGCGGGACATATAAAGATTTTTGGCGGAGGCGGCGGTGTAATACTTCCGAGCGAAATTTCAGAATTACATGAATATGGAATTACAAGAATTTATTCTCCGGACGATGGTCGCTCTTTGGGTTTACAGGGAATGATCAATGATTTGGTAGAACGTTCAGATTTTCCGATTGGAGATAAATTAAACGGAGAAGCAGATCATATCGAAAACAAAACACCAACCGCAATCGCACGTTTGATTTCGGCAGCAGAAAATTTCCCTGAAATTGCAAAACCCGTTTTTGATCAGATTCATCAAAATAATACCGATTCTAAAATTCCGGTTTTGGGAATCACCGGAACAGGAGGAGCAGGAAAATCTTCTTTGGTTGACGAATTGGTTCGCCGATTTTTAATTGATTTCCCTGAAAAAACAATCGGATTAATTTCTGTCGATCCTT
This sequence comes from Flavobacterium sp. HTF, assembly GCF_003105115.1. Lineage (GTDB taxonomy): Bacteria > Bacteroidota > Bacteroidia > Flavobacteriales > Flavobacteriaceae > Flavobacterium. The sequence goes on along the minus strand of NZ_QETH01000049.1, from coordinate 8,823 downwards.
CGAAAAGAAAAACCGGAGGTGCGCTTCTGGGAGACAGAATCCGTATGAATGCGATTAATAACCCTCGTGTGTATATGCGTTCGCTGGCAACTCGTCAGTCGAATTTGGCTTTGTCTAAATACGTTGCCGAAGCCATTCAGGTTCTAAAAGCAGCAAAATATGATTTGATTATCCTGGAAACTTCCGGAATCGGGCAGTCTGATACCGAGATTATGGATCACTCTGATGTATCCTTATATGTAATGACACCTGAGTTTGGAGCTGCAACACAATTGGAAAAAATCGACATGCTTGATTTTGCCGATTTAGTGGCGTTGAATAAATTTGATAAACGTGGTGCATTAGACGCTATTCGCGATGTAAAAAAACAATACCAGCGCAATCATAATCTTTGGGATAAAAATCCGGACGATATGCCGGTTTTCGGAACAATCGCTTCGCAGTTCAACGATCCGGGAATGAATACGCTTTATAAAGCAATCATGGATAAAGTGGTAGAAAAAACCGATTCTGATCTGAAATCGACTTTTGAAATCACAAAAGAAATGAGCGAGAAAATCTTCGTTATTCCACCGCACAGAACACGTTACTTATCTGAAATTGCAGAAAACAACAGAGCTTATGACGAAAGCGCGCTTTCACAACAAAAAGTAGCACAGAAATTATACGGAATTTTCAAAACCATAGAATCGGTTTCAGGAAAAGTTCCTCAAATAAATAAAGCCGGAATTGATGACGATAGTGTCATCCTGAGCGGAGTCGAAGGACTTGACGAAAACAGAATCTTTTTAAACCTATTGCTAAATCAGTTTGATAAAGTAAAAATGGACTTAGATCCGTACAATTGGGAAATTATCCTGAATTGGGACGAGAAAGTAAACAAATACAAAAATCCGGTTTACAGCTTTAAGGTTCGTGATAAAGAAATCAAGATTGCAACACATTCTGAAAGTTTATCACATTTACAAATCCCGAAAATTGCTTTGCCTAAATATGAAGCCTGGGGAGATATCCTGCGTTGGAATCTACAGGAAAATGTTCCGGGAGAATTTCCTTTTGCTTCGGGATTATATCCGTTTAAGCGTGAAGGCGAAGATCCGTCAAGAATGTTTGCGGGAGAGGGGGGACCGGAAAGAACCAATAAACGTTTTCACTATGTGAGCGCGGGAATGCCGGCAAAACGTCTTTCGACTGCTTTTGACAGTGTTACTTTATACGGAAACGATCCGGATATTCGTCCTGATATTTACGGAAAAATCGGTAATGCCGGAGTTTCGATCTGCTGTTTGGATGATGCCAAGAAATTGTATTCAGGTTTTGATCTGGTTCATGCGCTGACTTCGGTAAGTATGACCATTAACGGGCCTGCGCCAATGCTTTTAGGTTTCTTTATGAATGCCGCAATCGACCAGCAATGTGAGTACTATATTAAGGAGAACGATTTAGAAAAAGAAGTTGAAGCCAAAATCAACAAAATATATAAAGAAAAAGGAACAGAGCGTCCGCATTATCAAGGCGATTTACCCGCAGGAAACAACGGTTTAGGATTGATGCTTTTGGGCGTTACCGGAGATCAGGTTTTGCCTTTGGAGGTTTATAATGAAATAAAAGTCAGAACACTTTCTCAGGTTCGTGGAACGGTTCAGGCGGATATTTTAAAAGAAGATCAGGCACAAAACACTTGTATTTTCTCTACCGAATTTGCTTTGCGATTAATGGGTGATGTTCAGGAATATTTTATTACCAAAAACGTTCGTAATTTCTACTCCGTTTCCATTTCCGGGTATCATATTGCCGAGGCGGGAGCAAACCCGATTACGCAATTGGCTTTTACGCTTTCGAATGGTTTCACTTATGTGGAATATTATTTGAGCCGTGGCATGAGCATCAACGATTTTGGACCGAATTTATCTTTCTTCTTTTCGAACGGAGTTGATCCGGAATATTCAGTAATAGGTCGTGTGGCGCGTAAAATCTGGGCAAAAGCCATGAAAAACAAATACGGAGCCAACGAAAGAGCTCAAATGCTGAAATACCATATTCAGACCTCCGGACGTTCGTTGCACGCGCAGGAAATTGATTTTAATGATATCAGAACGACTTTACAGGCTTTGTATGCCATTTACGATAACTGTAATTCATTGCATACCAACGCTTACGATGAAGCGATTACAACACCAACAGAAGAATCTGTTCGTAGAGCAATGGCGATTCAGTTGATTATCAATAAAGAATTAGGTTTGGCGAAAAACGAAAACCCAATTCAGGGATCGTTTATCATCGAAGAATTAACCGATTTGGTTGAAGCTGCGGTGTTACAGGAATTCGACAGAATTACAGAAAGAGGAGGAGTTCTTGGCGCAATGGAAACCATGTACCAACGTTCTAAAATTCAGGAAGAAAGTTTGTATTACGAAACCCTAAAACACAATGGCGATTTCCCAATTGTGGGTGTCAATACATTCCTGAGTTCAAAAGGTTCGCCAACGGTAATTCCGGCAGAAGTAATTCGCGCCACCGAAGAAGAAAAACAATATCAGATTACGATGCTGGATAACCTGCATCAGTTTCACGAAGCAAAAGTAAACGAGCATTTAAATAAACTACAGGAAGCAGCCATTAAAAACGAAAATTTATTCGACCATTTAATGGAAGCTACAAAGGTTTGTTCTTTAGGCCAGATTACTTCAGCGTTGTTTGAAGTGGGCGGGCAGTATAGAAGGAATATGTAATTTTTGATTTTAATAGATTTAAGGAAAACCTCTCAAGATTTTTGAGAGGTTTTTTTACATCACAGTATTCTATACTATTGTATTTATTAATGTTTACTTTTGTTATCACTATGTGATATAATCGAAACTAAGTTAATAATAATAAATGTAATATTGATAATTATATGCTCGAAATAGGTCATGTCATTAAAAATACCTCCACATGAACAACCTTTATAAAAAGAGAAGTTATTTAAAACTATCAGATAAATAGTAAATGTAGTCATCAACAATAATGATATATACAAGCCATGTATATATTTTTTAGAAATCAACAGAAGGATAGTGAAAATTTCTATTGCTGGAACGAAATAGAGCAAAAAATCGATTTGATATTCTTCTATCAAGGTAGATTTCATTAAAGTCTGTCTGAACAGATGTAAATCAATTAATTTATGGAATGCCGTGTAGCCAAAAAGAACTATAAGAAATAATCTTAAAATTTGAAGTATTTTATTTTTCATGTATACTATATATATTAAGATTTTCTTCAAAAAGTACATATACCTTATCTCCATTAATTACAATTGATCTAGGTTTAGAGTTGTTGTAGTCATCAATTTTAAAACTGCTTAGGTACTCATTTTTGTTGACTTCATAGCTGTCAATATAGCATTGATTCATGTTATTCCATTTGGTAGACTGATCTGTTAAAACATAAAAAATATCATTTTGACTCAAGTAGCCGCTAAGATTAGGATTCAGATTATTTGGATCTACCATCAACTCTTTTTTATCCTGCGAGTATCTGAAGTTAAAAGCGATTTTATTAAAAATTAAATCAACCTTACCTCTATAATTATATTTATTGTCAAAGACATATGCTCTATTTATTGAGTAAGGCAACATAACTGAATTTCTTTCATTATCATAATAAACACCATCTAAGGCAATTCCTGTATTATTGTATTCAGAAAGATAATCATCATCGATATCGAGTTTCACTACTTCTTTTGTCTGAAGGTCATACTTTTCAAAAAATATTTTATAATTATTATCCCATCCTGACACGAGCATTTTAGAATTTCTCTTAGATACGCGTGCAAAATTTTTCTTGTAAAAAGCAGCACTTTTTAATTTAGATTGTAAATCGTAACTTCTTAAGGATTTATCTGCTTTAATTATATATGAAATTTTTCCATTTTCAATAAAATAATTATTAATAATAAAACTTTCCAAATTATCAGTCAGATCTATTTCGGGATCAAAATTATTATCGACCAAATCCAGTGAAAATAATTTGCCTTGATTGTTATCAGTCCAGCTTAAAAAATACAGATGATTGTTTTTAAATTTCATTAAACTTAACTTTTTATCTAATGAAATTGATTTCTCCAATTTTAGAGTATCTTTAAAAACTCTATTTTGATTTAGCGATAATTTGCTTTCATCCTTATTTAGAAGATAAAAAATAAAAATGAAAAGAATGGAAAGACCTAGAATTATTGAAATTTTTAATATTTTTGATTTCATAAATTTATTTTTAAATAAAAAGGCTGTTGATGAAACAGCCTTTAAAAACTTTTTAACCGAAATTTAGATTTGTACTGGAACAGCAAACTCTGTCCCCGCCTCCACAACCTCCGCAATCATCACGCTTATCACTTCCCATAAGAATAATTTGTGCATAACCAGCTGCGGATACGGCCATAATAGCAATAATCGCAAATAAAACAATTTTTTTCATAATGTAAATGCTCCTCTACACAAGATGTGCTTAAGGCTGTAAGGATTTTTTTAGTTAATTCCAGCCTGTAAAGTCTTATAAAGGTTTATCAATTTTCGCCATTTTATAGCCTAGGTCTTTTAGACTAGAAATAATCTCAACATAAAAAATATACAGCTATCTATAGCAAGTAAATTCATTTTATATTTAGGATATTTTTTTAATTTTCATCAAATATAGTTAAATTCTGAATAAATATAAATGAAAATACTATTTTACGTAGGTTTTAACTTATTTTTTTTTATGAAATCATCTCCTCGCTAACGAGAAAGTCTCCTCGTGCTAACGAAACAATCTATAAAGTTTGTCATTTCTGTAAAGGTTAGATAATTCGGTAACAAAATTTAACTTTAATAAATTTTGTTGCGATGAGAAATAACAGTCATGATTCGACATTAAAAAGAAACTATTTAGATAAGTATCGCTTTTTGATAAAAGAATATGAAGAGGTGAAAAACAAAACCCATCCTGTTCATAAAAAGGCGATGGATTTTTACACAGTAAATGCCCCCCGCTAGCGCGAGCGTCTCGCTCGTAACACAAAGGAATGCACGAGCGAGACGCTCGCGCCAGCAAAAAACAAAAATTCTATTGTCAAACATAGCCCCTGGTTTCAACCACGGGTACACAATATGAAGAAGGCAATATTACGTTCCCGTGGTTGAAACCACGGGCTATGTTTATACCATTTTCAAATAGCAAAAAAGAAAATCGTATTATTTTGTCATTTCGATCTCGAGACTTCGGGAGAGAAATCACACTCGAAGCTCGACAATGGAAATCACCAATCTTTGTAGAAATACCAGTGCGATTTCTCCTTTCGTCGAAATGACAACATTGTGTTATTTTTAGAGTTCGACAAAGAGTTCCGGAGGAACGAAACATATTGTAGGGATGGATTTTAATCCGTCCACAAGAATAATAAGGATGGATTTTAATCCGTCCATGGGAAAAATAGATTTTTAATCCATCCACAGGAATAATAAGGATGAATTTTAATTTGTCCACAACTCGCTCGCGCCATCAAAACAACAAAAATCCTATTATCAATATAGCCCGTGGTTTCAACCACGGGTACACAATATGAGCAAGACAATATTACGTTCCCGTGGTTGAAACCACGGGCTATGTTTATATCGTTTTGGGATAGCAAAAAGAAAGTCATTCCTACATAATCTCCCCAACATAACCCAAAAACTCCATTTCATCCATAGGAAACAAATGTAGAATCGTTTCCAAAATCAGACTCACATTAATAGTTGCACTTTTATCTTTTTTAGAAAAATTATGCATGTCGTTATCAAGCGCCAGAATGCATAATTTTAATAAATCGGTAATGAGACAGCCGAGTTCTAAATAATTGACAACTTTAAATTGTGCGGTATAAGAATTGGCTTCGTTGGTTGGTTGTAGCGATGTAAAATACTGAGCGCTTAATTTTTTTAGTTTTTCTAAAGTTTGTGTTTCATTCGTTTCCATAAGGCGTATATTTTTAAATGGTTTACAATTTGACTTTTATGAATTTATTATAAGAAAAATTGTACTTTTGTTTGATTAGGCGAAGGAAGAAATACATTGTATTTTACCAAACCGATTCTGCTGGTATCGTACTTGGCTAAATAAGTTTGTTACCCGTGGAAGTTTTCACACTTAATTATTATCTTTGAATTATGAGCACACTAACAAAACCAAATCATATAGGGCGAAAAATAAGCCGTATTCGTGAACTTCGTGATATGAAACAGGAAGCTTTAGCACAGGCTTTGGGAATAAGTCAGCAAACAATATCTACTATTGAAAACAGCGAAACGATAGAAGAAGATAGGCTTTCTGAAATAGCAAAAGCTCTTGGTGTGACGGTTGAAGCGATTAAGAATTTTTCAGATGAATCTGCAATTAATTATTTCAATAGTTTTAATGAAGCTGTAAATAATAGTCATTTTGGAAATAATAATCATTGCACTTTCAATCCATTAGATAAATTAGTAGAATCTTTCGAAGAAAATAAAAAACTTTACGAACGTTTGCTTCAGTCCGAAAAAGACAAAATCGAATATTTAGAAAAATTACTTAAAGGAAAATAATATTCCTAAAAGTTATTTACAAACAAAAAAGACAGCTTTTTGGAGTTGTCTTTTTTGGTTAATAAGAATTAACATAACTATATTTACAATCAATTTTAATAAAAAAACATACAAAGAATGAAACATTTATTTAAGATTTTATTTATAAGCCTTTTACTTATTTCTTGTAGCAATAATGAAGATAATACAGAAAATAATGACAATGAACCTGTATTAAAAAAAATAAATTTAGATGTTACAAATCAGAGTAATAGTGCAATTAATCCATCTGAAATAAGTTTTGATTTTGAATATGACAACGAAAAAAAACTTATAAAAAAGAATGGTGGCTATATTGACATCTCTCATTCAACTGGTTATAGTAAAAGATTTATTAATGAAGTATATACTTTACTGACTTATACAAACAATAATGTAACGGTGGAAAATTTTACAACGTTAGTAGATTTTACTATTCCAAAAAGCTCTGTTTATTATAGTTTAAACAGCTCCAATCAAATTCTGCAAAAAGAAGTGCCAAATGTTTACAATAATGTTCATTCTAAAAAACTTGTATTCAAATATTCAAAAGGAAAATTAATCGAAATACTGACAAGTTTTCCTAATATGCCATATGATCTTAATGATCCTACTGACTACGTAATAACATATTCTGAAAAATTTTATTATGACGCTAATAGTAATTTAGTCAAAACAGAATATTTCGAACAGCACAATGGTATAAATGAAGGCGAAAGAATTGTAAGAACTTTTGAAGACTATGATAATTCACCAAATCCTTTTAAAAGGCTACGATTTTTAGAAGAATATTTTTATCGTTCGCTCTCTAAAAATAATTTCAGAAAATATACGGAAACAAAGTATTATTATGATGATATGAATACGCAAATGTTGAAATGGGAATTTGTTTATGATGCAAATGGTCAAATAATTTTAGGTAAAAATTAAAATACTAAATAAAAGACAGCCCAAAAAGCTGTCTTTTTAATTTTCAAAAATAAGATTTATGACCCATCAACAAATAGTAGACAAATTAGCGGCAAAAGCATTGGTTCAGAACATTGATGAAGATTTTGCAAGGCTTACGGCAAAAGCGATGGCTTATGCAAAACACGATAAAACGATTGCTGAAAACCTTTCGGGTTATATTCTGCCAAAAATCTTATTGCGCTGGAATTGTGTCCTGAATGCTGATGAAACAGAAGTTACAAAGAATTACAAACGTACCACAATCGTGGCCCTGGCGGTAATTCTGCACAAATACGGACTTACAGATCCTGAAATTGTCGAAAAAGCAATCGATTCAATCGATGCTTTAAATCGCGATGTGGTTCTGAGCGACGACTTTTTCAGAAAATCAGATCAGATAAAAAAGATAATCAGTTCGGCGCCGGCTCCGCTTAAGCGTAAGCCGTCATTGCCGGACAATATTACTTTTTACAGGCCAAAAGATGTAATTGCGATTCAGTTGGGCAGTCATTTTTATTGCGCTTATATACACAAACATTCACGCCCCAACGAAAGTCCGATTATAGAGTTTTATGATAAAAAATTTGATAAAGTCCCTGAAATTGAGGAATTAAAAAAACTGCAGGCAAAAGGACAATTGTATAATGATGGAATTGAGCGAATCTCTAAATACGCCGTTTCCGGAATCAAATTTTTGCCGGATTTGGCCAATCAGATCAAATTGATAAGTTCGGATGTAGAAACGGTACCGTCAAATTCTCATTTGCAGGAACCGGTTGGTTTATATGCCATTATGGATATCTTCGAGATCCAAAATGAAATTGAGCGGCTTTTTAAAAACTAAATTTAAAATTGAAATAAAGCAAAAAAAAAGCATCAGCCGCTGCTGATGCTTAATTTTGAGGCAAAAAACGATTAACGACGAAATGCAGGACTTTCGTTAACTGATTCATCTAACACAACTGTTTTTACTTTTTTAGCTGAAACCGTAATTTTGTGTTTTACTACTTTACCATTTTCATTCAATGATAAAAAATAAGTTCCGGCTGGATAAGCCTCTAAACTTAAAGTTTTTGAAATCTCTAAACTGTCTGCAGCAGATTCTCCTGTGTACAACAAGTTATTGTTTTCGTCAAAGATTGAAAAATTTGCTTTTTCAACGGTGTTTAAAGTAAAGCTAACTACTTTTCCATTTCCGGTTTTTATATACAAGATATAATCCCCTTTTCCGTCTATTGCATAAGTAAAAATAGTTGTTAAAAATACGGCAACA
>NZ_QETH01000048.1 GCF_003105115.1 Flavobacterium sp. HTF | reverse complement strand
TAAAAAATAAATAACCAAACTCAATTTTAACCATCCCATTTTTTTTATTTCTGGATTTTTCCATTCTTAGTTATAATAACTTAGTTTAAAAAGTTAATTACTTTGAATGATTTTTTGTTTCCTGATTTGTCTGTCACAATTACTATAAACATTTGTTTTTGAGAAAAACTGTGATTTTGAATCAGTACTTCTTTATTATTCTGAATATTTTTATAGTTCACTAATGGCTGCCCGATTGTATTAAAAACATCTACCTGAGCGATATCCTCTGTGTCATTTGTAACTGATAAAGCATCATTTTTGAAATATGCTACAGTAGTACTTTTGGCTTCGATTTTATCAAGAGATAATGTTTTTGCTGCCAATTGTGAGGCAAAATAAGCGGCATATGCTTTAGATAATTCAGATGAATTTCCACAAGAAGATGCATCCCAGTTTACAGACCAGGTCATTAAACCTCTTAAAGAAGGATATGGTCCGCCTGGCTGCATAGTGTATGTTCTTCCTGAAAAAGTGGTTCCGGTTCTTAAATAATGCATAGCACTAATTCCTTCTGCCGGCGTTATATAACCGCTACCTGCTGCACTTGGACAAGCTGGTAATGCAATAAGAACTTTTGAGGCCGGTAAACCATCAAAACGCATTCCTGTTGTACCAATGTTATACCCTTTTATCACCATGTCAGTCAGGGCTGTTACCATGTTGGCTCTCTTAGCTGAACCATAATATTGACCATCTAATCCGTTTTCTCCTCCTGTGTTATACAATTGTACCGCTAACAAATCCATTTCATTACGTAAGTTTTGAATGATTGGCAGGAAGGAACCAAAAGTATCCGTGTAAGTAGAATATCCTCCTTGTACGTATTGTGTTTCCGGAGCTGCAGTTAATAAAAATCCAGGGCCGTAGTAAGCTTTTAATTCTTTGAAAGCATCTACTACGTTTTTTAATCTTGGATAAGCAGAAATACCCGCATAAGATATATCTCTTAAACCTCCTGCATTAAAATTCATCGATCCGCCTTCAAAATCAATATCAACTCCATCAAATTGATATTCATCGATAATGGCTTTCATACCATTAACAAAAATATTTTTTTGAGCTACATTTTCTAAAACAACATGACCATTTTGACCTCCGATAGAGATAATAACTGGAACGCCGCTATCTCTTAAGGATTTTATATCATTTTTCAACAATTGCTTATTGAAAACACCGTTGGTCAGATATCTGGTATCATTTGTAGTTAATATTGGTGTATAACCATCACGATTAACTGTTTCTACGAAAGAGTAATCAACTACGTTGAACTTACTTCCCACCATTTGAGAAAAATATAAAAATGGCGCAGATGCATTTTCCCATGAATGGGCATATCCTAAAATAATTTTAGATGGAAGCGGAATGAATCTATTAGTGCCCACTTGAGCAATTTTAATTGTATTGTTTAATGTAGTTACGCCAGATTGATTATCGGTTGCTTTGATTACAACTGAATAATCCTGATAAGCAGATGGTGTAAAATTATACGTATAGGTATTATTTGCACCTGCTGTCATGTTAAATGTGCCTCCATTTACTGTAATACTAACACCAGAAACTGATCCGTCACTATCAACAGCTGTAACCGAAATTGGCACAACCTGGAAAGAATTTTGGTATATAGTAGTATTCGATGGTGAATTCCAGGTAATTACCGGCAATGCATTAGGGCAAGTTGTTCCTGAACATTGTAAAGAGAATGCTTTTGTGTCTTCGGCAGTTGCACCACTTGAAGCGGTTACAGTTGCTTTCAACGTATAATTTTTGTTGAAATCTGCTGCAGCTGGAGTCCAGTTTGCTACGTATTCTGATCCTGAAAGTGCTGCTGTAATATTTTGTCCGTTGATGTTGAATACTACTGACGAAATAGTTAAGCCGGCATCTGTACTTGCAGTTGCTTTCAGCTGAATAGCTGTTCCAGGAGCAATAGCTACTGTTGATGCTGAAGGAGCTGTAATAGTAACCTGAGGTGGTGAAACTGTGTTTGTATTGAAGTTGTAAACCTGAGGTGATGTCGGAACAGCAAAGTTTGTTAAGTTGTTTGGAAAATAAGCTGTTTCTCCGTTTTCCCATGAATTCAATTTTAGACTTGTAATGATGGAGTATCCGGCTAAAACTGAATTGTTATAACTGAAATTTCCTGAAGCATCTGTTATTGCAATTATGCTTGCATAACCGTGCGTATTATCCGTCCATGGTAAAATTAGTTCTACTTTAGCACCCGAAACCGGTACTGATCCTTTTTTCACGCTTCCGCTAATTAAGTTTCCACTCGTAACATTTTGAGTGAAGTTTAATGTTTTGTTGGCGCTGATCGAAGTGTAAACTGTAGAAGCCGGACTGAAAGTTGCTCCGCTTTTGGCAGCTGTTACAATATAATCTAAACCTGCAACCAAATTAGCAACGGTATAATTCCCTGAAGCGTCTGATGTTGCTGTAAGAGTTGTCGTTCCTGCCGTTGCAGAAATCGTTACACCAGAAACTGCTGTAGTTCCATTTTTAGTTGTTCCGCTTACTGTGTAGTAAACAGGATTCACAACTGTCTGTGTAAAATTCAGGCTTTTGTTTGAATTTATTGCGTTATAGACTGTTGAAGCAGGAGTAAAAGTTACACCTGTTTTAGCAATTGTTACCGTATAATTTAATCCGGCAACCAAATTGGCAACGCTGTAATTTCCTGAAGCATCTGATGTTGCTGTCAAAGTTGTAGATCCTGAAACCGCAGAGATTGTGGCTCCTGAAACCGGAGTTGCTCCGTTTAGAACTGTTCCGCTTACGGTATAATAAGTTGGATTAACAACTGTTTGCGTAAAACTCAGTGTCTTATTTGAACTTATAGCGTCATAGACTGTTGAAGCAGGAGTAAAAGTTACACCTGTTTTAGCAATTGTTACCGTATAACTTGATCCTGAAACCAAATTAGCAATACTGTAATTTCCTGAAGCATCTGATGTTGCTGTTAAGGTTGTAGTTCCTGAAACTGCAGAAATTGTTGCACCAGAAACCGGAGTTGTTCCGTTAAGAACCGTTCCGCTTACAGTATAATAAGTTGGTGTTACTGCACCTGTATTAAAATCATAAACAGTTGGATTTGCAGGAACTGCAAAGTTTGTCAGATTTGATGGTAAATATACTACATCTCCATTTTCCCATGCGTTTAATTTTAAACTTGAGATTGTAGTATATCCACTTATGATAGCGTTATCAAAACTGTATTTTCCTTGTGCGTCTGTAGTGGCAAAAACACTTTTCCAGTTATGTGTATTATCTGTCCATGGTAATACCAATTCTACTTTTGCTCCCGAAACCGGAGTTGCACCATTTTTAACTGTTCCGCTGATTTTGCTTCCGTTACCAATAACAACATCCTGAGCAAAGTTTAATGTTTTGTTTGCTGTAAGGTTTGTATAAACTGTAGAAGCCGGAGTAAATGTTTGTCCTGTCAAAGCAGCTGTTACAGTATAATTTCCGCCGGAAGGCAAATTAAGCGAATATGTTCCGCTTGCATTTGTAACCGCTGTGAAGTTTCCACCTGTTGAAGATGCTGTAACCATTACGCCGGATACCGGAGTTGTATTGTTTAAAACTGTACCGCTTACGGTATAATTTACAACTGCTGGACCCTGAGTAAAATTCAGTGTTTTATTAGAATTTATAGCATTATAAACTGTAGATGCCGGAGCATAAGAGAATCCTGTTTTGGCAGCGGTAACTGTAAAATCAAGACCTGCTGGCAAACCTGTAACATTGTAAACACCACTAGCATTAGAAACCGCAGTTAAAACTGTTGATCCTGATGTAGCTGTAACCGTTACTCCTGAAACTGGTGTTGTTCCGTCAAGAACGGTTCCGCTTACAGCGTATAAAGGCTGTGTTCCGTTTATAACTACGTTTGTCTGATTTACCGTAACATTTGTCAAATTTACAGGAGTAAAAGTATAGCCTCCTTTTACAGCTGTAAGGGTATAATTTTGTCCGGAAGTTAAATTACTGAACGTAAAATTACCGGCTGTAGAAACTATAGTTTGCAAAACAACATTACTTGCATTGCGTAATTCAACTGTAACGTCCGAAACTAAAGCTGTTCCGTTTTTTACAGAACCAGTAATGCTTACTGTACCGATAACAGTACCTCCGAAAGAAGTATCAACCTGGTTTAATAATGAATTCGGAATTGAACCTCTTGTATCCTGAGATAATTCCCAAATCATTCCACCAGCCAGATTTTTTGATTTTATATACTGAACCTTTAAATCCATTGATTGTTTATCTTCATAACTGATAAACTGTTTAAGAGTGGCGTTGTATAAATAAGGAACTTTTGTTGTGTTGTCAAAATAACGTACCCATCCTGCAGATGCAGCAGATGGTGTTACCAACATTGTACTTGGATCCAGATAAGCATGAGAATTCGTAACCGGATTTCCGACTAAGTCGCAAATCTCAATACTTCCTGATTTTTCACAAGCTCCTGAACCATCCCATGTTCCGGTTGGGTTTTGCGGATTTGTACATCCTCCAACAATATATCTTGGTGCCGAAACAAATAATCCGTTGGTTGAATTCGTAGCAACGTTATCGAATTTTTTTCCGTAGAAAGGTAATCCCATGATTAATTTATTTGCAGGAATACCAATAACATTCAAATATTGACTTGTTAATTCGTCTAAAGATTCTGATTGTGTTGCTCCGTATAATGGATCATTTGGATTTCCACTTGCGTATAATGGTGCATTGTAGCATGTTTTGTCATACCAGTTTCCACCAAGATCATATCCGAAATAGGTGATATAATCGCAATAAGTCGAAATATCTTCTGTCATTCCGTATTGTGATCTGTTGTTTGGTCCCAAATACTGTTTAGAAACATTTCTAACATTGTTTCCGGCAGCAATTGTAACTAGTTTATTGGGCATTGCCTGACGCATTGCTTTTAATAAAAGCACCAAATTTTTGTTGTCATCAGGGCTGTACTTTTGTGGAGGTACCGGTGAACCGTTTACGATTTCCGTTCCGTCTGTTCCTCCGGAAAGAGGATACTCCCAATCGATGTCAAAACCGTCAATAAAAGGATAGGTTGCGATGAAGTTTACCATGTCTGCAGCCAAAGCAGCTCTTGCCACCGGACTTGCGGCAATTGGAGAAAGGTCCTGGCCTTTTGTCCATCCTCCAACAGAAATTAGAATTTTTAAATGAGGATACTTTTCCTTTAACTTTTTCAGGTCATAAAAGTTCCCTTTTACAGGGGCATCCCAAGGTATTCCACCTTCCATATGCTCAAAATCAGCATAGGTGTCCAAACATTTTAATTTTGTATTCTCCGGATGGGCAGGGTCAAAAGTTGTCCCATAAAAAGAATAATTCAAATGCGTCAATTTACTTCCGTCTATTTTCGGGACATTAAAATCCCTGGCATAAATAGACCATTGCGCATAATACCCTACAACTTTTTTACCGTGGGCTGGTTGGGCCAACGTGAGCAAGGGAAACAACAGTAACAAAAAAAGCAATCTGTAATAATGTTTCATAATTAATAAATATTGGTTAATAGAAAAAAATATTCCAATTATTATAAATTACACACTGAGGATCAGCGTATAAAAACAACAACCGGGATTCAATCAACTGCAAATGGAAACCTGCAATTGTTGGAAAATTAATTCGATTCACTTCTATAAATAAATATTACTATTACTGATTTCTACCATAATCATTAGTCAATAGTATTGATTGATATTTATGTATAACTTCTTTTAAAAAATTAAGTATAAATAAAAAAGATAAATTTGGGGGCAACTCATCAATCTGGCATTCTACTTTTTGTCATGTTTTTTGTATTCTCTTTTTATTTGGTTTTAAAGGGTTAATAAATATATTTTAAGGTTATTTTTTAAAAGTTTAAAAAAGCATTTTGATTCAGCTTTACCATAATTATCTCTACCAGAAAACTCCTGGCAGAGATAACTAAACAATCAGGTAACTTAAACTCTCAATTACTAATTCAAACCAAATTTTTATATTAGTTTCAGCAGGCTTTTATAAACCGCCAGTTCAACATCTGCATGATCTTTTGTGTTGCACTGCTCAATAAGGGCTTTTAAATCAGCTGTTTTTAATGTTGATTTGTTATCCAGAACAAGTAGCAACTGCTCTGATACGTCATTTAATCTTTTTGATAAAGGCAGGATTGGCTGTACCAATGGTGCGTTTGCACTTAACTCATTTAAACCTTTGTTAACAGCAATCCATTTGGTAAAAAATGCAGACAGTTTTGTTTTATTCTCTGCCGATTTATTGGTCAAATACTGACTTACCGCTCCATCAAAAGCTAAAGCATCCTGAGCATCCGGTGTACAGGCATCTGCAAAAAGGGTAAACGGAGAATACATCTGATATTCAGTTCCGTTTTTATTTCTTGTATATCCTTTTAACGGCTCACAAACATTAGAAAATTCATTTAACGAATTTGTATTCTGATTATTGGATATATTTCTTAAGATAACTTCTTTGTTGCGAATATGTGTCAATCCAAGCTCTTCTAATCTGAAAGACACTACTTCCAGACGTTTTCTCATATTGGCAACATCAGTAACGGTTTCAGCTGACCAAAGTCTTTCCGCAATGGCTGCCGTGCGTGGCCAGACTCTCGAATCTATTGTTTCCGGAGTTGTAAGTTCTGTCCACATTGTAGCTTCTCCACCCAGAATCCTTGCTTTCTCTTCTGCTGTAAGCGAAGCATCTTTAGGCATCGGATCATTTAGATAATGACTTTCTACAGGGTACATTAAATCGATATAATAACCGTTTGAAAGAACTGTTTTATACCCTTTTTTAACGGCGTCTACCAATGACTGTCCGGCAATGACACCCTCGTTTGGTCCTCTCCAGGAATGAATAATGGCTTCTTTTGACATGTTTTTTGTCAAAATTTCTTCCCAGCCCATTAACTGTTTTCCGTGTTTTTTAAGCATTGGCACCAACTGCATGGTAAAATACGTCTGCAGTTCATGATTGGTAGCCAAATTATGTTTCTTTTTAAATTCCTGAATTTTAGGATTCGCGTCCCAGTCTTTCCCTTCGTTTTCATCTCCCCCGATATGAAAATAAGACCCGGGAAATAATGGGCACACTTCGTCAAAAAACTCACTTAATAATTGATAGGTTTTAGGATTTGAAGGATCTAATGTCGGCGAAAAAATCCCGGCATTTCTTTCAACTCCATAGGTCGCAATTGCGGTTCCCTGAATATTTTTTTCCTGAGTTCCTCCGTTTATAGTCATTACTTTGCTTCCTATTTCAGGGTAAGCTGTAAGTATTGCTGAACCATGTCCGGGAACATCTATTTCGGGAACTATCAAAATACCGCGCTCATCAGCATATTTTACGATATTTTTAATTTCCTCTTGTGTGTAATATAATCCATCCGAAGCCAGTTCTATAAGCTTTGGATGCTTTTTCATTTCAATTCTCCATCCCTGATCATCTACTAAATGCCAGTGAAAAACATTCATTTTCGTTGCAGCCAATGCATCAATATTTCTTTTAATAACATCAACCGGCTGAAAGTGTCTCGAAGCATCTATCATCAGACCTCTCCAGGTAAATCTTGGAAAATCCGAAATAGTTGAATTTGGAAAATAAAATGAGGTACTGTTATTCTGCAACATTTGTAATAATGTTTCAAGGCCATGCAAAGCCCCTAAATCACTGGTTGCATTTATAGTTATTTTATTTTGTTTGATATCTAAATGATAGCTTTCGTCTTCATACAAACCAATTTTTCCACTTTTAGTACAGTTAATTTGTAACTCAGCAGTTGGAACTTCATTTAGTTTTGCAATGAAACCCTGCTCGAAAAAGATACCTGTTCTACCATCTAAGCGACGTAAAAAACGGGTTACACCACCAAAAATTCTAGAGTTAGGATTTCCGGTTATGTTTACCTTAAAATTTTTACTTAAAGTAAAATTTCCATCGTTTAAAACAACACTCTGAGGCCAGGGCATAAGATTTAACTGCTCTTTCTGAATTTGAGCATTAGATGTTATACCTGCTAATAGTAGGACAAATAAATATTTCATTTTAATTTTTTTGAAATGATGTTACCGGAGATAACATTAATAAATAGATAAAAACAAAATTCAGAATGATTCCTGTTGAACCTCACTAATCGCTATAAAATCAATCTGAATTTTGCTGTTGATTCGCTCTCACCCGAATCGTTTTTTAAAAACAACTTTAATAATCAAAACGTTTAAAAGCTTCAATAGCTTCATATTCTGCCAAACCTAAATCATCATATAATACGGCTGTATTTTTATTACGGTCTTCTGCCCTAACCCAAAACTCTCTTGAGTCATTTCCCTGAAACATTACCCTGTCTTTTTGAGACTGGTGATATAAAATGGCATGGCGTTTTAGTAATACTTCTGATGGGCTTAACGGAACTGCCATGTCAATTTCGTGGATATCCCATTCGTGCCATGCACCTCTGTATAACCATAACCAGCAATCATCCATATATTTTTCTGGTTTTAAAGCTGCCATAGCGGCAAATATGGCATTCAGGCAAACTTCATGTGTTCCGTGAGGATCGGCAAGATCTCCTGCCGCAAATACCTGATGTGGTTTTATTTTGGCAATAATATCTTTTACGATAGCAATATCTTCTGGTCCTAACGGGTTTTTCTTTACCTGTCCAGTTTCATAAAAAGGCAGGTCTAAGAAATGTGTATTTTCATCTTTTAATCCAATATATCTTGTTGCTGCGTAAGATTCCCTTCTTCGGATAAGTCCTTTTAGTTTTCTTACTTCCAAAGAATCAATTTGGTTTTCTGATTTATTATTTAAAAATTTAATTACAGATTTAAAGTCAATATCTGACCCAGAGCCAATAAAATCGCTGCCTACTTCGGCAAATTTTAATGCTTCATCATCTGTAACGGCTATATTTCCGGAGGTTTGATATACAACATGTACATCATGACCTTGTTTTATCAATTTTGAAAAAGTCCCTCCCATAGAGATAACATCATCATCTGGGTGTGGACTAAAAAGAATTACTCTTTTTTTAGCCGGATTGGCTCTTTCCGGACGGTGCGAATCATCTGTATTTGGTTTTCCGCCTGGCCATCCTGTAATCGTGTGTTGTAAAACGTTGAACATATTGATGTTCAAATCATAAGCTGAACCTTCTTGTGCCAAAAGATCAGACATTCCGTTATTGTTATAATCACGGTCTGTCAATTTTAATATAGACTGTTTTGTTTTTTGGCATAACCAAACAATCGCTTTGCTTTTTAACTCTTGTGTCCAAATGCATTCTCCTACTAACCAGGGTGTTTTAAAACGGGTCAGTTCTACGGCTGCAGACTGATCCAAAACGAAAGTAGCATTTGGGTGATTTTGTAAAAATGTTGCCGGCACTTCAGAGCTAATATCTCCCTGAACTGTTCTTTTAATAATGTCAGCTTTGTTCTGACCCCATGCCATTAATACAATTCTTTTAGATCGCATGATAGTAGAAACTCCCATGGTAATAGCTCTCTTTGGAACGTTATCGATACCATTAAAATCAGATGAAGCATCTACTCTTGTAATGTGATCCAGTGTAATAATACGTGTACCTGAATTTATGTGTGATCCCGGTTCGTTGAAACCTACGTGACCTGTACGCCCGATTCCTAAAAGTTGAAAATCAAGTCCGCCTGCTTGTTTAATATTCATTTCGTAGTCGATACAGTATTGATTTAATTCATCAATAGAAACAGTACCATCAGGAATATTAACATTGTCAGGGTTGATGTCAATATGATTAAAAAGATGCTGATGCATGAAATAATGATAGCTCTGATTGTTCTCTTTTGACATTGGATAATATTCATCCAGGTTAAAAGTGATTACATTGCTAAAACTCAGACCTTCTTCTTTGTGCATTCTAACTAGTTCTTCATATACTTTTACAGGAGAAGAACCTGTTGCCAAACCTAGTACACAAGATTTTCCTTTTTCTTGTTTAGATCTGATTAACTGAGCAATTTCCTGCGCAACAATTATGGAAGCCTCTGCAGAACTTTTGAAGATTTCGTTATGGATTTTTTCAAATCTTGTCTCTTCAAATTTCCCTGCACTTTTATAGCTGATATCAGGTTTTATTTCTAAAGCACTTTTCATTTTTTTCTTTTTTGTAGTAATTACCCCTTTGGTTTTTGAAATGGTATAAGCAACCAGAGTTACTTATACCATTTACTAACCAAACTTAATATTGTCTATTTTTTTGCTTTTTAGAAGTTGCCAGCAGTAGTATCCCACCAAAGTCTTGTTCCTCCAGTATCAGGGCCATTTAGTTTAGCAATACCAGAATCAACACCACCTTTATTAAGAGATATTTCAGATTGTACAAAATTTACTCTTCTTACACCAAATTCCGTAGTTATTTTTCCGCCACTTGTGTTTTTAAGTACCGGAAATAGTTTAGGATATCCAGTTCTTCTGTAATCAGACCAGGCTTCTTGTCCTTCCGGGAAACCGGCAATCCATTTTTGTGTAATAATCTTTTGTAATTTTACTTCATTAGTTGCAGCAGCATCCCAAGCGATAGTTACATTATTTACTGGTGCAGAATTATTTACTGGGAAGTTAGGATCAACATATGCTTTCGCTGTTTTTACATTGTCTGTAATGTAATTAGCTGCTCCGGAAGCTCCTCTCTGATCAAATGAACTTGTAATTCCTAATTCATACAATGATTTAGCATCTCCATCCATATTCCATCCTCTCAACGCTCCTTCTGCTCTTAAAAAATAAGCCTCTGCAGTTGTCATCAAAACAATATTTTTAGATCTAACAACAGCTCCGATACCTGAAAAATCCTGATGATCTCCTTTAGCAGTTATTTCAATACCTGTACGTACTCCTTTATATTCTCCTGGAAATTGAGCAGAAGTATCAAAATAAGTTGCAATTCTTGGATCATTATAACCTCCTAAAATGGATTCCATATCGGCTCCCATACGAATATCTAGCCAAGAACCACTAATAGTAGCAATAGGATTTGTATTAACTGGAGATTGAATTTGAAATAAATCAGCATTTGTTTTCATTACTCCAAATTTTTGAGCAACTGCTTTTTCAGCCTGAATTTTAGCCAATGCCGGATCTACTTTTACAACACGCATCGCTAGTCTTAAACGTAATGTGTTAGCAAACTTAATCCATTGTTCAAATTTTCCACCATAACCTGATAAATCTGTTTTACCAAAAGACGTTGTTCCATCATCACCAGAATCTACCCTTTTGGTTAATTCAGTAACTGCAATATCTAATTCAGCAAACATCTTGTTATAAACTTCTTGTTGGGAATCATATTCAATTGTAGGATCCGTGGTTCCATACTTCGAATATATAATAGGTCCAAAAGTATCCGTTATTCTATGCATTCCTTCAACCTTTAATATTAAAGCTAAGGCATAAAACTGATCATATTTACCCTTTGATAACTGTTCAATATTGTATGCATTAAACATAACATTTGAATATGCTATACTCCAAATAAAACCATTCCAGTTGTCATTCAAATTATAAGTTGTATTGTTTGACCCTCCAAAAGGAGTAGGTGTAGCCATATATCCGGACCAAATATCACTATTCAAACCTTGTTGCAATTGATATTGCCATTCTAATTGACTGGTTATTGTTTGAATATTATTAAACATTGGAGCGAAACCACCTTTGATGTGGTTAAAATCCTGTTGAAATAATTCAGGTGTAATACCATTATTATTGGTATTAATATCTTCAAAATTATCTGTGCAACCTACTGCTGCAAGTAATGACATGCAGATAGTAGCTGTTTTTGTTATTTTATTTAGTTTCATGTTTTTAAGTTTAGAAAGTTACATTTAAATTAAGACCGATACTTCTAGTAGATGGTAAACCGTAAATATCTACTCCTTGTAAACCTTGACCTGTACTTAATGCAATATTCGGATCAAATGGTGCATCTTTATAAATAAAGAATAAATTTCTAGCTATTAACGAAATAGCAGCTGATTGTATAAATGGTAAATTTTTTGGATTAAAATTATAACCTATAGAAATCTCCCTTACACTTACATTTGTTGCATCATACATATATTCTCCCGTTGCACCTTCCCTACCTGCTACACCTTGAGTAAAATAATATGATTTAGCATCCATTGTTGTTACAGCAGTACCGTTAGGCATAATAGCATTTACTTTAACTCCACCAGCATTTCTTGCATCTCCTGTTGCTTTAGAAACTCCGAAAAAATCATTTTGAGATTCTGTTAAACTCATCACATCTCCGCCAAAACGCCCGTCAATTAATACATTAGCAAAGAAAGATCCTAATTTAAATGAGTTTGAAAAACCTAACATAAAATCAGGGTTCGCATTTCCAACTTCCTGAAAACCTGTTTTTTGAATTTTACCATCTCCATCTAATAAAATTCTGCCCTGTGCATCTCTTAATATATTTTTACCTTCAATTACTCCAAAAGGTCTTCCTTCAATTACAGCATATTGATAACTGTTTACACCTGGTTCAGTTAAGTTTACTCTTCCTCCTAATTCTTCAGGTATCTCTTTTACTTTATTTTTATTTTGTGAGAAGTTAATTGCTGAATCCCAAGAAAATTTATCCCCTCTGATAATACCTGCATTTAAAACAAGTTCAAAACCTTTATTCTCAATGCTTCCTGCATTAATACCGTAGAAGGTATATCCATTCACATTTCCTTCAAGTGCTTTTACCTCTAAATATTGGTTTTTAGTTTCAGAACTGTAATAAGAAACTTCAAAACCTAGTCTATTATTAAACATTCTCCACTCTGTACCAAATTCAATCTCGCTTTTTAATTCTGGTTTTAATGTTTCTCCCGGTTTTGGTCCAACAGATGGTTTTGGATCTTCGAATCCTGGTCTGTAATAATATGTAGGAGAAGTTATAAAAGGATAAATATCATTACCAACCTGAGCATAAGTTGCTCTTACTTTTCCGAAGTTAATCCACTCTGGCAATGTTGTCATTTCACTGATAAGGGCTGTTAAACCCACAGATGGATAAAAATATCCTGATTTATCAGTATTAACCAATGTAGATGACCAATCATTTCTTGCAGAAACATCTAAAAACAACATATCTTTATATCCAAACGTTGTTGCAGCAAACACAGATTGTACTTCTTTCTGAGAATCTACAGTTTGATAATTACCTGAATTAGAATTGAAGTTATGTAATGTAAACCAGTTTGCATATTTTAGACCTGTACCAATTCCTGAATCAAGAATTGTTTTTTGATTACTTAATGTATTAGTTATACTTGTACCAATATTAGCGTTGAAGGTAAAATCCTTACTGATATTGGTATTAATTGTAGCTATTAAATCTCCATAACGCTGTGTGCTTAAAGCATTTTCATTTATGTATCTACCGTTTTCGTGAGATAAAGTTCCTTGTGTTGTAGCATATATTTTTTTATCAAAATTGCTTTCAACTCTATTATAGCTATATCTTGACGCAATACTTAACCAATTATTAGCTTTATAAGTTACTGCTAAAGCACCATTAAAATAATTATTTTTATCTTCAGATTTATTTCTGTTGATTGCCCAATATGGATTTTGCATAATATCTCTATTAGTCATCCAGTTTTGAGCCATTAAATTTCTTGAAGGATCAAAAACCTCATAATTATTTTTGTAATAATTAAAGTCGTTTCCTCTTGGCATCAAATAAACACCTGTTAAAGGATTAAAATAAAGACCGTTTACTGGTTTATTAACGATGCTTTGACTTGTATAATTTGCATTTGCAGCTACACTTAATTTATTATCAAAAAACTTAGCCGTCTGACGAATCCCAAAGTTATTTTTCTTTATACTATTACCTGGCATAATTCCAGTACCTGAAGTATTAGCATATGTAAGTGAAGTAGATGAATTTTCAGATCCAGCCGAATAACCAAGAGATGTTATTTGCGTTGTGCCTGTATTAAAGAAATCTTTAACATGATCTTTTGTTTTTTGTTTCGCTCCCCAAGTCTCATCAGCTCCTGCATCAGCAATATAGTCTGTTTGAAATTCTGGCAAGTAAGCTGCAGTTTCAAAAGTAGTTACAGAAGAAGCAGTAATATTAGATTTACCAGCTTTGGCTTTTTTAGATGATAGCAAAATAACCCCATTAGCTCCTTGGCTTCCATATAATACTGAAGCTGCAGCACCTTTAAGAACCGTCATTCCATCATAATCATCTGGATTAATTAAGGAAACAACGTCACCTCCGTCACGGTTACCTCCAGATAAACTACCAAAAGTATCATTTGGCTGTCCTGAACCCGAGTTCAACATTGGGATACCATCAATAACATATAATGGTTGGCTATTTGCTAAAGACGAATTACCACGAATAACTACTTTTGTAGATCCACCTGTACCACCCGAGCTTTTAGTTACGGCAACACCGGCAATTTTACCGGCAATTGTATTAATAAGATTTGCATCTTTTACACGAGTTAATTCTTCTCCTTTTAGCTCCTGAGCTGCATAAGTCAAAGATTTTCTTGTTTTCTTGATACCTAATGAAGTTACAACAACTTCATTTAATGCGTTTGATTGAGCTTGTCCCATCTTCACATTAATAGTAGCAGCATCTCCTACAACTATTGATTGTGTTTCAAGACCTACATAACTGAAAACCAATGTCTGCCCTTTTTGTACTTCAATTGAATACAATCCGTCAAAATCAGTGGTTGACCCTTTTTGACCTCCTTGTACAGCAACAGATGCTCCAGGCAACGGCATCCCATCAGAATCTGTAATAATACCTTTGACGCTTTTTACCTGGGCAAGTGTAACTTGCGCCGTAAAAACAATCATAAAGATTACGAAAATTTTTTTCATGTCTATTTATTTTGTTAGTTATGAGGTAAAATTATTCTTAACGTATTGTTAAAAAAAATAAATTATACAAACGGTTATATTTTTTAAACGAACGACATTAATCATTCAATAATGCGTTTTTCGAAAACGTTTTCCTGACAGTATAAATCACAATATTTTATAATTGCTTATTAAATATTCAACGTTTTATTAATTTTAATAAAATATCTTCATAAAACACAAGTCCTTATAAACATGCACTTTACCTTAAATAAAACTTAAATTAAGTTGATTTTATGGATTAGAAGATCAATTATGAGTCAAATTCAATTTCCGCACAATTTGGTAGTTTTGATTTTTAGTGAAGAATATTTTTTATGAATAACATCAAGTAATGAATATTCATTGAAAGAATCCTGTGCGATTTCCCAAATCATAATTCCACCTGCATTTTCTGCCGCAAATTCTACTTTTTGAGATATGGTAGGTCTTCCGTTATAATATATTTTTCCGATTTCATCCTGATCGGCAAATTGAGTCGATGCTTCTACAATTTGAGCAAAAGTTGAGCTTGTAACCGGATTATAAGTAAAATTATAACCGTAAAATGGTACGCCAAGAGTTAATTTTTCGCTTGGAACATTTTGTAGTTTGTGCCAAAAATTAATTCCGTCTTTTGCAAATTCAAAAGAGCTATGCTGCCCGGGCTTATCGGGAGTCCACGGTCCGGTACTATCATAAGCCATTATATTTATAAAATCAAAAGCATTTAATGCTTCTGTACTTATATTTTCGAAACGGGAATTATTAGGAAGCGCAGCTGTTATAATCTTTTTATGTTCTGCTAGTGCTTTTTTCAATTCTAAAACAAAACCACTGTAACCTGATGTTACTGCATCCCATTCCAAATCTACATCAGCGCCGTCTAATTTATGAAGATTGACAAAATTTACAATATTTTGAATGAAAGCAGGCCTGTTTTCGGGCTTATCAATTAAGAAGGACCAATTTGTCGCCTGTTCTTGTGAAATCACACCTCCTGCAAGCGAAATTGATATTACAATATTAGGATTAACAGATTTTGCATAGGCAATCACTGCATCAATATCTCCATTAAAAATAAGATTTCCATCTTTATCAGGATTGGCAAAAGCAATGTTCAGGTGTGTTAATTTACAAAACTGAATTGATGCTATTTTATCGAAATTATCTGTCGATAAATATCCGATAACCCTGGCTTTTTTTGCTTTTGATTCATTATTATCACTATCTGTGTCTTTTTGACTTGTACAGCTGTAAACTGAAACCAGCGAACATATATAAAAAAGGATGCCTAATAAGGCTTTATTTTTTATCATAATTTTGAAATTTAAACTTGTTGTTTTTAATTTTAATTAGATTGAAATAATACCTTATTAGGCATAACTTTTATTTTAGGAATTTTAATTTACATCCCACCAAACTTTTCCAAGCCAATCATTTGTTCCTCCTAATCTGGCAACTGCTTCCTGATAATTTGCTGTGTTTTTCTGCATTTCATCATTTGGATAATACAAACGTGTTGGTGTAACTCCATTTGTTTCAGAATCCGGATTTGTAATTGGCAATAAATGAGGATATCCGGTTCTTCTCCAGTTTGAATAGGCTTCTATACTATTAAATAAGTAAGTAACCCAAAGCTGTGTGGCAATTTGTTCTTTTTCTGTTCCTGCGGCTAAAGGTTTAGCAGATAAATAAGTATTTATGTTTGCCTGACTTGCAGCAGGAGCACCATAAATCTCTAATTGTTTAATACCTGCTTCTACTCCTTTTTTGTAATAATCAGCTGCAGAACCTGAAACCCAGCCTCTAAAAGCTGCTTCTGCCAACAGTAATTGTGTTTCTGAATAACTCACATGTAAAAATGGAGTTGTTCTTAGTTTTATGTAAGGCTGAATACCTGACGCTGCATTAGAGCCTCCCGGAATTTCCCATCTGAAAGTTCCCGGACGAATCCCTTCATATAATTCTTCTCCCGGTGCAACTGGACCCCAATTTACACTTCCTGTTTTTGGAGTAGCAATCATTGTTAATCTTGGATCTCCATTATCTCTCAAGTAATCAATAAGCAAAGAGCTGAAATGATCTCCGTGCTCATCTCCGATAAATCCGTAAGACAATCCATTTCCTCTAAAATCCAATGAAGCAGGATTATCACTAAATGGAAAATCTAAATGATGCATAATACAATTGTCTTCATTACTTTCGAAAACTCCATTCTGCAATGCTATTTTTGCCTGCTTTTCTGCTTCTGCAGGACTTACTTCAGAAATTCTCATAGCCAGACGCAAACGCATTGTGTTAGCCAGTTTTTTCCATTTTGCAATATCGCCATTATAGAATAAATCTCCTTTTATGGCACCTCCACCGGCATTTAACTGAACAAATGCTTCTTGTAACTGAGCGAAAAAGGCATTATAAATATCTTCCTGTTTATCATATTTAGGTGTTACAATTCCTTTAGAAAAACCTAAACCCGCTTCAGAATAAGGAACATCACCGTACAAATCTGTTAAACGCTGTGCAATCATTACTTTCATAATTTTAGCTACTGCATTCATATTCCCGGCCGCAGGATCTGCACTTGTTTTATCCAGAATATCGACAATACTTTTCATTTCATTGGCATACACATTTCTCCATAAAGCTGTTGCATATTCATCTACTTTCTTGAATTTGTTACCATATTCCGTAACTGCCCAGGAACCGGCATAATGCTGTACAAAACCTCCTGAATAAATCAGGTTGGTTCTGTGCTGATAATAACCATCACCAGACATACATAATTGTGTAAATGTAAGTTGGCCCGCAGGATTTGGAGATAATGCAACAGGATCTTTCTCCAGTTCTTCAAAATTGTCGGTACAGCCCACCATTGTAAACAAGAACAGTATGGCTATTATTATTTGTTTAAATTTCATAATTTCTTTTTTTAGAATGTAACTTTAAGATTAAAACCATATGATCTTCTAAATGGTAAAGAACCATATTCAAAACCTTGTCCGTTTCCGGATGTATACATAGATTCAGGATCAACGTTTGGCAAATCCTTATTAAAAGTCAATAAATTTCTTGCAAACGCAGAAACATAAATCGAGTTAATTTTTGCTCCGTTGAAAACACTTTTAGGTATTGTATATCCTAAACTTACCTCTCTTAATTTTACATAAGAAGCATCATAGATAAATGGTGCCGGAGTATTATTAAAAACGGTACCCCAATAATCTTGTGGATTTACAGGTTTTGTATTTTCTACATAAACAGGATTAGCTGCAGTCCCTGTATTGACAACTCCTTGTGCTACATAACCAGCAGTCGGAATCCAGGTAGCCTGATTAAAATTAGGATCACTTGCTGCTGCCTGTGCCCTTGCTGCATTATAAGCATCTCTTCCTTCTGTAGTAACATCCAAAAGTCCTTTTTGTGCGGCAAGTGAGTTTGTCATAGAATAAACATCCATTCCAAATTTCATATCGATTAAAAATTGAAGCGTAATTCCTTTATAAGAAAAACGATTCGTTAAACCTGCTGACCAGTCCGGAAGACCTTTACCTAATTCTACTTTGTTTTCTGTAAATAAAGGCAGACCATTAGCGCCAATTATATGCTCTCCCGACTCTGTTTTCTGAAAATCTTTCCCTATAATCGTTCCATATTGACCACCAACTTGTGCTACGATAGCTGCACCTGCCCAACGAGCCTCAGAAATCGTATAAGTATCAATTTGTGGATGTAAGGAAAGAATAGAGTTTTTGTTCTTAGAAAAGTTCAAATCAATTCCCCATTCAAAATTCTTTGTTTTGATTGGTGTACCGGACAAGAATATCTCGATACCTTCGTTTCTTAATTCCCCAGCGTTTACAGAAATAAATTCGTAACCAGATGTCGCTGACGAAGGTAAATCAATAGTCTGATCTGCTGTATCTTCACGATATACTGTGATATCTGCTTTTAACCTGTTTTTAAAGAACGAAGTTTCAAGACCAAACTCAATTCCCGTTTTAGACTGATAAGTCAAATCAGGATTTGGTGCCGATGTATTTTTAATATTCACAACACTACCTCCGTTATAAGAAGAGTAAGTAGTATAATTTAAAGCATTTTTATAAGCTCCCGGTGCATTAGAAACCTGTGCCCATGATCCTCTTAATTTTCCATAAGAAAAAGCATCACTCTGAATACCAAGTGCATCAGAGAAGATAAAACCTAATGAAGCAGCCGGATAAAAAGCATCTTTGTTAATTACACTAAACCAGTCATTTCTTCCTGTAAACTCAGCATAAAGATAACCTTTATAATCAAATTTTGCAGAACCATAAACCGAGTTTGTTCTTGTTTTGGTTTCAACCGGTGGATTTTCTGTCTGAGTAGAAAAGTTACTGATATATTCTGTTCCAGGCTCAATAATATTGGTTCCAAATCTTGAATTTTGCTCTCTTCTGAAATCTCTTCTGCTTGTTCCTAAAATTCCTGAAAAAGTCAAATCGGTAGCCAGTTTAATATCACTTAGAGTCGCGATAATATCTGTGTTCATTTCAGAAACACCAATATTTTCTAAACCAAGATAACCATTATCTCTTCCTGGCCATGTACTTCCAGCGGCCATAAAATCTTTAGAACCAAAAGTATAAGTATCTAAACCAGTTCTAAAAGTTAAACCTAGCCATCTTTGTAACTGATAAGTTCCTGTTACATTCCCCGTAAAACGGTTTTTCTTGGATGCATTATGGTTATGATCTACTACCCAATACGGATTCAGCAAATAAACATTATTATTCCACTGGTACATACCTCCAGTTTCAGGGTTTTGTGAATTTTTCAACCAGGCCTGATCAATATTTGGCGCTAAACCACTTAAAGAATAACCAACGTTATTTGGTGAATCTCCTAAACCTGGTCTGTTATTTGTATTTTCAACCATGTAGTTTACGTTAGCATCCAAAGTAAATTTCTCTGATTTTAAAGTTGCATTTAACGTTGCATTATTTCTTTCTAAACCAGAATTAGGAATCACATCATCATTTTTCAGATTATTAAATCCAAAACGAATAAATGCATTTTCACTTCCGCCAGAAAGTGCCACTCCATTAGTCATTGTAACTCCGGTTCTGAAAAAATCCTGAATATTGTTATCAACTTTAGCGTAAGGTCTCATCGAACCGTCAAATATCTTAACCTGTTGTCCTACAGTTTCTGAGAATTTTGGTCCCCATGCATTTGTAGTATATCCGTAAATTTCAGAAGGTGCTTTTGTAGGGTCTGGTAAAATTCCGTTAGAACCCGTACCATATTCTGTTTGATAATCATTGTATTTTGCATTTACTCTGTCAAAACTTACACCGCTTGTTAATTCTACCTGAAGTTTACCTTTACTTCCTTTTTTGGTAGTAATTAAAATTACCCCATTTAACGCTCTTGAACCATACAAAGCTGCCGCAGCCGCTCCTTTCAGCACCGTTAAACTTTCGATATCATTTGGGTTGATACTTGAGATACCATCTCCACTATCTCTTCCGTCAAACCATTTACTTGTAGCAGAACTATCATTAGATAAACCTGTATTATCTATAGGAACACCGTCTACAATATAAAGAGGCTGGTTGTTTTCACCGATACTCGAAATACCTCTAATAATTACTCTCGTACTACCGCCGGCGCCTGTAGCGGGAATAGAAACATCAACTCCGGCAATTTTACCCGAAAGTGCAGTTGCAACGTTGGTCGTAATTACCTTATTCAATTGATCCCCTTTTACATCCTGTACCGCATAACCCAGCTCTTTTTTCTGTCTTTTGATACCTAATGCGGTTACTACGACTTCATTTAAGTTTTGAGTATCTTCTGCAAGTACTACATTTAACTGAGCGGAATCACCTACAGTTACAGTTTTAGTTTTAATTCCGATGTATGAAAATATCAAAACATTTCCTTTCGATGCTTCGATTACATACACTCCATCATAATCAGTTTGAGTTGCTTTTGCTGTTCCTTGAATAAGTACAGTCACTCCTGGTAACGGCAATCCATTTTGATCGCTTACCACACCTTTGATATTCTTTACCTGCGCAAACGTGGCTAAGGAAGTAAAAAATAGCAAGAAGATTAACACAATTTGTTTCATTATTGTCATGGTTTTGTTAGTTAAGCGATAAAAATATTGTTAAAATTAACATAAATAAAATATTTTATACAAACTACTCAAAAACTTAAACAAACGACATAAAACAATCAACATTATGTTTTACGAAAACGTTCTACCCGAAAAATAAACCATCATTTGTCTTTTTTTTCAAAATTTTATTCAAAAGAATTGTGTTTTACCAACTAATTGTTTAAAGTTGCATAATCTTTACAAAAAGGCCTTACAGCAGTACCTAATCCCCAAAAATAAAGTTGAACGAAATTCAAAAATTAAAATTTGACATAAAACTGCAAAATCATATTTGGTTTTGGGGTAGCTATTTTACTCTTAACTTTTTAAGATGGGGAGCCTATTTCAATGATTATCCTTATTCATTCAAGTCAAATCTTATTGAATTTTCCCTGCACATTCCTTTGGTCTATTTTAATCTTTTCATTTTAGTCCCGACATTCGTCCTGAAACAAAAATATATACAATATACTTTTTCACTGATCGCGAGCCTCTTCGGGATATATTTATTAAAAACAGCACTTACCTATTATATAATTTCAGAAAACATATGGCCTGAAGCAAATCGTGAATACCATCCTTTTGAGATCAATCACATTGTTGCGGTTTGTATTGGAGAACTATATGTATTGGCAATGGCATCTTCAGTATACCTTACTCTGACCTGGCTGAGAGAACGTGAAAGAAATAGATCTTTGAGAGAAAATCAGTTTAAAATCAAGTTGAAATACCTTGAAAACCAGATTCAGCCACATTTTTTCTTTAATACTTTAAACAATCTGTATGCGTTATCATTAGAATCATCAAATAAAGTTCCCGATGTTATTATCAAATTATCGAACTTGATGGAATATGTGCTTTATGATGTCAAAGGAACCAAATTTGTACCGCTGATAAAAGAAATAGATTATATTCAGAATTACATTGAAATAGAGAAGTTACGCTTTGAGAATGTAGAAGTTACCATAAATCTGGAATCTGATATAGAGGACGTTATTGTACCACCGCTAATCTTTATTTCGTTGGTCGAAAATGCATTTAAACATGGGGGCTTAAACAATAAAAACCTGAAAATTAAAATCAATTGCAAAGTTATCGATAATCAAATGTTAGATTTTGAAATCCTAAATAATTTTGTAAATTCACATAGTCTTAACCTTAAAAAAGGTATCGGACTGACTAATACCAAAAAGAGATTAAAACTAATTTACAAAAGCAATTTTAGTTTAAAACACACAACAAAACTTAATTACTATATAATCCGTTTGCAAATACCTATCCGTAATGAAAATTAAATGTGTATTGATTGATGATGAGCCGCTCGCTATCAAAGTCCTGCAAAATTATTTTACCAATTTTACGGACTTCGAAGTGGTAGCCACATTTAATAATTCTTTAGAAGCTCTCGATTTTATAAACAGTAATCCTGTTGATGCGGTCTTTTTAGATATTAACATGCCTATGATGACCGGTTTTGAATTAATTAGCTTAATCGAAAACAAAACCAAAGTCATTATTACCACTGCCTTTCGCGAATTTGCTGCAGAAAGTTATGACCTTGATGTTCTGGATTATTTGGTAAAACCAATTCCGCTGCCAAGATTTATAAAATGCATCAATAAAATAACAACCGAATTCAACCTTAAAAACAATATAAAAGTAGAAACTTCAAAAGGCGATTCGCATATTTTTATCAAGGTCGATAAAAAGATGATGAAAATTAATATTGAAGAGATTTTGTTTGTTGAAGGAATGAAAGAATACATCAAAGTCGTTACGCCCGATAAGACCTACATCACTCACAAATCCTTAACTTCCTTGTCTGAAGAACTACCTTCAGATCGTTTTTTACGAATCCATAAATCGTATACTATTGCTCTCAACAAGGTCAAATCTATTGAAGGAAACCGTATTCAGATCCAATCTTACACGATTCCGATTGGCAGAAACTACAGTAAAGAAGTAAAAAACAAAATTTTGGAATAAAATTCTTTCTGATCCTGTTTTATAAGTAAGTAAAAATTAACACATTGTTGAAAAAATGATGTTGTTGGTTTAAATTTAACATTATTTGTGTCTTTTTATTTTTTTTTGATACATGTAACAAATATATTTACGGTCTTCAAAAAACATAAATAAAAATTAACCTTTACTACTATTATGAGTTCAGAAAATGTACAAACCAAGTGGGGGCAATTTATCTCTTTGATAATCGTCTTCTTCTTTTGGGGTTTTGTAGGGTCAGCAAATGATATCCTTATCCCAGTATTCAAAAAAGTATTTACTTTATCACAGGTTCAGTCACAATTGGTTGCGTGGGCATTTTATGCTGCGTATTTTGTCGGATCAATCATCTTCTTTTTAGTATCTCTAAAATCAGATGTTTTACAAAAATTTGGATACAAAAAAACACTTTCTGCCGGATTACTCCTATCTGCATTTGGTTCCTTTTTATTTGTTCCTGCAGCAACAATGCAAAGTTTCCCTTTCTTCTTAACGGCTTTATTTACTGTAGGATTAGGGTTTTCAATCCAGCAAATTGTTGCTAATCCGTTAGCTATTAAAATGGGAAGCCCTGAAACCGGAGCTCACCGTTTAACTTTAGCAGGTGGTGTAAACTCTTTCGGAACAACAATTGGTGCAATCTTATTAGGAATTGCTCTTTTTGGAATGGGAGACAACAAAAAAACAAACCTTTCTCTTGAAGATATTAAATTACCATTCATAATTCTGGGTCTTGCGTTTATCATCGTTGCCATTTTTATGTATTTTTCTAAAATTGAAGATCCTGCAAAAATAGAGGAAGCTCAAATTGAACACAAACACGCTTCATTCAACATCCTTGATTATCCTCAGTTATACTTAGGAATGTTAGGGATTTTCATTTATGTTGGAACTGAGGTTACTATAATCAGTAATTTACCGGCACTTCTGCATACTAGTGAATTCGGAAATATCCTTGAAGATGCAATTGCTCCGTTTATCGCTCTTTACTGGGGAAGTTTAATGATTGGCCGTTGGAATGGTGGTGTAAATGTTTTCAATACATCAAACCTTGTTAACACTGCGCTTAAATTTATTGTACCGGCACTTGCATTTGGAGTAATTATTGGAGCAAATATTTTTGCAGCACACGACGTTTCTGCATTCTATATTTACCCAATCTGGATTCTATTATTTATTGCCGTAAGTTTTGTAGGTGGTAAAAATGCCGGAAAAACATTAATGCTTTTCGGAATTTCAGGTTTATTAATGATGGTTTTAGGTTTAGTTTGGCCAGATCCATCAATTGCTAAATTCTTCTTTATCTCAGGCGGATTATTCTTATCTATCATGTGGCCTTCAATCTTCGATTTAGCAATCGCAGGCTTAGGAAAAAACACAGGAAAAGCTTCGTCTTTCCTGATCATGATGATTCTTGGAGGTGGAGTTATTCCATTAGTACAAGGAAGTATCTGTGATTTAGATGCAACAAATCCAAACGGAATCTTTGGAATTACATACACTCACTTCTCTTATATAGTACCACTTCTTGGTTTTGCTTATTTAGCATTTTATGGCTTCTATTGCCCTAAAATTTTAAAGAAACAAGGAGTTAGCCATATTATCAGCGAAGGCGGAGGACACTAATCTCAGAAATATAAAAAAAATCCCGTTTTTACTTCACTAGTAAAAACGGGATTTTTTTTGTTTCAATATTTTATTTAGCAGTCATAACTGCATTTAAATTCTTCTTAAACAAAGCTTTATTTTGATCTGATAAAACATATACCACATCC
Source organism: Flavobacterium sp. HTF (assembly GCF_003105115.1). Classification (GTDB taxonomy): domain Bacteria; phylum Bacteroidota; class Bacteroidia; order Flavobacteriales; family Flavobacteriaceae; genus Flavobacterium. Next base: position 9,214 of record NZ_QETH01000048.1, on the reverse strand, counting down.
TTATCAGCATGCACGATAACTTTATCAATATTAGCCTCCAAAAGCGCTTTTGGATCTTTTATTCTCAACGTACACGCACCATCAAAAAAACCATCTTCCTCTATAACTTTTTTGGCCTGAATAATCGTTCCGTCATTTAATATCGCCGAAATTGTCATTTCCTTGTTCAGTGTTTTTGAATAAAATCCATCCATCACCAGCATTAACCGATACGAGTTCCTTAATTCAGGACCTTTAAACTCATGCCTGGTAATATTATAACGCAAACCTTTGGCCAAAGTCTGAAACTTTACAGAACAATCCAGTTCATAAGTCGCTACATCACCCGCTTCATTTACACTCGTTAACACCCTAGCCTGCGCATTTGACTCAACAGTAGCTATAAAAAACATCAAAACAATCAATAACTTTTTCATATACAGAGTTTTACAGTATATAAAAATAAAAAAAAACGCTGTCTTTCTGACGAAAACAGCGCTTTAATTTTTATAAAGTATTGAGTATTACTTATTTCCTTTTTCAAAATCAGCAACAAACTGTGCCAATCCGATATCTGTCAATGGGTGTTTCAACAAACCATAAATAGCAGAAAGAGGTCCTGTCATAACGTCTGCACCAATTTTAGCACAATTTACAATATGCATTGTGTGACGAACAGAAGCAGCTAAAATTTGAGTTTCATAACCGTAGTTATCATAGATTTCTCTAATTTCCTGAATCAGGTTCAAACCGTCTGTAGAAACATCATCCAAACGACCAATAAACGGAGAAACATAAGTTGCACCCGCTTTAGCAGCCAATAGAGCCTGTCCTGCAGAAAACACAAGAGTTACATTTGTTTTAATTCCTTTATCAGAAAAATGTTTTGCAGCCATTACACCTTCTTTAGTCATTGGCAATTTTACCACGATTTGATCATGTAATTCAGCCAATTCCTCTCCTTCTTTCACCATTCCTTCAAAATCCAGTGCATTAACTTCAGCACTCACATCACCTTCAACAAGATTACAAATATCAACGTAATGCTTCAAAATATTATTTTTTCCGGTAATACCTTCCTTTGCCATCAACGATGGATTAGTAGTTACACCATCCAAAACACCCAAAGCCTGTGCTTCTTTAATCTGTGCTAAATTAGCTGTGTCAATAAAAAATTTCATATTTATTTATATTTAATTGTGTTATTATCTGGGCGTGACCCCATCCCGATAAGAGGGCAAACTTACTTTGAGACTACCTGCCCTCTTATCGGGATACGGTCGGGCTATACGCTCCGCCCCGGCGGATTGCTTCTATCCCTCACGCATACAGCCGCAAATTTACAACATATAAACGTGTTATTATAAATATCGAAAATCAATTTTTCTGTAATTTATATTAAGTGGTAAAAGTAAAGTTTTAAATTTTTAATTCAAAATAAATGCAAGTTGGAGAAATAGCATTTGAAAAACAGTTTGTTAGAAAACAAAGAATAACCGAATTAAAACCAAAAACCTATAACAGAGTCGTAAATAAAAAAGCCTTCGCTAAACCGAAGGCAATTTATGGAGATTTAAAATTATTATTTTTTTACAGCTTATAATGATTCATCAGCATCTTTTCATAAACCGTATCAGGAAGAATTCGTTTTAGTACAATTGAAAATTTCTGCATAAAAACACCCACTTTGTAGTGTACACTTGGTTTCTTAGTCTGTATGATTTTATAGATAGCTTCAGCCATTTCATTCGGATTACTTCCTGCATCTACATGTTCGTTCATCGTTGACAAGGTGTCACCGTACACTTTCTCATAAGCAGAACCGGAAATTACAGGTGCATGATAGCGCCCTGCAGCAATATTCGTTGCAAAATCACCAGGAGCAACGTTCGTAATATTAATCCCGAAAGATTTTACCTCCATACGTAACGCTTCGGTTATCAATTCCAAAGCTCCTTTTGAAGCAGAATAAACACTTCTGTAAGGCAGTCCCATATAACCGGCGATAGAAGTAATATTGATAATCAGACCTGATTTTTGCTCGCGCATTTTTGGCAAGGCTGCTTTCATCACTTCAATAGGTCCAAAGAAATTAGTTTCAAAATTATTTTTGATTTCTTCCATCGGAATTTCTTCCAAAGGCCCGGTAATTCCAACTCCGGCATTATTAATCACTACATCAAGCCTTCCTGTTGCCTCAATAATTTCATTTACCGCTTTTTTAACAGACTCTGCATTGCGAACATCTAAAGCCACCAAAGGAAAAACAGAATTTATTACTTTTTCAGGATTTCGGCTGGTGCCATAAACAACATATCCTTTTTGATGCAAAAATTCTCCAATAGATTTTCCGATTCCTGATGATCCTCCGGTAATTAAAACGACTTTGCTCATTTGTAGGTTAGATGTTAAATGTTATAAGTTAAAGTGATTGCCTTCGAATAGAATTTAGAACTGTTAGATAAAAACTTCTAACCTTTCACATATAACTCCTAACTTCCGACAGAGTCAAAAATAAAAAAATCTTCCATAAGGAAGATTACAAATTAAATTTATTCTAAAAAAAGTGGCAAGCGACCTACATCGCACCGCTCAACCACGTACCCTTGCTATGTTCCCATCCTGGGGGAGTCTGCAGGAGCTGGTCGTGTAGGACTTGCCGGTGCAAATATACAATCTTTTTATATTTTTGCAAGAGCTTTGTTGCTATAAAAATATCGTCGTATATTGGCTTATTCAAATTTTTAACTATGAAAAAATATAACTTCCTAACTGTCATTTTATTAGGAATCACATTAATTGGATGTAACGGTGCAAAAAAAGGTGAAAATTCTTTATTCACTATTGATGATTCTGCTTTTCCGGCACATTTTACATCAAAAGAAGCTGTTTCTATTGCCATTTTAAATCCAAATTCTAAAGAAATTGATAGTACGGTTTACTTTGTAAACGATAAAAAAGTGGGAAGCACAAAAGGTGCTGAGAAATTCAAATTTGAATTAAAAGATCAAAAATTAGGTTATCAATACCTAAAAGCTACCGCTTATTTTGGTTCTGAATGGTCAGATGCTACCAAAAGAATCGAATTGGTTTCTGACATCGAGCCTAAATTATTAAACTATAAAATTGTAAATACCTATCCGCACGATACAAAAGCTTTTACAGAAGGCCTGGAGTTTTACAATGGTTCTTTATTTGAAAGTACAGGTCAAAAAGGCGATTCTTATTTTAGAGAAGTTGATTATAAAACCGGAAAAGTAATTACACAGGTTGACCTTCCTAAAGAATATTTTGGAGAAGGAATTACTTTTATCAACGGTAAAATATTTCAGTTATCATGGCAGGAAAACACAGGTTTTATCTATGATGCCAAGACTTTTAAGCTTGAAAAAACCTTTAAATATGATAAAGAAATTGAAGGCTGGGGAATGACAAATGACGGAAAGTACATTTATCGTTCTGACGGAACGGAAAAAATCTGGAAAATGGAACCTGATACACAAAAACTGATCGATTACATCAATGTTTATTCGGGAACGTCAAAAATCAAAGTTCTTAATGAACTGGAATACATTAACGGAAAAATTTACGCTAATGTTTGGCAAAAAGATGCTATTGCTGTTATAAATCCAATTTCCGGAGCTGTTGAAGGCATTTTGAACATGTCCGGTTTACGTAAATTTATCAAACATCCTCAAGCTGAAGTTTTAAACGGAATTGCTTATAATCCAAAAACCAAAACCATTTTTGTGACTGGGAAATACTGGGAAAAATTGTTTGAAATATCAGTTTCTGAATAACATCAGAGTCAATTTTATTCAACATGAATTTCACAAATTATCACTAATCAATTCGTGCTAATTTGTGAAATTTGTGTTTTAATTTTATACTGCAAACAATAAATTACCCTTAAATTCAATAATACTAAAATGATAACTTTAATTAAAAATATAAAAGAACTGCTTCAGGTTCGCGAAACTTCTGTCTCTAAAGTGTCAGGAGCAGAAATGGATGTTCTTCCAACACTAAAAAATGCTTTTCTGGTTTTAGAAGATAATTTAATCGCTGATTTTGGTGAAATGAGTAATCTTCCTGAAGTACAGGCTGATAAAATTATTGATGCCACAGGAAAAATCATATTACCATCCTGGTGCGACAGCCACACACATATTGTTTACGCAGGCAATCGCGAGCAGGAATTTGTAGACCGAATTAATGGGTTTACTTATGAAGAAATCGCTAATCGCGGCGGCGGAATCCTAAATTCGGCCAAAAAACTCAATGAAACTTCGGAAGAAGAAATTTACGAACAGTCAAAACTTCGACTTGAAGAAGTAATGCTTTTAGGAACAGGAGCCGTAGAAATAAAGTCCGGTTACGGACTTACTGTTGACGGTGAATTAAAAATGTTGCGTGTTATTAAAAAACTGGCCGCAAATTACCCTGTTACGATAAAATCTACATTTTTGGGTGCACATGCTTTTCCTCTTCATTATAAGGAAAACAAATCAGGCTATATTGATGAAATTATAACTAAAATGCTCCCGGAAATCGCAAAAGACAAACTGGCTGATTATGTTGACATTTTTTGCGAAACGGATTATTTTTCGGTCGAGGAAACCGAAAAAATCATGAAGGCCGGAATAGAACATGGCCTAAAACCAAAAATTCACGTTAACCAGTTTAATTCCATTGGCGGCATACAGGCTGGAATCAAATTTGGAGCTCTTTCTGTAGATCATCTTGAAATTATGAACCCGGAAGACATTGAAGCTTTAAAAAATACAGAAACAATGCCTGTGGCTTTACCATCATGTTCTTATTTTTTGAGCATTCCTTATACACCGGCACGCGAAATGATAAAAGCAGGTTTGCCTTTAGCATTAGCGACAGATTTTAACCCCGGCTCTACTCCATCCGGTAATATGAATTTTGTGGTCGCTACGGCCTGTATCAAAATGAAAATGACTCCGGAAGAAGCTATAAATGCTGCTACGATAAACGGTGCTTATGCAATGGGGATTTCAGAAACCCACGGAAGTATTACCAAAGGTAAAAAAGCTAATTTAATCCTGACAAAACCTATTACTTCCTATTATCAGATTCCGTATGCTTTTGGAAGCAACCTGATTGAAAGCGTTTTTGTCGAAGGGGAAATTTTCAAATAAAATACCAAACTTATAAATACTAAAAAAGGGCTGTGAAAAATTTCGCAGCCCTTTTTTAGTGTATTTCAAAAGTCTTATCTTAAAGAAAAACTTGTTTTAGAAACTAATTCATCATTATCAAAAACATTGATAAAGTAAGTTCCTTTTGCGAAATCTTTTCCTGGAAGATCCTGTACTACATTTACAGATTTGTTTTCGTATTGTACAGTAGTCTTAAAACTATAAGTCAATGTGTTCTCACCAAAACTTTCCGTTTTTTTATCTCCTAAAACATTGTTTTTAGCATCGATAACCTGAACATAATACGTTTTATCACCAGATTTTGCGATTTGATTTTCAGCAATTGTAAAACTGATTTTTAAAACATCAGCACGGCTTGCTTTGTCAGTTTCAATTTGTTTTCCTGAGCTTTTAAGTTTGTAAGCTGCAGTTTTTGTATTCAAAATTGATAACTTAGATCCTTTTTCTACAGTTTTAGCCAGTTCTTCGTTTTGACCAACTAATACTTCATTATATTTTTTTGATTCTCCTAAAACGACAATAGTACTATCTCTCTGAACTGTTAAAACACCATTTTGTTTTTTCAATTCATCATTTTCAGCAACTAAAGTTTTCATTTTAGCCTGCATCCCCTGAACCTGGTTTCTGTATTTAGATACATCTCCTTTAGATTTATTTAAATCATCCATCAAAGCTACTACTTTATCTCTTTCCTGAATTAATTCATCCGACATTGAAGTGTTTTCAGCAATTGCAGCATCATATGTTGCTTTCAACTCCTGTAAATCCTTCATTACAGATTCTTTTTCAGTTAAAGTAGAAGTTAGTTCTGTCTTAACTACGTCTGTATCAGAAGACAATTTAAAAATATACACTAAGCTACCAATAAGTAGGACTGCTAAAACAGCGATTACCGCCTTTAGACTCGAGTTGTTGTTGTTCTTTGGGTTTTCCATATTTAATAATTTTCTTTAAAAACAAATTTAATAATTAATATATCGTAATAACGTAAGTTAACACAATTATATTATTTTTGGTCTATAATTTTTTTTTATGGAGAAATTAATCCCTTTTACTATAAATGATTTAGCAAAAGTCACAAATCACCGAAGTGGTGAAATAAAATTCGGAGAAAAAATGATTATTATTCCAAAAGGAGTTGAAATCATTAATTTTCTAAAAGAAAGCGAAGCTAAATATGTGCTTTTGGGAATTCCCGAAGATATTGGCGTACGCGCAAATTATGGAAGGCCCGGTACTGCCTCGGCCTGGGAAAGTGCCATAAAAGGTATAGCCAATATACAGCACAATCGTTTTGCAAAAGGAAGCCAGATTATTGTTTTAGGACAGATTAATGTTGCTGACGAAATGCGCGATGTAGAAAACCTTGATTTTAATGATATTGATGATCGTTCGAAATTAAGTCAGTTGGTTGAAAGAATTGACAAAGAAGTTTCTCATATTATTTTTACTATTATTAAAGCCGGAAAAACTCCTATTATTATTGGAGGAGGTCATAATAATGCTTACGGAAATATTAAAGGTTCGGCTCTGGCCAAAGGAAAACCAATTAACGCCATCAATTTTGATGCTCATTCTGATTTTAGAATCCTGGAAGGCCGTCACAGCGGAAATGGTTTCTCTTATGCGTATGAAGAAGGCTTCCTGAAAAAATATTTCATTTTTGGCTTACACGAAAATTACACTTCCAAAAGCGTCCTTGATATTATAAAGAAACTCGAAGACCGCGTACGCTTCAATACTTACGACAGTGTCAATATTCGTAAGGAGAAAGACTTCAATAACGAAATGATTCATGCTTTGGATTTTATAAAGTCTGATCCTTTTGGAATTGAAATTGATCTTGACGCTATACCCAATATTGCCAGCAGCGCGATGACAATCAGTGGGTTTTCGATAGAAGAATTACGTCAGTTTGTTTCATTTTTCGGAGAACATAAAAATGCGGCTTATTTGCATATTTGCGAAGGTGCCCCGGATTTGGATCAGTCTCCAAATAATCATTTAATTGGAAAACTAATTGGTTATTTAATAACCGATTTCATTAAAGCAAACAACGAAAAAATTTAATTTCTATAGATTATAACCTCCAAAAACCGGGCGTTTCACCAAATAAAACCGGATTCAAAGAAACGATTGACTGAATAAACCTATCTTTGCACAGAATTTTAGTACTTATAACTAAAATTCTTAATACCTAAGATATGTTATTCGAAGATTTATCACTTTCAAAAAGTATACAAAAAGCCGTATTTGAAGAAGGCTACCTTAACCCCACCCCTATTCAGGAACAGTCTATTCCGATCGTTTTATCGGGGAGGGATTTAATTGGCTGCGCACAGACTGGTACAGGAAAAACGGCTGCATTTGCTATTCCGATTATACACCAGCTGCACCGAATTGTAGGTTCATCAAAAAAAGCAAAACAAATACGTGCCCTTATAGTTACTCCAACACGTGAATTAGCGGTTCAGATTGGTCAAAGTTTTGACACTTATTCAAAATATACCAACTTAACACAATTGACAATTTTTGGCGGAGTTTCACAAAATCCACAGGTAGATGCATTAAAGCAGGGAGTTGATATATTAGTAGCTACTCCCGGAAGATTATTAGACTTGCAAAAACAAGGTTTTCTTGATTTAGACCATCTTCATACTTTAGTTCTGGATGAAGCTGATCAAATGCTGGACATGGGTTTTATAAACGATGTAAAAAAGATTGTAAAACTAACTCCCAAAAATCGCCAGACGTTACTATTCTCGGCAACAATGCCTATCGCAATTCGTGAATTGGCAGAAATGTTTTTGCAGGATCCTGCAAAAGTCGAAGTTTCTCCGGTTTCTTCAACTGCTGAAACTGTAGAACAACGCATTTATTTTGTGGAGAAAACTGAAAAAAGAAATTTACTTTATCATTTAATCAAAAACGAAAATTTATCAAATGTTTTGGTGTTTTCAAGAACCAAACATGGTGCTGATAATGTGGTAAAAGCCCTTCGTAAAAAAGACATCCCTGCCGAAGCAATTCACGGAGATAAATCACAAAACGCAAGACAACGTGTTTTGGATGCCTTTAAAAATAAAGAAGTTGGTGTACTTGTGGCTACAGATATTGCTGCCAGAGGAATTGATATCGATCAGTTACCATTTGTAATTAATTTTGATTTACCAAATATTCCTGAAACCTACGTACACCGAATCGGAAGAACAGGCCGTGCAGGAAATGGCGGAATAGCAATTTCATTTTGTGGTAAAGATGAAGAGCCTTATTGGAAAGACATCCAGAAACTAATAAAGGTTGATGTAAAAACCATTACAGATCATCCGTATCAGTGGCATTCGGGAAGTCCGGAGGCAACAACTGAAAAGCCTAAAAATTCTAACCGAAGCGGCGGAGCCCACAAATCGAGAAAATCAAATGCTTCTAAGCAAAATAAAAAACGTTGGTATTAACACCCAACGTTTTTTGTTTCACATATTAAGTAATTAATTATTTTAAAGAGTTTGACCGGTTCAAACGGTTTAATGATTATATCATTCATACCTGAAGAAATAGCTTCGTCTGTAATTTCATCTTTATCAAAAGCTGTTAACGCTACAATTGGTGTTTTTATCCCGAGCTGGCGTATTCTTTTTGTTGTTTCGAATCCATTCATCAGCGGCATGTTTATATCCATCAGAATGAGGTCGAAATATTCATTATCAAGAATTTGCAGTGCTCCAAAACCATCATCTACCACTTTGCAGACATAATTATTTTTCTCAATTATTTTTTTGGTGACCAGCTGATTGATCACATTATCTTCAACGACCAGTATTTTAAATACTTCATCTGAGGTCAGATCCACCTGAATTTCGTCTATAATTTTTTTTGTTTTTACAGGATCAGATTCAAACGGAATTGTAAATGTAAAAGATGTTCCTTCTCCTATATCACTTTTACGGTTTTAAATTCAGCAAAAAAGTCATTCAAAACACCTTTTTTTCCTAAGAATTTAATACGGAATGCTTCTAGTTCAGCTGCGTTTTCTGTCGAAAAAGCTT
>NZ_QETH01000047.1 GCF_003105115.1 Flavobacterium sp. HTF | reverse complement strand
AAAAATTAATTTGCAGGATTTTTAATATTTATATGAAATGCTTATTTAATCATCTCAAAACTTCTTTTTACAAAAGCAGTCAAAGCTTCACCTTTTAGAAGGTTTTGGGATAATTTAGCTAAATCTAAAGCTTGTTTTACCAAATGCTCCTGGTGCGTTTTGTCTTCGGTATTTAAGATGCTTGATGCTAAATCTGAATTTGTATTTACAACCAGATTGTACATTTCAGGCATATTTCCCATTCCAAACATTCCGCCGCCACCAGACTGACTCATTTCTTTCATTCTGCGCATAAATTCAGGCTGCGTAATAATGAAAGGAGCTGCCTGAGAATCCATAGCTTCTAATTGTACAGAGTAAGCTTTTGGAATATAAGCTTCTAATGACGTTTTTAAAGTTTCTTTTTCTTCATCAGATAATTTAGAAATCGTGTTTTCGTCTTTTTTGATTAAATTATCAATATGATCAGAATCTACACGAACAAAAGTTACATCTTTATTATCGTTTTCGATTTTCTGAATTAAATGCGAGATAATTGGAGAATCTAAAAGCAATACTTCGTATCCTTTTCCTTTTGCTGTTTCAATGTAAGAGTGCTGTTCTTCTTTATTTCCTGCATAAAGAACGACAAGTTTACCATCTTTATCAGTCTGGTTTTCTTTTAGTTTCTCTTTTAATTCTTCTAAAGTAAAATACGTATTGTCTACAGTTGGATATAAAACAAATGCTCCTGCTTTTTCGTAGAATTTATCTTCAGAAAGCATTCCGTACTCCAAAACGATTTTAATATCGTTCCATTTTTGCTCAAAATCAGCACGGTTTTCATTAAATAAAGCTTTCAGTTTATCCGCTACTTTACGGGTGATGTAGTTTGAAATTTTCTTAACAGCTCCATCAGCCTGTAAACCTGAACGAGAAACGTTCAAAGGAATGTCCGGAGAATCGATAACTCCTTTTAGCATCGTCAAAAATTCAGGTACAATTCCTTCTACGTTATCTGTAACGTAAACCTGGTTTTGGTACAACTGGATCTTATCCTTTTGAATTTGCATATCAGAGCCCAATTTTGGGAAATACAAAATTCCGGTTAAGTTAAACGGATAATCAACATTTAAGTGAATATTAAACAACGGATCTTCAAACTGCATTGGATACAATTCTCTGTAGAAGTTTTTGTAATCTTCGTCAGATAATTCGTTTGGCTGTTTAGTCCATGCCGGGTTTGGGTTATTGATTATGTTGTCTGTTTCTACGGTTTCGTTTACATAATCCTCCGGTGCATCTTCCGGTTTTGGAAGTGTTTCTGTTCTTGTTCCGAATTTAATCGGAATAGGCATAAACTTGTTATACTTATTTAATAAACCGCTAATTTTTGAATCTTCTAAAAATTCAAGAGAATCTTCGGCAATATGAAGTATGATTTCAGTCCCGCGTGAAGTTTTGTCAGCCGGTTCTAAAGTAAATTCAGGACTTCCGTCACATGTCCAGTGTGCAGCCGGTTCATCTTTATAAGATTTGGTAATGATTTCTACCTTTTCTGCAACCATAAAAGCAGAATAAAAACCAAGACCAAAATGCCCGATAATTCCGGAGTCTTTAGCAGAATCTTTGTATTTATCAAGAAATTCTTCGGCTCCCGAAAAAGCAACCTGATTGATGTATTTTTCAACTTCATCGGCCGTCATACCAAGACCCTGATCAATAATATGGATTTTTTTTCCTTCCTTATCGACCTTAATTTCAATAATAGGATTTCCATATTCAACTTTAGCTTCGCCAATGCTAATAAGGTGTTTTAATTTTAAAGTAGCATCGGTTCCGTTTGAAACCAGCTCACGCAAAAAGATTTCGTGGTCGCTGTATAAAAACTTTTTGATTAAGGGAAAGATGTTTTCTACTGAAACATTAATTTTACCTGTTGTCATATTTTTTAATTTTTTTTAGTTTAATGTGATGATTTTCACTTGTTCAAAAAAAATACCAATTATGATAAAGTGACAAAATGGCGCAAGTGTTAATTTTGGAAGAAAATAATTAGATTCTAAAACAATAGTTTTGCATTCGTATCGTATATTTGTGGTATAATAATTGTTAAACGTGTAAGTATTAACTTAAATAAATGTACAAAATGAAGAAAATAGTTTTCATTTGCATGGTAGCCACGCTTGTATTTGCGTGTAAATCAGCTTCGTCTTCAGCTTCAACTGAAGCAACAACACTTTCTACTAAACTTGATAAATCTACTCAAGTAGCTATTAAAGGAAACTGGGTTCTTACCAATGTTTCTTACCCTGGTTCAGATTATATAAAAGTAAATTCATTTGATCTTGCAGATTCAAAATGTTTTATCGGAAGTACCTGGAATTTTATTTCAAACAACAATAAAGGAACAATGGCTTTAACTTCTGCAAGTTGTACCAGTTTTACATCTCCTATTGTGTGGAGTATTAACAACCAAGGTCTTTTTGTACTTAAAATTCTTGATGCCGGTATAAAAGCAAAAAAAGTAAGAGACGGATATTTACTTAAAGTTGCCGGTTTAACTGAAAACTCATTTCAGTTAATTGACAACATTACTGTTGGCGGACAGACAAAAGATGTGACTTACCAGTTTCAAAGAGCTAATTAATATTTAAAAGAATAAAAAATGAAAAAGATAACAGCATTAAGTTTAAGTACTTTACTTGTATTAGTTAGTTTATTTACAAGTTGTGATTCAGTAAAAAATGCAAATAATACTCAAAAAGGCGCAGGAATCGGAGTTGTTGCGGGTGGTATTATTGGAGGTATTCTGGGAAATAATTTAGGTAAAGGCGGAAACGCTGCTTTGGGAGCTGCAATCGGAGCTGCTGTTGGTGGTGGAACCGGAGCCCTTATTGGAAACAAGATGGATAAACAAGCCCGTGAAATTGATCAGGCTTTGCCGGGTGCATCTGTAGAAAGAGTTGGTGAAGGTATTCACTTAACTTTAAATGAAAATGCAGTTAGATTTGATACTAACAAATCAACTTTAACATCTCAGGCAAAAGCAAATCTAGATAAACTGGTTCCTGTATTTAATGAATACGGAGATACAGATATTCAGATTTTTGGTTATACTGATAATACTGGTAAACCAGAATATAACCTGACACTTTCAGGACAAAGAGCTGCATCTGTACAGGCTTATTTGGTAGCAAAAGGATTAAAATCAAGCCGTTTCAAAACTTCAGGTTTAGGAATCGTTGATCCAATTGCAACAAATGATACTCCGGAAGGCAGAGCACAAAATCGTCGTGTTGAGTTTTCAATTACTGCAAATGACAAAATGGTAAACGATGCTAAAGCAGAAGCTGGAAAATAATTTCTATACAATATATTTTAAGAAAAGCTGTTCGTTAATGAACAGCTTTTTTTTTGACAATAGGAATTAAACATTGTAAATTTGAAACCTCAATTAGAACTCCATGCTTGATATAAAAAATATCTCCTTTTCGTACACCGAAGCACCGGTTATAAAAAACGTATCTTTTTCTATAGAAAAAGGTCAGAATATTGCAATCATTGGCGAAAGCGGTTGCGGAAAAAGTACGCTGCTTAAACTTATATATGGATTATATGATTTGGATGAAGGTGAGATTTTTTATAATGGAGATCCCGTTCTTGGTCCTAAATATAATTTGGTTCCCGGAATGCCTTACATGAAATATCTGGCGCAGGATTTTGATTTGTCCCCATATGAAACTGTGGCAGAAAATGTTGGAAAATTCCTTTCTAACGGATTTGCCAACATGAAAAAACTGCGTATTCAGGAATTGCTTGAAATGGTAGAAATGGATAAATTTTCTAATGTTAAGGCTAAATTCTTGAGTGGAGGACAACAACAAAGAATTGCTCTGGTTAGGGTTTTGGCCTTAGAACCCGAAGTAATTTTGCTGGATGAACCCTTTAGTCAGATAGATGCGTTTCGTAAAAATGCCCTGCGACGCAACTTATTCAGATATCTAAAACAAAAAGATATAACCTGTATCATTGCTACACATGACAGCACAGATGCCTTATCATTTGCAGATGAAGCGATTGTAATGAGAAATGGTGAAATCGTAATAAAAGATGATCCGACAAAAATCTATGAAGACCCAAAAAACAAATATGTGGCTTCGCTTTTTGGAGAAGTAAATGAAATTGCTACACATCTGCTGGTTCCTTATGAAGATGAAACTCATAAAACCTTAGTGTATCCCCATCAGTTTAAAATGGTTGCAGAATCCAATCTTCCGGTAAAAATCAGAAGAACTTATTTCAGGGGGAATCATTATCTTATAGAAGCTGTTTATAAAAGACAACTGGTCTTTTTTGAAAGTGAAATTGATTTGCCTCTTGAGCAGGAAATATTCTTAAGTTTAAATTATTTATAAAATCAAAAAGCCATAAAATCGATAAAAGATTATTATGGCTTTTTAAATTTTAAATTAATCGTAGTTTTCACATTCTTCAGTTTTTTGGTTTAAAACAGATTTTTCTAAATTATAATTCTTCCAATTAATCATATTATTAAAGTATATTAAATTGCTAATTACGAAAAAAATAGTAATTTGTACGTTTATATTTTAAACTATACCTAAATTTGCAATCCAATTTTTTAACAAATAACAAAAAGATATGTATCATTCAAAAATAGCGGGCTTAGGATATTATGTCCCTTCTAATGTTGTGACAAATGATGATTTGTCTAAGATTATTGATACCAATGATGAGTGGATCCAGGAACGAACAGGTATTCAGGAACGCCGACACATTATTCGCGGAGAAGATACTACAACTTCTATGGGAGTAAAAGCAGCTAAGATTGCAATAGAACGTTCCGGTATTGCCAAAGAAGATATTGATTTTGTAGTTTTTGCTACGCTTAGCCCTGATTACTATTTTCCAGGACCCGGAGTTTTAGTACAACGAGATTTAGGTTTAAAGACTGTTGGGGCTTTAGATGTTCGAAACCAATGTTCCGGTTTTATCTATGGAATTTCAGTTGCTGATCAGTATATTAAAACAGGAATGTATAAAAACATTTTAGTAATTGGTTCAGAAGTTCACTCAACCGGATTAGACATGACAACACGCGGGCGTGGAGTTTCTGTTATTTTTGGAGATGGAGCAGGAGCGGCAGTTTTAAGCCGTGAAGAAGATTTATCAAAAGGTATTTTGTCAACACATTTACATTCAGAAGGACAGCATGCAGAAGAACTGGCATTGCAGGCACCGGGAATGGGAGCCCGTTGGGTAACCGATATTTTAGCAGATAATGATCCTAATGACGAAAGTTATTATCCTTACATGAACGGACAGTTTGTGTTTAAAAATGCAGTTGTACGTTTTGCAGAGGTTATCAATGAAGGTTTGGAAGCAAATGGCTTGCAGGTTTCTGATATCAATATGCTGATTCCGCATCAGGCCAATTTGAGAATTTCACAATTCATTCAGAACAAATTCAAATTATCAGACGATCAGGTGCACAACAATATCCAGAAATACGGAAATACAACGGCAGCGTCTATACCAATTGCATTGACAGAGGCTTGGGAACAAGGGAAAATTAAAACGGGCGATACTGTTGTTTTGGCAGCTTTCGGAAGTGGATTTACCTGGGGAAGTGCTATTATAAAATGGTAATTTTTGGTCATAATATTATATTAAAACCTGTTCAGTTTTTGAACAGGTTTTTTTATCTGTGATATTGAACCGAATTGTCATCCTGAGCGTAGTCGAAGGCTGGGCTACGGCTAGACGTCCTTACAGAAATTCTTGTAATTTGTTTCGTTAAACATTCAGAAAGTTTTTTTAGGTCTTCCCATTTATTATTTATGATTGCTTCTTTCTTTTTTCGACTCCAGCCTTTTACTTGTTTTTCAAATGCTATAGCCTGAAGTACGTCATTAAATTCTGTGTAAAACATCAGTTGCAAAGGTCTTTTATTATAAGTATAACATTCTTTATTTAAACCAAAACTATGTTCATTTAATCTGCGATTAATATCATTTGTAAATCCTGTATAATAACTGTTGTCAGAACATTTTAGAATGTAAACATAATATTGTTTCATGTGCTTTTTAATTTTAGATAGGAGCGCTTCGAATAGGCTCAGTACGATAATTTTAAGAAAACACAAAAGTAAGAAAATATCTACATGTAAATTCAGGTAAGAGGCTTAGACTACGCTCAGCCGGACAAACGTTATAAAAGCCTTTGGCTTCGCTCAGGATAATACTTTTTTGCTTTAATTAGTTGAATCATTTTATGTTTGAGTTAACATTCTGTTTTAGTATTAATTAATATTTTTGTCAGGCTGAGCGTAGTCGAAGCCCAATCTTACAAAGAAATCAAATGGAAAAAAATCAACTGGAAATAGCGTGCTTTAACTTTGAATCGGCATTGATTGCTCAGGAAAATGGTGCTGACCGAATTGAATTATGCGAGAATATGCATCTGGGCGGAACAACACCAAATTATATACTTGGAGTAAAAGTCCGCGAAGAACTGTCGATTAAGATACATGTCATTATCAGGCCACGCGGAGGAGATTTTGTTTATTCTGATGAAGAACTTGTTGAAATGAAACAGGATATCAAACAATTTAAAAAGCTGGGAGTTGACGGTTTTGTTTTCGGAATTTTAAATGAAGACGGAAGTGTAAATAAAATCAAAAATAAAGAACTGGTAGATTTAGCCAGTCCGCTTTCCTGTACCTTTCACAGGGCTTTTGATGTAGTTGCAGGTGTAGAACAATCACTCGAAGATGTTATTAATTGTGGTTTCGAAACAATCCTGACTTCGGGGCAGGGAGTAAATGTACTGGAAGGAGTTTCAGTTTTGGAAAAAATTCAGAAATTAGCGGAAGACCGCATTGTCATAATGCCCGGCGGAGGTCTTAGATCTTCCAACATTCATTCATTAAAACAAAAATTAGAACCCACTTTTTATCATTCATCAGCAGTTACAGATGAGTCTGAAATGGCAAATGCTGAAGAAATAAAATTTTTAGTCAGTTCGCTTTAAATAAAAAAGCCCTGAAGTTGGCATACTCCAGGGCTTTTCTCTACAAGAAAAATTATTTAAAATATTAAAATCTACTAATAGAAACGGGACTAAAACATTCCGCCACCATCCTTATTAGTGTTGTCTTCTCTTTGTTTACGTTGAAGGTTCTTGATTTTTGCCCCTCCAAAGTTATATGTCAAACCTAAATATACCGTTTGGCTTTCCCATGAAAACTGCCCTGCCTGAGGGTAAGGATACATAGTATCAAAAGCATATTTCATAGTATTGAACACATCATTAAAGCGTAAACTGATATTCATCTTGCTGTCTAACAATGTATAACGTGAACCTATGTCCATTTTGTACATTTCATGGCTATTATTTTGCAAACCATCTGTAGCGCCTCTGTAAAAGCCGAATAATAAAAAGCTTAAACGTTTATTTACTTTGAAGTTTGAGTTCATACGTCCGTTAAAAGCAGCAACTGTAATTTTTCTTTCTTCCGGAACACTCGTTGGATCTTGTGTTTTATCATACTTAAATACAATACCTTGCTGTTTTATGCTTGAGAAATCGATAGATGGCGAAATATCCCACCATTTTGTAATCTTATAGTTAAAAGAAGCTTCAAATCCGTAAGCAGTATTATGATCGTAATTTGTAAAAGACATAATTTGTTTATTACCATCTGTATCTGTTACATCAGGATATAAGATTCTGCTGATTTGATCATTGATACTTCTTACATAAACTCCGGTAGTAAAACTTCCTTTTTCAAAAGTTTTAGTATAATTTACTTCTACAGAATTTGTAAACTGAGGTCTTAATTCCGGATTACCCAATGAAGTTACCAATGGAGTAGAAAACTCACGAATAGGTTTTGTCTGCTCTAAACTCGGGCGGTCTACACGACGGCTATAACTAAACTGGAAAGTGTTTTTCTCATTTAAATTATAGGTAAAATAAGCAGATGGATATAGCGTAATATAATCGTCATCAAATTTTTCCTGACCGTAATTTAGATTAGCAGCCACTTTATAACTTTCAAAACGTGCTCCTATCTGGTAACTGAATTTTTTGTATTTCTGTCCAAAGGTTACATAAGCAGAGTAAATATCTGTATCGTAAGTATAGTTTGAAATCTGATTTTGAGTAGGATCAGTTAAATTTGTTCTTGCATAATCACTGTCAGTCCTTGTGATTCTTGCTTCGGCACCAGCCTCAAGCGTAGTTTTTTCATTCAAAGGGTTAACATAATCCACATTGAACGTACTTAATTTTCTATCTCCTTTGATTAAATCATTGTAGATTAAATTTTGAAAACTGTTGTCCGGAGCTGTAGTTTTAGTATCAAATTCGGCATTTTGAGTTTCTTTGCTATCACTGTAGTTTCCTTCAAAATCCAAAGTATGGCCTTCTTTTTTAAAGATGTGTTTGTAAGCCAGATTATAAGTTCCTGTTGTTTCAGGTCCCCAATATCTTGATTTTTGAAAAATGTTTAAAATAGCCGGATCGCCGTTATTATAATCAATATCAGTATCAACAAAACCTTTTCCGGTTGATTTGTTCTGGTTCGTATAAACAGACAAAGTATTATGGTCGTCAATTAAATAATCCATACCAATTTTGTACAAGTAAGAATCATTATCATTTTTAATATCTAAGTTCTGAGTAATATCTTCATCTAATCTTTTGATGAAACCATCGTTGAAATAAGTCCCGAAATTCTGACCTACATTTCCAAATAAGTTTACTTTTCCGGTCTTATAATTCAGGTCTAATGACTGATTGTATTTAGCAGTTTCTCCAAAAGTAATACCACCACTATAGCTTCCGTTAAAACCCGTGTTTGCATTTTTATGCAAAATAATGTTGATGATACCAGACATTCCTTCCGGATTGTATTTTGCGCTTGGATTGGTAATCAGCTCAATTTTTTTGATAGAAGTTGATGGAATTTGTTTTAATAACTGTGCAGGATCAATATTACTTGGTCTTCCGTCAATCAAAACACGAACATTATCGTTTCCACGAAGAGAAAGTTTACCGTCCTGATCTACATTCACAGAAGGAATATTATTCATAATATCAGATGCAGAAGCACCTGCTGTAGTTAAATCTTTTCCAACATTTACTACTTTACGGTCAATTTTTTGTTCTATTGTTGAGCGCTCTGCTACAACATTTACCCCTTTTAGTTGTGTTGCTTCTTCCTCAAGTGCCACTTTTACGGTTGCTTCTTTTTTGGTATCACTCAAAATCACAGATCCGATATATTTTCTGAATCCGATATATTGAATTTCAATAGTATAATTTTTTAAGGCTAAATTTTTAATAACAAAATCACCATTATCGTCTGTGTTTACACCAGAGACAACTTTTCCGTTGTCTTTAATAGAAACCGTAGCGTATGAAATCGGTGCGTTATTAGATTTTTCTGTAATTTTTCCAGAGACTGTTCCGGAGTTCTGGGCCTGAACTGTTGCCATTACTCCCAGTAACGCAAACAGTAAGAATTTTAGTTTCATAATAAGTTACTTGATTGATTTGATTTGATTGATGATGATTGTTGTTTTTTTTGTTTTTTTTCTTTTGACAATAAAATTTAAAGTCCCTATTAAGACTCTTTTGTTATCGATATGTTACAGGGAAATGAGAATAAAATTTTATTTTTTTTAAGAAGTGCTGTTTTATAATAGTTTACGGTTTTGATTTTTTGATAATTTTAACAATTAAAGAAAACCGTTTTTTGTGAAATTCTAATCGTTTTGAGAAATTTAATATGTTTTTGATTTTCTCTAATTGACGAATAAGCAGTATCTTTGCTCACTTTAAAAATAAGTTTACATGTCATTATCACAAATTCTTACACCTTCTATACAAAAAGCGATACAAGCATTATTTGATGTTACTGTTGATAAAATCGAATTTCAGACTACCAGAAAAGAGTTTGAAGGCGATATAACAATGGTAATTTTTCCATTGTTGAAAGTAATCAAAAGCAATCCTGCTGATTTAGGAAATAAAATTGGAGATTATCTGGTTGAAAATGTTTCTGAAGTGGCTCGTTTTAACGTAGTGTCAGGTTTTTTGAATATTGTTATTTCAGACAGTTATTACCTGAATTTCTTTAATGAAATAAAAGACAATACTAAATTTGGCTATGTAAATCCAAATGAGGTAGAGAAGGCAATCATGGTCGAATATTCTTCGCCAAACACTAATAAACCTTTGCATTTAGGTCACGTCCGTAACAATTTGTTAGGGTATTCTGTTGCCGAAATTATCAAAGCTTCCGGGAAAAAAGTCTATAAAACACAAATTATCAACGACAGAGGAATCCATATTTGTAAATCGATGCTGGCATGGGAGAAATTCGGAAACGGAGAAACTCCGGAAAGTTCTGATTTAAAAGGGGATAAACTGGTTGGTAAATATTATGTTGAGTTTGATAAAGCATATAAAGCCGAAATCGCTCAATTAATGGATTCCGGTAAAACCGAAGAAGAAGCAAAAAAACAAGCTCCGATTATTATTGAAGCTCAGGATATGCTTAAAAAGTGGGAAGCCGGAGATGAAAAAGTGATTACGCTTTGGAAAATGATGAACCAGTGGGTTTATAATGGTTTTGAAACCACTTATAACAATCTTGGAGTTAATTTTGATAAATATTACTACGAAAGTAATACGTATTTATTAGGGAAAGATGTTGTGCAGGTCGGATTGGATAAAGGGGTTTTCGAAAAAGATCCTGACGGTTCAGTTTGGATAGATCTGACAGATGAAGGCCTTGACCGTAAGATCGTTTTGCGTTCAGACGGAACTGCGGTTTATATGACACAGGATATTGGAACCGCAATTCAGCGAGTAAAAGATATGCCGGATGTTGGCGGAATGGTTTACACGGTTGGAAACGAACAGGATTATCATTTTAAAGTTTTGTTTTTGATTCTTAAGAAATTAGGTTTTGAATGGGCTTCAAGCTTATATCATTTATCGTACGGAATGGTTGACTTGCCTTCCGGAAAAATGAAAAGCCGTGAAGGAACTGTTGTAGATGCTGATGATCTGATGCAGGATATGACAGATACAGCCAAACAGATTTCGGAAGATTTAGGAAAACTGGACAGTTATTCTGATGAAGAAAAAGCTAAATTGTACAAAACAATTGGTCTGGGTGCTCTTAAATATTACATTTTAAAAGTTGATCCAAAAAAACGTATTTTGTTTAATCCGGAAGAATCTGTTGATTTTGCGGGGAATACAGGACCATTTATACAATATACATACGCGAGAATCCAGTCTATTATTCGCAAAGCCGATTTTGATTTCTCAGCTAAAACAGATATTACCGAATTGCATGAAAAAGAAAAAGAATTGGTAAAACAAATCGAACTTTTTCCGGAAGTAATTCAAAATGCCGCTCAAAATCACAGCCCGGCTTTGATTGCAAATTATACTTACGATCTGGTAAAAGAATACAATTCTTTTTATCAATCCGTTCATATTTTGGGTGAAGTTGACCTGACAAAAAAAATATTCAGAGTGCAATTATCTCAAAAAGTTGCCGAAGTTATTAAATCTGCATTCAGTTTATTAGGAATTGAAGTTCCGGAGAGAATGTAGGATTTATAAAATTATAAAAACACAAAAGCCGATAGTTGTAAAACTATTGGCTTTTTTTATTACTATTTTGACTTATTGTTGTTTACGGAGTGTATGTGTTTGTAGTATTTTTGCCTCGAAAATTAGAAAGCACTCCTTTATTTCATTTTTCACTATTTTGAATTAGTAAACTTTTAGTAGAAATATAAAGGTTCAGATAAACCATCTAGTAAATTAGATGGTTTTTTTATTTTAAATCTTGCTTACAACAAAAAAAAAATACTTCAACAGTTTTGTTTGAGAAATCTTAAAACCTTCTTTTTTTGATATTACTCAGAATTTTTAACGAAAATTATTCTTACATATTTTGATCTGGCTAACGATTTTTAATTGTTTGAAAATTACTCATTTAAAAGTATAACGGTTTATTAAAATATTAATAAAGTAATCTAATAGCTACATTTATTAATGTTAAATAATATATTTTTCTTGTTAAAAATATATTAAAGTGATAAGTTGCGCCCATTAATCAAAAATTTTAAAAAATGAGACAAAAATTAAAAGGCCTTCTGGTGCTTTTTTTTACCCTTGCTTTGCAATTCACTTTTGCGCAGGAACGAAAAATTACCGGAATAGTTTCTGACAATGCAGGGATACCTTTGCCGGGTGTTAGTGTTTTAGTAAAGGGAACACAATCTGGGGCACAAACTGATTTTGATGGAAAATATTCTCTCAAAGCTGCTGCAAATCAAGTTTTGATATTTTCATATGTCGGTATGAAGACTCAGGAAGTGACAGCAAGTTCATCAGTTATCAATGTAAAAATGGCTGATGCAGGTGCGCAGGAATTGGAAAATGTCGTTGTTACTGCATTTGGTATTAAAAGAGAGAAAAAATCTCTTGGATACGCAACAACAACTTTGAAGTCAGATGCGCTTACAGCAGTAGTAAACACGAACCCTTTTGAAACTCTTTCGGGTAAAATTGCCGGAGTAGACATTACTGCTCCATCACAACCTGGAGCAGCAACGAAAGTGGTCATTCGTGGAGCGAACACTATCACTGGGAATCTGGGACCGCTTTATGTTGTAGATGGGACACCTATTAATAACACTTCTACAGGTACTAGTAATAGTGGGATTGCATCTTCAACCAGATCATATGATGCCGGAAATGGGGTGAGTGATATTGATCCAAACAACATTGAAAGCATGACAGTCCTAAAAGGGGCGGCAGCCTCTGCATTATATGGATCAAGAGCCGGAGGAGGTGTAATTATTATTACAACTAAAAAAGGAAAAGCAAATACAGGTATTAAAGTTGATATGCTGGCTTCAACTGAGTTAAGCGAAGTGGCAAGAGTATCACATTTACAAACTGAATTTGGGCAAGGATGGAACGGTGCCGGATATACGGGCAGTGGTTCAAGTAACGAAAATGGTTCCTGGGGACCAGCATTCAACGGAGAGATTCGTCCGTGGGGATCAATATATAACAACAGCCAACAAATTAAGCCCTATGTTGCTTTAAAAGATAATATTAGGGATTTTTACAATACTGGTATATTATCAACACAATCTGTAAATTTAAGCAGTGGTGGAGATACCTCAGATTTCTCTTTGGTATTTTCAAATGTGAATAGTGATGGAGTAGTACCAACAAATGTTGACTTATACAAAAAACAATCCATAGGTTTTAATGGCGGTTTAAAAGGAAAGAGATTTAGTTTAAGAACTTCATTAAATTATGTGTACAAAAATCAGGGTGTAGTTAATACAGGTCAGGGTGATGCTGCTGGAGAAGGAAATACGCTTCAACAAGATTTAATGCAAATTCCGACCGACATTAGCGTAGTAGACCTTAAAGATTATAAAAATAACATTTTTAACTCTCCTAGTTATTACTTTACTCCGTATGCTTCAAACCCATACTTTTCCATTAATGAGAACAGTACCAAAATATATGGGAATAACATTTTTGGAAATGCTAATTTAAGTTATAAAATAACAGATAAATTAACTGCTACATGGCAAATTGGAGGTAACCTGAGAACGGAAAGATTAAAAAGTCATGGAGCTATTATAAATTATCTCCCTGGAAGTCCTCAAGCATCTGGTGGCCATTTAGTTGTAGGTGGAGTTACAGAGGGAAGATCCGAATATAGTGAATTTGATACATTCTTTAATCTTAACTATAACACAAATTTAAGTGAGAACTGGACATTAAATCTTGTAGGTGGTGTAAATTACAACAAAAGAGAGTCTGATAGAGTAATTACAAGTATTACTAATCTTGGAGTACCTGGATTTTATGTGCTTTCTAACTCCTCTGTA
Organism: Flavobacterium sp. HTF; assembly: GCF_003105115.1. Classification (GTDB taxonomy): domain Bacteria; phylum Bacteroidota; class Bacteroidia; order Flavobacteriales; family Flavobacteriaceae; genus Flavobacterium. The sequence continues at coordinate 21,074 of NZ_QETH01000047.1, read as the reverse complement.
ATGCCTACTATTACTCAAATTAATACCTTGAGAAAAACAGGAGCAGTTTATGGATCTGCAGAATTTGCTTTCAAAAACAGGTATTTTGCAACCATTACGGGAAGACAAGATTTAACTTCTACCTTGCCAATTGGCAATAATTCATATTTTTATCCCTCTTTATCTTTAGGTGCTATAGCAATTGATAACGGAGATACTTTCTTAAAAATAAGAGGTGCTGTTTCTAAAATTGCAAATGACACTAATCCATATGTTACTCAGAATTCTTATGTTTCTGGAATAGCTGCCGCGTATTTTGGTAATATTAAATCTCCTATCGGAGGGGTAAGTTTTTATGAAGCTTCTTCAAGATTGGGAAATCCAGAATTGAGACCGGAAAGTACCGTCGAATATGAAATTGGTGCGGAAGGTTCATTCTTTAAAAACAGGATTAGCTATGATGTTGCTTTATATCATAAAACAACTTCTGATGCAATTGTTGACTTACCATTGGATCCATCAACTGGTTTTGTGAGAAAAGCTATTAATGCAGGTACTATCGTAAATAAAGGTATTGAACTTTCCTTAACTGCTAGCCCAATTAAAAATAAAGACTTCACTTGGAGCTTAACCTATACATTCACTAAAAATCTTAATGAAGTAACAGAGTTAAACGGTGGAGTTTCTTATGTTGACTTAGCAACTGCTTATGGTGTAAATTTTAGAGCAGTTAAAGGGCAACCGATTGGTTCATATTATTCTATAGTGCCTAAAACTAATGATGCTGGTCAAACCATAGTAAATCCATCAACAGGGATACCATTAGGAACAAGTGATGCTCAACTTATAGGAAATTCACAACGTAAGTTTGTTATGGGACTGCAAAACACATTTAAGTACAAAAACTTTAATTTAGGCTGTTCTTTAGATTGGAAACAAGGTGGGGAATTCTATTCTTACACAAAAAGAATGGCTCAGTTTGTAGGAAATGGTATTGAAACTACTTACAATAACAGAAATCCTTTCATTGTACCTAACTCCGTTAACGAAATTGTAAATTCAACAACAGGTAAGGTAACCTATGTAGAAAACACTACTCCGGTAGCATGGAATAATATAAGCAGTTACTATAATACATCAAGTAACTTAGGTATTGAAAAAACACAAGTAATTGATAAAACTTTTGTAAGACTGAGAGAGGTAAATTTAAATTATGACTTCCCTTCTGCATTTAGTAAAAATATGGGATTGAACAAAATTACACTTGGAATTTATGGAAGGAATCTTTTTATGTGGACTCCGGGAGAAAATCCATATACGGACCCTGAAATTGGAACTTATGGAACAGGTGTGATTTCAGATTTAGGTGAATTTGGAGCTAGTCCATCACAAAGATCAGTAGGTGGAGTTTTAAAATTATCATTCTAAAAATTAGTATAGAAAATGAAAAAGATAGTAACATTAATAACCGCTCTTTTTTTATTGGTGTCGTGTGATGAGACATTTGACATTAATAGAAATCCAGATGAATTAATCCCTGGACAAGCTAATAGTACCATTTTTCCTGCCGGTATCACAGGTTTGGTTGGTGCTCAGGGATCATACTACGCTATAATTGGTGGGTTTTGGTCTCAATTCTGGACACAAAACAATACTTCTAATCAATACAAAGCCATTGATCAGTATAGTATTGGAACAAATGATTACGCTGCTGCATATACAGCAATGTATGATGCATTAAATGATATCAGGGTTGTAAAGGCGCAAGCTGCCAAACAAGGTAATACAAAATATTATTTAATGGCTACCATACTTGAAGTTGAAGGTTCACAAGTTTTAACAGATCTATACGATGCTATTCCTTACTCTGAAGCTAATAACCCAAGTATTTTGCAACCTAAATTCAACAGCGGAAAAGAAACTTATAATTTAATGATTGCTGATTTAAAATTGGCATTATCAAAAGATTTAAGTACTTCTGTTGGTGATGATCCTGGTGCCGATGATTTTCTTTTCAAAGGTGACATGACAAAATGGACTAAGTTTGGTAACACTTTATTGTTAAAACTTTATATGAGATTAACAGAAGTAGATCCTGCATTAGCACAATCTGGAATTACAACTTTAATTAATTCAGGGGCAGCATTCTTAGATACTGACGCTGGTATGACTCAGTTTGTTGACGCCGCAGACAGAAGTAATCCTTTATTTGAATCAGATAGAAGACAGTTAAATTCTACTCTGAATTTAAGAGCCAGTAAGACTTTGTATTCTTACCTTCAAGCAAACGCAGATCCGCGTTTAGGAAAGTATTACGGAGCTGGTAATCCTAACAATCAGGGAGATTTCTTAAATACTGCTACTAATCTTTCTTTAGTTACATTAAGCCCTCTTACTCCTGTGTTTTTCATTAGCAAAGAAGAAAGTTGCTTTTTACAGGCTGAAGCCCTTACAAGATATTATGGAGGCACAGGTGCCAAAGCTAAATATGATGCTGGTGTTACGGCTGGAATAACCAGGTTCGGAGGAAATGCATCTTCTTTATTAGCAGCAGGCGGAAAATATGAATTCCCTGCAACTGGCACTGCTGCCCAAATTGAAGCAATTATTACACAAAAATGGATTGCAAGTTTCCCAGGAAATGGCTATGAATCTTTTTTAGAGCAAAACAGAACAGGATATCCTAAAGTATCTACTGTACCTCAGACTAGTGATTCTTATATTCCGGGACAATTTGCTATCTCAGTAAACAACCAAACGGGTAATTTATTTCCAAAAAGAATTGTTCTCCCTAGTACCGTAAGAACAAGAAATCCAAATGCGCCAGCTTTAAAAGAGATTACTGACCCGGTTTGGTGGGACGTTAACTAATAAAAAAATGAAAATGAAAAATATATTCATAAAACTGATGACAGTAGTAATTAGTGGAGTGCTTTTTACTGCTTGTGATACAGACTCAACAAGCGGAGTATCTAAAGTTACCAATTACCCTACAATTGAAATTAATGGCGCTGAAACACTATTTGTACCGCTAGGAGGAACTTTTTCAGATCCGGGAGTCGTAGCAAAAGAGAACGGAAAGGTAATACCAACTGTAGTAAGCTATTCTGGAAATTTCAGACACGCTAAAACACTTGATGTTAACCAATCTGATGAGTATACCCAAACTTATACCGCGACTAATCAGGATGGTTTTAAAAAAGCTATAACCAGAAAAGTAGTTGTTTATAAAACTGGCAATCTGGTAAATAGTATTGAAGGTGTTTATCTTTCTACCACAAAAAGAAATGGTGCATTATTGCCTTCAACCCAAGGAAGTTCAGTAGACCAGAAATACATCTATATATGGAAGAATACAGATGGTAGTTTCGGAGTATCTGATGCCTTTGGAGGCTGGTATAGTATAGGGAGAAAAATAGGTATAACTTCTGCTACTGAAGGCGGAACGATTACAGGGGACATTTCTGCCAGCACCTTTACTTTTCCAGGAAACCCATTAGGTAATACGTATTTTGGGGGAGTTGCTAATATAACGGGTTTAACTGTTAATGCTGCTGCTAAAACACTTGTACTAACAACCGCCTGGACTGCCAGTGATGGTACTCCATATACTTTTGTTTCAACATTAACTCAAGTACAACTTTAAAATTATTAAAATGAAAAAATTAAGACTAAATATAACACATGTACTTGTGGCAATGCTTGTACTTACATCATTTGTTGCTTGTGATGAGGTGGGAGATAATGATCCGGGAGGAACATCTGTTGAAGAAATGGCGGGTAGCTGGTTCATTACCCTTACTGATTCTAATGGACATGTAGTTAAAGAACACGTTTTACATTCAACATATAATACTGCAGCAAATGACAATACGATGTGGATTGATGATGCTAAAAAGGGAAATGTAATTAAATGTAAAGTGACAGTTGACACCAAAAACGGAACTTTTTCAGCAGATAATTCATCCAATGTTTTAAAATCGGGTACTACAGTAACTATTACAGAAGGTAAAATCGAAAAGGGAGCTGGAGTAACTAAAGGCGGACATACTGTAGATAAAATTTCTTTTAAAGCTCATTTTAGTAGTGACCCTGCCGGATATGACATTCTTTATGTTGGTCACAGAAGAACAGGTTTTTTAGAAGACGAATATTAGATTATTAATCTGTGTATTGCAAAAGTGGCTGTCTCATATTGAGACAGCCACTTTTTTTTACAACTAACACTAAATATTTATTTTACAAACTTGTCGATAATTGCATCAGTTTCAGCTTTTGAAGTGTCTGGTTTCAAATCAAACAAAAACGTGAATAAAGGTTTTTTATCAACTGTTGGTTCTAAGTTTAAGTCTTTATGTCTGTCAAAAAGAGTTTGCCATTTGTCGCGAACGTTTTTCCAGATAGCATTATTTTCTTTCCACCAGTTTTGTGCTGCGATACATTTAATATCCGGAACTTTGGTATAAACGTCCATTCCTTTTTCCTGCGCTAATAAATAATCTTTTCCAGAATCATCTCTGATCAATTTATCATTATCCTGTTCATGATTCCAGCCAGTTTTGGTGATTTCATGAATATTTCTTCTTTTCAAAACATTGTAATCATCACGTTTTGTATGCTCTCTTCTTGGTAATGGTGCATCGGCTATATTTGTCCAGTAATCTGTACCGTCAACATGTACCCAGCTTGCCGTTCCTTCATATCTTGGGCTATCATCTACCTGATACACTTTTTGAGTCCATTGCCCTTTTACATCTTTTTTAGACAGTTTATTGTATTTCCATGAAGTGTTTTTGTCAAATGAATATAAATCGGTGTTTTCGTATAACCAATCCTGTCTCCAGTGTTTGATGATCATTTTATCGCTTACAATCAGAAGATGCTGCATAACGATTTTGTTTTGCGTGTCTTCTACTAATTGTACCCATTCTAATCCATAATCATGTTTTGTCTTTGATGGCTTATAAGTAAGAGAATCTTTTGGGTACTGAAAAGTTTCTGTGAAATTAAATTTCACTTCATAACAACCACACATTGATTTGATTGATTTGATGTCTTGTTGTTTTTTAGCATCCTGAGCAAAACCAAGACTGCATGTTAAAGCCATAATGGCTGAAAAGTAAAGGCTTTTTGTAATCATAGTTAGTTTTATTTATTATAATTTTTGCAAATATATAAATTTAATTTAGATTGAATAAAAATAATTATATATTTGCATCGACTATTAAGAATGAATAAAAATAATGAAAATAAAAATTACCCTTTTTGCAGCTATTTTATTTATAGTAAATCTTTCGGCGCAGGAAAAGCAAAAAGATAGTATAGATGCAAATGAATTATCAGAAGTAACAGTTGTTACAGCAACGAGAACAGAAAGAGCGCTTTCTTCGTTGCCGTTGCCAATAACAATTATTACGTCTGAGGCAATTGCAAAATCTGGTGTAACAAGATTAAATGAAATTTTGAACGAACAAACAGGTATTATTTTGATTCCGGATGAAAGTGGTTTTGAAGGCATACAAATGCAAGGATTAGATGCTGCCTATACAATGATCTTAATCGATGGTGTGCCTCTTGTGGGCAGAAGTTCAGGAGTTTTGGACTTGTCACGTGTTTCAGTAGGAAATATTGACAGAATTGAAATTGTGAAAGGAGCTTCGTCAGCTTTATACGGTTCAGAGGCTATGGGAGGAGTTATAAACGTAATTACAAAAAGACCTAAAAAAGATCTATTGGAAGGTACTGTTTCATATCGCTATGCCACATTCAATACCAATGATGCTAATACCAATATTCTTTGGAAAAAGAAAAAATTCTCAGCTAATTTATTTACAAATTTTTATTCAACCGATGGGTATGATCTGGATAAAACTACAGCTGTTAAAAATGTCGAAAGTTTCTATAATTATACCATTCAGCCAAAATTATATTATGATTTTTCAGAAAATCTAAAACTGACTGTAAGCAATCGTTTCTATAATCAAAAGATGGATAATGTTGCCTTAATTGAATCTGAAATTTACAAGGGAGACGCAAAGGAAAATGAATGGAATTCACAAATTAAATTTGAGCATAAATGGAATTCCAGATTATACTCAGAATATGAATTGTATACGACAAATTATAAGAATGATTCATTTTTAAATGACCCAAATAATGTGTTTTATGATAGGACGTATTACAACCAATGGCTTTTTCGACCTGAAACCAGAACAACTTTAGCAATAAATGATAGTGACAAGCTAACAGGTGGAATAGGATTAAATTATGAGAGTTTAGACAGAACCTATTTTGATAAGGATGTAAAATTTAATTCTCAGTATGTTTTTATACAATACGATTATAATCCTAATGAGAAATGGAATATTCTTGCTGGATTCAGATATGACAATCATAGTGAATATGCGTCTCAACTGAGTCCAAAATTGGCTGTAAATTATAAATTCAACGAGAATTTTTCTTTAAAAGGGTCAGTTGGTTATGGATACAAAGCACCGGATTTCCGCCAATTATTTTTTGATTTCACAAATCCATCAGTTGGGTATACCGTTTTGGGTTACAATGTTGCTGAAGACCGCCTGAACCAGCTTGATAGTGAAGGTCAGATTTTGAAAAGAATAGAAGGAATAAGCTTTGATAAACCTTTGGAAGCTGAAAGTGCTGTTAACTACAATTTTGGAACTTTCTACAAAAAGAACAAACTGAGATTGGATGTAAATGCTTTTTATAATTCGATAAGTAATTTAATAGATACTGGAATAGTTGCTCAAAAAAACAATGGACAAAATGTTTTTAGTTATTTCAACAGAAGCAAAGTTTTTACATATGGAGCAGAATTTAACTCAACTTATAAGTTTAGCAATGAATTTTCAGTATCACTGGGATATCAGTATTTAATAGCTAAAGACAAATCAGTTGTAGACAACTTTGATGATCATAAATACATAAGAAATTCAGAATTACAAACGGTTGAAATCAGTAAATCAGATTATTTCGGATTATACAACAGATCCAAACATACAGCAAATCTAAAAGTTGCATATACTATTCCGAAAATTAAAACAGATATCAACTTACGTGTTTTCTACAGAAGCAAATACGGAATATTTGACTCAAACAACAATCAGATTTTAGACAAATACGACGATTTTGTAAATGGTTATTTCATTGCAAATTTAGCCGCTTCCAAAAATATTACAGATAAATTATTACTACAGGCAGGAGCCAATAATTTATTTGATTATAAAGATCCGGATCAAATACCAAACCTTGCGGGGAGACAGCTTTTTGCAAGAATTCAATATAATTTTTAATCAAACAATTATTTAAACACCTTTACGATGAAAACAAATTTTTTAAAACTTTCGCTTTTAGCGCTAACTATTTTTATAACATCATGTAGCAATGATGATGACAAGAAAGACGATACAATTCCTGCAGTTGTAACAACAAAAGTTTCTGATCTTCCGGCACCACAGACAGGGGGACAAGGACAGCCGGTTGGTGGAGAATATACAAGATTTAGTTTCTCGGAAAATAAAATTGTAACTAATGATAATTGGGATATTGCTTTCCGCGGAACAACAATTATTGTCAATGGAGGAACAAAAGTTATCACCACAGATGCAGGTGAACCAGAAAGAAAAGGATCTGCAGCAGTGAGTATAGTTTCAGGTACATTTGCCAGCGTAACTGCGTTTCCTGCTGCAAGTACTTTTGCTCAGGATGCTGCTACAGTTCTTGCAATTCCAACAGGAAGCGACAAGGGTTGGTACAATTATAATTCATCAAACAATATTATTTCTGCTATTGCAGGAAAAGTATTTGTTGTAAAAACTCATGATGGTAAATATGCAAAATTTGAAATCTTAAGTTATTATAAAGGTGCACCTGCAAATCCAGATCCTGCAACTGCTGTAGCGAGATATTATACTTTTAATTTTGCATATCAGGCTAATAGCACAACAACATTCTAATAGATCTGAAACAGACTGTTTTTTAATGAAAACGGTTTTAAAATCTAGTTAATCATTAGCTTTGTTTTTTTTATTTTTTTTGAGAGGGGTTAGATTTATCTGACCTCTTTTTTTGTTTTAATTTTTAATCAGTAAAAACAATTAAAAATTAACGTTTAATCCTATCTTTGCGGATGTTTTTTAAAAAGATTAAATATCATACCGTTTAAAAACCTTCTTCAAAATTTATAAGCACTAAGTGAATACAAAATCTTATTTTTTTCAGTCTTTTGCCATTGTAGCATTAGCATTTATAGCATTCATTGGATTTAAACAAATCTTACCGGATAAAATTTTTTCGGATAGTAAAATAGATTCCAAGAATGTACTTATTGACAGCCTTCTTCTGGAATCGGTTGCAAATGATTCTTTGTCTAAGGATGCAGATAGCATTACAGAAGACGAAAGAGAAGAAGCCCGTGAAAAAATTGTTTTTGATGGCGTTGAGGGAATCGAATTTCCGTCTGAAACTTTCGAGAATTACAAAGGATACCAATACCTGATTTCTTTTTACGAAAAACTATATCAGCTGGAAAAAAATCCGCAACATAAAGTCAGAATAGCTTATTATGGAGACTCTATGACCGACGGAGATTTAATTGTACAGGATGTCCGTATGAATTATCAAGAACGTTTTGGTGGAAACGGAGTTGGTTTTGTTTCGATAATTTCAGAATCTTCAGCCTCAAGAGGTTCTGTAAAAACACTTTTTTCTAAAAACTGGAAAACACAATCCTACCTAAATGTAAAAAGACCAACAAGTCCTTTTGGTGTAAACGGACATGTGTTTTTTGCAAATGATAAAGCCAATACGACCTGGGTACAATACGAAGCAGGTTTGAATAAATTTTCTACCGCCTTAGATAATCCAACATTGTTTTACGGAAAATCACACAAAAAGGGAAATGTTAATTTCATTATAGGAAAAGATACTTTGCGTAAAATGCTTAATCCGAGCAATTTGGTTAATACCCTAAAAGTTAGTTCAGGAAGCATAAAAACATTCAAAGCAAATTTTACACAGTCAGATTCTATTCCGATTTATGGTTTTAATTTTGATAACGGAAGCGGAGTCCATGTCGATAACTTTTCACAAAGAGGAAATTCAGGATTGCCTATTTCAATGTTCGATGCAGGTGTTATGCAGGCCTTCAATAACAACCTGAAATATGACCTGATTATTTTGCATTATGGAACTAACGTACTGAATTACGGAACCAAAAACTATTCCTGGTACCAAAAAGGAATGACGAAGACCGTAAATAAGATAAAAGAATCTTTTCCGGGAGTTTCAATTTTGATTGTTTCAACAGCTGATAAATCGACAAAATATGATCTTGAAATGAAAACCGACTCAGCAGTAGTTCCTTTGATGAAAGCACAAAAAAGATATGCACTTGATACAGAATCCGGTTTTGTAAACCTTTATACACTAATGGGAGGTGACGGATCTATGGTAAAATGGGCAGATGAATCTCCGGCAAGAGCAAATAAAGATTATACGCATTTTAATCAGCGTGGAGCAAAAGCAATCGGAAACTTATTATACAGCCAGCTAAATAAAGGCTACGAAGAATATAAAGTACTGCGTGAAAAACGCGAAACGGCAGAAAAGCCAAAACCAGTCAGAAAAACGAAAACAGATTCCGTATCTGTTCTAAAAGATAGTGTAAATGAATAAACTAATTATTTTCTTTTGCGGTCTTTTATGTTCAGCAAATATTGAAGCGCAAAAATCTGTCCCACTTTTAATAACTAAAAACATGAGTGCTAAAATCGATTCGGCAATGATGGAAACCTATACAGGAAATCACATATATAATGCTAAAGTTTTAGAAAGTGTTTTTCAGAAATTAAACGAAAACGAAACTGCCAGTAATCAGAAAATAAATATTGTGCATATTGGTGATTCGCACATTCAGGGGGATTTGATGACTAATGAAATCAGAAAAAAACTCCAGCAAAAATTCGGAAATGCAGGAAGAGGTTTTGTTTTTCCGTATCAACTGGCCAAAACAAATGGTTCTTATAACGAACGATTTTATTCGAACCGAACCTGGGAAAGTTACCGAAACATTTCTCCGGCAAAAAAATATCCTGTTGGTCTAAGCGGAATTGGGCTTTGGAGGGATAATGCAGGTTTTGTAATAGAACTGAACGTAAAAGATAAAGCGTATAAGTTTAATTCAATTCACATCATTACACCTCAAAATCAAAAAATGTTTGATCTTGCGCTGTCGTCCAAAACAAATATTATTCAGTCGACGGAACCAAAAGTGATCACGCATAAAATAAAAAAAGGAGAAGCAATCTCTATCATTGCCGATAAATACAATGTTTCTGTTGCCGAAATTAAAAAGGCAAATGGTTTAAAATCAAATAATATTCGTGCGGGAAGAATATTAAGAATTCCTACCAAAGAAACAAGACCTAAAAATATTAAAACTTCAGAATATGTTCCTTTAGACCTTACATCTGATTCCTTCTCTTATTATTATAATTCAGAAAAAGCATTAGACAAAATTTATCTGATTCCAAATAAAGAAGCAGCAGATTATGAACTTAGCGGAATTGTTTTAGAGAAAAATGCTCCGGGAGTAACCTATAGCGGAATTGGAGTAAACGGTGCAAAATTCTCAGATTATAATAAATATCCTTTGTTTTTTGAGCAGTTAAAATCTTTGCATCCTGATTTGTTGATTTTCTCACTAGGGACAAATGAAAGTTACGACAATATGGAAGCCTCTGGTTATGTGAGAGAATTACGCGAATTTATAAGCAATCTCAAAGAACAGAAAATTGATGTTCCGATAATTGTTATGACACCGCCGCCATCACTTCACCGTGGAAGAAAGCCGAATGTTTACGTTAAAGATTATGCAGAACGTATTAATAGTATTGCAGAAAAAGAAGATTTTGCCGTTTGGGATTTATACGATGAATTTGGAGGCATTAACGGAGTCCGAAAATTGAGATCAGAAGGTTTAATAGGTCCGGATTTTGTTCATTATTCTAAAAAAGGATATCAGAAACAAGGAAAACTCTTTACCGAAGCATTTTTAAGAGCATACGATAATTTTAAATTAAAAAAGTAAATTGATAACAGGTAATAGCATAAATGATTGGTTTGTTCATAATTTTGGTACAATAACAATCGAGCAGGTTAAAGGTTGGTTTATATACAATCCGGATGAAAAGTTATTATTTAACACCGGTTTATTTCTGGGGCTTTTTCTGGTTTTCTATTTTGTTTACGCCTTTTTGCGTAAAACATTTTATTTGCGTTTAACATACGTAATTCTTTTTTCGCTTTTCTTTTATTATAAGTCGAGCGGAATTTACTTTTTGTTATTGCTGCTTTCATCCGTTGTAGATTATGGATTAAGCCAGATTATTTACAGGGAAAAGAAAGATACCGTAAAGAAAATATATCTCGTAATAAGTGTTATTCTGAATTTAGGATTACTGGGGTATTTCAAATACATGAACTTTATGATTGTGACTTACAATGATATGTTCAAGGGGAATTTTGAACTCCACAATGTTTTTCTTCCGGTTGGGATTTCATTTTATACTTTTCAGTCGATGAGTTATATTATTGAGATTTATCGTGAAGAAATCAAACCAACAAAAAACTATATCGAATACCTTTTCTTCGTTTCCTTCTTCCCGCAACTGGTTGCCGGACCAATTGTACGTGCAAAGGATTTTCTTCCGCAGATTTATCAAAAATTAAATCTTACTAAACAAGATGTAAACAACGCCTTGTTTCTTATAATCGGAGGATTAATTAAGAAAACAGTTATATCAAATTATATATCAGTAAATTTTGTTGACCGTGTTTTTGATACACCAATGACCTACACCTCATTTGAAAATTTAATGGCCTCTTACGGATATGCTATTCAGATTTACTGTGACTTTTCAGGTTATTCAGATATGGCGATAGGAATTGCTTTATTATTAGGTTTTAAATTACCGGTCAATTTTAGAACCCCGTATAAATCGACTTCGATTACCGATTTCTGGAGAAGATGGCATATTTCCTTATCAACCTGGTTAAAAGACTTTTTATACATTTCTATTGGAGGAAACCGCGAAGGATCTTTTGCCGGATTTTTATTCCCGAGTTTATTCTTCTTCGGACTATTACTTTGGGGGATGTCAAATATCAATACCAGTATCATACCATTGGTAATCGCTATTGGGTCAATTATACTATTTTGTCTGACATTTTTGCTTTCAAAAAAGAAAAACCAAACCACTGTAACCAATTTTAACTTGTTTACTACAATGCTTTTAGGAGGATTGTGGCATGGAGCGGGAGCACAGTTCATTGTTTGGGGAGCACTACACGGATTGGCATTGGCAGTTCATAAAATTTTCAGCGAATTCTTTCCTTCAAAAAAAGATAAAAGTCCTAATTTCTTGTGGAGATTCTTTTCAATCGTAATTACATTTCATTTTGTAGTTTTCTGCTGGATCTTTTTCCGTGCCAGAGATTTCGATACGGCTTTGCAGGTCATTAATAATATTGGTCAGCTAACATTCGAACCGGAAAATTGGAAAGCTATTCTTTTAGGATATAAAAATGTGTTTTTACTAATGCTTTTTGGTTACGTTTGGCACTTTCTACCTGAAGTTATTACAGACAAAATGAAATTTGTTTTTGATAAAACACCTTTACTTTTAAAAGCTGTAATTTTAGGCTTTGTGTACTGGATTGTTTACGCAACAGCCGTTGCAGGTTCACAGCCGTTTATTTATTTCCAATTCTAATAAGAAATTGCCACAAAGGCACAAAGGCGCAAAGGCGCAAAGGTTTTTATTCTTTGCGCTTTTTTTTGCTCTCGCAGATTTATCACATATAGCTGATTTTCTCCTATTCTATCTAAAAACAATCTGATATCTGATAAATCTGCGAGAAACAAAAAACTTTGTGTCTTGACAAGAAAAAACAAAATAAACTTTGTGTCTTTGTACCTTCGTGGCAAAAAATTGCACATAAATAAAAATTGCCTGAAATATCTAATTAGATTATCTTTGCACTTCAAATAAAGAAAATAGTATGTTTGATAATTTAAGTGATAAGTTAGATAAAGCGTTCCATATATTAAAAGGACACGGTAAAATTACAGAAGTAAACGTTGCCGATACCTTAAAAGAAGTTCGTCGTGCCCTTTTAGATGCCGATGTTAACTTTAAAATTGCTAAAGATTTTACAACCAAAGTAAAAGAAAAAGCAATTGGTCAGGACGTTTTGACAACATTGCAGCCAGGACAATTATTAGTAAAGTTAGTAAAAGACGAACTTACTGAATTAATGGGAGGAGATGTTGCAGGAGTTAATCTTTCCGGAAATCCAAGCATTATTTTAATGTCAGGACTTCAGGGTTCAGGTAAAACTACATTCTCAGGAAAATTAGCTAATTTTCTAAAAACAAAGAAAAACAAAAAACCACTTTTAGTAGCGTGTGATATCTACCGTCCTGCGGCGATAAACCAGTTACATGTAGTGGGAGACCAGATAGGTGTTGAGGTTTACTCAGAACCGGAAAATAAAAATCCTGTAGAGATTGCCCAAAATGCAATCAAACATGCCAAAGCAAACGGTTTTAACGTAGTTATTGTCGATACAGCAGGTCGTTTAGCGGTAGATCAGGAAATGATGGACGAAATTGCACGTGTCCACAAAGCAATTCAGCCTCAGGAAACCTTGTTTGTTGTGGATGCAATGACAGGACAAGATGCCGTAAATACAGCAAAAGCGTTCAACGATATCCTGAACTTTGATGGAGTTATCTTAACGAAATTAGATGGTGATACTCGTGGTGGAGCAGCAATCTCGATTAAATCGGTTGTAAACAAACCAATCAAATTTGTAGGTACAGGCGAGAAGATGGAAGCAATTGATGTTTTCTATCCGGATCGTATGGCTGAGCGTATCTTAGGTATGGGAGACGTTGTGTCTCTTGTAGAAAGAGCTCAGGAACAATTTGATGAAGAAGAAGCAAGAAAACTTCAAAAGAAAATCGCTAAAAACGAATTCGGTTTTGATGATTTCCTGACGCAGATTCAGCAAGTAAAGAAAATGGGTAATATGAAAGACCTGGTTGGAATGATTCCGGGAGCTTCAAAAGCCATGAAAGATGTAGAAATAGAAGATGACGCCTTTAAGCATATTGAAGCGATCATTCACTCGATGACACCAATCGAAAGAAGCAAGCCAGCCATAATCGACGTAAAAAGGAAAGCCAGAATCGCTAAAGGTTCAGGAACCAAGGTCGAGCAGGTAAACCAGTTAATGAAGCAGTTTGACCAAATGAGCAAGATGATGAAGATGATGCAGGGTCCTGGCGGAAAAAACCTGATGAAAATGATGGGAGGCATGAAAGGAATGCCAGGCGGAATGCCGAGATAATAAAATTAAAAGTTTCAAGTTTCAGGTTTCAAGTTAGAGACTGAAATTTGAAACTTTTTTAATTCAATAAATATTAAGTTTCGCAAGTAACGTGAAACATGAAACTTTAAACCTGAAACAACACAATGCAGCTACTAGACGGTAAAAAAACATCTAACGACATTAAAAACGAAATTGCAGCCGAAGTTCAACTAATAAAAGATGCCGGAGGAAAAGTACCTCATTTGGCAGCAGTTTTAGTTGGAACAAATGGTGCAAGTTTAACTTACGTAGGAAGTAAAGTAAAATCATGTCAGGAAATCGGATTTGATTCAACTTTAGTAAGTCTGCCGGAAACCATTACCGAAGAGGAACTGCTTGCTAAAATTAAAGAGTTAAACGAGGACGATAATCTGGATGGATATATCGTTCAGTTACCGTTGCCAAAACATATCGACGAGCAAAAAATCTTATTGGCAATTGATCCTGACAAAGACGTAGACGGTTTTCACCCTACGAACTTTGGTAGAATGGCTTTAGAAATGGAAAGTTTTATTCCGGCAACACCATTCGGAATTATGGAATTGCTGGAGCGCTACAAAGTAGAAACTTCAGGAAAACATACTGTTGTAATTGGAAGAAGTCATATAGTTGGACGTCCAATGAGTATCCTGATGAGCCGTAAAGGAAATCCTGGAGATTCGACAGTTACATTAACACATAGTCGTACTAAAAACTTAGCTGAATTCACTAAAAATGCCGATATCATTATTACAGCTTTAGGAGTTCCGGAATTTTTAAAAGGCGATATGGTAAAAGATGGGGTAACTGTTATCGACGTTGGAATTACACGTGTTGACGACGCATCAAACGCAAAAGGGTATGTTATTAAAGGTGACGTTGATTTTGATGAAGTAAGCAAAAAAGCATCATTCATTACGCCGGTTCCAGGTGGAGTAGGGCCAATGACAATTGCAATGTTACTTAAAAACACACTTTTGGCCCGCAAAATGAGAAGTGCCAAAAAATAATTGAATTAAAATATTCATAAAAAAAGCCTATTCATTCGAGTAGGCTTTGTTGTTTATACTTGGGTCGGGCTATCCGTGCTACTTCGGTAGCTTACTTCTATCCCTCACGCAGATTCGCAGCCACCATAACCATTCATTTTTAAAAAGTTTCAAAAACCGGTTAGCTGTTTTAGAAAAAGGTTTTTTCAGACAGACTAAAAATTAACATTTATTCGATTCTGTTTCCTGATTTTTTAACAATTAGTTGCAATTTGTTAAAATTTATAAATTAAGTTTGCTCCTATTAAAATGAAAACAATTTAAGCCCTACAAGAATATCTGTTACCATGTTTAAAAACCTTCTGTTCCCCACATTTTATTTTCAGAATTTAGTTCTTTTAAATAATTTTTTTTCAATACAAAACAAGATAAAAACGCTAAGCTTTCTGATGTTTTTCTTGCACGGTCTTTCTTCTTTAGCGCAAAAAAATGCCGTTATCAGTGGTAAAATTGTTACCGAAAAAGATTCGCCCATCGAATCCGTTACGATTTATTTGATTCATACAAAAGATTCATCTGTAGCAGCCTATACACTTTCAGATAAAAATGGTCTCTTTAAATTAGAAACCAAAACAGGATATAAAAATAATATCTTAAAAATTTCAGCAGAAGGGTATCTGGAGTTCTCTGATACGATAGAAACACTCACTCACAATATTGATTTAGGAGTTATCAGGCTTAAAAAATACGATATTGAATTGGATGAAGTTGTTATAAAAAATGAAGCTCCAATCCGGATAAAAAAAGACACCATAGAATTTAATGCTTCTTCATTTAAATTACGCCCGGATGCCAATGTAGAAGCTTTGTTAAAACAATTACCCGGTGTAACGGTTGATACAGACAAAAAAATAACGGTAAACGGCAAAAAGGTTAGCCAGATCTTAGTTAACGGAAAACCCTTTTTTGATACCGATGGAAAAGTGGCACTTCAAAACCTTCCGGCTGAGTTGATAAATAAAGTACAGGTTTCGGACGCTAAAACCAAGGAACAGGAATTTACCAAACAAGCTTCGACATCAGAGAATGTTTCAATCAATTTAACAATCGATAAAGATAAAAACAAAGGTTTGTTTGGCAAAGTATTAGGCGGTTACGGAAGCTCAGAGCGATATGAAGGCAGTGCTTTAATGAGTTATTTTAATGAAAAAAAAAGAATCAGTTTTTTAGCTTCTTCTAATAATATTAATGCATCCGGCTTTTCTATGGATGACGTTTTTGATAGTATGGGAGGTGGAAGAAACGATGGTTCGGGAGCTTCAGGCGGCAGAGGAACAGGAGTGGTAAAAACGAATATGGCAGGATTAGATTACACTGATGAATGGTTTAAGGGATCAGATATGGATTTGAATTATTATTTTACAAATTCCAATTCGGACAATACCAATAGAACAACAGAACTTACATTACTTCCAACAGGTTCTTTAACAGCTAAATCTGCTTCAAAAAGCGATCGGGATTCTAATAAACATAATGCAAATTTACATTTTGGCTATAATGTTTCTCCTTCAATGAGAATTTTCTTTTCACCGGCCATTGTAGCAGGAAAAGTTACAGCAGCAGATAATTTTGATAAAAAAACCTGGGATGAGAATAATCAGTTAATCAATTCCAGCAGTTCTTTTAATACAAATGAAACAAATGAAACTAATTTCAAAAATACCATTAGGCTTTTTTCAAGCTCAAAGAAAAAAGGAAGATATTTTACTGCTTCTCTTGAAAATGAAAATTCACAAAACGATTTAGATTCAAGGGTAAATTCATTGACAGTTTTTGCACTGGGAACAAGTCCTGATGATTTGCGTAATCAGAATGTTATTCAAAAAAATAATAGAGATAAATATACAGGGACTTTTCAATATAAAGAACCAGTAACCGATTCACTAAATCTAAATATTTCAGTAACTACAGATTATGAAAAAACGATAGACGATAAAAAAACATTTGATCGCAATGGTCAGGATTCTAAATATGATATTTTTAATGAATCGCTTAGTAATTTTAGCTCTTTTAATAGTTTTGAAGTGAACCCGAAATTGGGTTTTGATATTAGTATGCACAAATTTAATTTAATGGTATCTACAGGAACTTCCGTTATCAAGACTGAAAATCATGCACTTTATTTAAAGGAAACAACAGATTTGAATAAAAATTATTTTATACCAAATGGATCAATTAATGCAAATTACAGAATTACAAAATCGCAAGCTATACTTATGATGTATGAGCGTAAATTTTCAATTCCAAGTAGTAATCAGGTTTTGGCAGTTGCCAATTTAGATAATCCTTTAGTTGTTAGAACAGGAAATCCTGATCTAAAAGCTTCAACTTTTCATTTTTTGCAGGCAGGTTTTTCAAATTACGATTTTCAGTCGCGTTCGAGTTATTACGTTCATTTTAATACAACATATTATGATAATCAGATTGTGGGAACCTCTGCCTACACCACTTCAGGGAAACAAATTTCAACATTTGATAATGTAGAGGGCACATACAATATGTTATTAGGAGGAGAATGGAATAAAACCATTAAGAAAGAGGCAAATACATTTGGACTGCGATTTAATATGTATGGCAATTATAATTTTGATAAAGGTTTTACAAATGGTCAGCTGTATGAGGCAAAAACATTTAGACTGACACCTGGTTTTGTATTTACGTATGAGTATGGAGATTTGTTAAGCATCAAACCGTTATATAATTTCGCATACAATGACACACGATACAACAATACTTCTTTAAGTTCAACTTCAAATACGACTCATAATTTTAATATCGAAATGACAAGCTTCTGGCCTAAGAATTGGGTCCTGGGCAACGACTTTGGTTATACCAATAATTCGAATATTTCGGGATCATACAAAAGAGATTTCTATTTGTGGAATACTAGTTTATCCTACAAATTCGCTAAGCAGTTTACACTCAAAATGAAAGTTTATGATTTGCTGAATCAAAATCAGAGTACTTCGAGAACAATCACTCCAACAGCTGTTGTAGATTCAGAAAGCAATGTTTTAAAGCGTTATGTAATGTTTTCTTTATTGTATAAATTTCAAAATTTTGAAACAAATGAGAATAATCTTTATGAAGTAAATTAATTCCTGAATCCCTTTTCTCAAAAAAGCTGCCTTTTTGTATTGTCATTTCAAAATAAAATATAACTTTGTATCTCAAAGTACTTTAATTATGAATCAGAAGCACCAAGAAGATTTGTCACATATCCGCTCTATGATGGAGCGTTCTTCAAGATTTATATCCCTAAGCGGGCTTTCGGGAGTTTTTGCCGGACTATCTGCTCTGATAGGAGGAATGTATGTTTACCAGTTATTTAGAGTAAACGGAGTGGATTACTTCAATGATGAACATGTCTTATATTCTGCTAATCTGGTTTCAGAATTAATTCTTACAGGGATTATCATTTTGGTTTTTGCTTTGACTTTTGGAATATTTTTTACACTTAGAAAAAGCAAAAAAGACAATTTGCCTGTCTGGACTACAGCAACAAAAAATATGCTTTTTAATCTGGCCGTTCCCTTAACTGCGGGAGGTGTTTTTTGCCTGGCACTTTTGTATCATCAGATATATGTTTTGATAGCTCCGGCAACTTTAATTTTTTATGGACTGGCGCTTGTTAATGCAGAAAAATATACATTTTCGGATGTCAAATATTTAGGCTTTTGCCAATTGATTTTAGGATTTATATCTCTTTTCTTTTTAGGATATGGTTTGATTTTTTGGATTCTTGGTTTTGGTATTTTACATATCTTGTACGGATTAGTAATGTTCAGAAAATACAAATAGGCCAATGGGAATCATTGATAAATTAAATAAGGATTTTGAAAGTCGTGTCAGATTAGGTATAATGTCTATTCTGATTGTAAACGAGTGGATTGACTTCACAGAAATGAAAACGCTTTTGAATATCACAGATGGTAATTTAGCAAGTCATTCCTCTGCACTGGAAAAAGCAGAATATATTGAAATAAAAAAGGAGTTTGTGGGCAAAAAACCTAAAACATCTTATAAAGTTACCGATCTTGGGCGCGCCGCTTTTAAAGAGCATCTAAATAATCTTGAAAAATTAATGAAATTCTAACAACAAAAATTTTTTATCTAAAAACTTTGAATTACAAAGTACTTTTAAATTTAATCATCATGAAAAAAATCCAATTAATCTTAGTTTGCAGTATTGCTTTTCTACTGCTTTTTTACAAGGAAGGGCCAGGGCTTAACCTTGGCGTTTTCGGTTTGATTTTAACCGGCCTTATTTGTTTTAACTTCCAGGATCGTTTTACACACCGGTCTCATCTGGTTTTAGTAGTTGCATCGGTCTTATCGTGCCTTGCTTTTGCCTGGTATGGGGATCCTCCGTCTTTTTTGGCAATGTCTATGTCTGTTATTTTTTTACAGTTTAAAACACAGGAAACAAAGCTGAAGGTTATTCAGGTCTTTCCTTTGGTATTCTTAAACGGATTTGCCTCTCTGGGACGTATTTTAATGTTTAATCAATGGCTTCCGCAGAGACAAATCAATAATAACTGGGCGAAAAAGCTGATTGCTTATTTTATGATTCCTGCCGTATTTCTAATTTTGTTTTTTATAGTTTATTCTTTCGGAAGTGATCACTTTTCATCTCTGTTTACAGATTATCGGTTAGATATTGACATTCTGCAGCTTTTCCTGATTTCCGGTATTGGATTTTATATTTCATTTACTTTCTGGAATTACTGGATTCCGGATATCTGTTATGATAAAAATGAACTTCTGGAAAATGATTTTAGTAACATAAGCGAGGTTACCAATCAAAATACATTTTCATTTCTTGACCTCGATTTTGAAAGAAAGAGTGGAGAGATTACATTATTTCTGCTCAATGCACTGCTTCTCGTTTTTATTGTAACGTATAATTATGAACAATTTTTTGAGGTTGTGAAAACGTCTCAATTAAGTGCAGCTACACACGAAAGAGTAAATTCGGTTATATTTTCTATTTTGATGGCTGTTGGGGTAATCTTGTTTTATTTTAAAGGCGGATTCAACTTTGATGAAAAGGCTTCAAAACTAAAAAGCCTTTCTAAACTCTGGATTGTTCTAAACGGTATTCTGATTGTAAGTACGTTTATAAAAAATTCAGAATACGTTTCGTTTTTCGGATTGACATATAAAAGATTAGGCGTTTACGCTTTTCTGATCTTAGCAATTATTGGGCTGGTCATTACTTTTCTCAAAATCACCAGACAAAAGACAAATGCCTATCTTATAAACCATATGGTTTGGTATTTCTACGGAACGATACTTTTATGCAGTTTTGTCAACTGGGGAAATCTCATAACAAATTATAATATTTCAGTAAACAAAGGTGTAGAACCAAGATTCCTGAGCAGTTTAAATTTTAATGATGAAGTCCGCAGAGAGTATTTCAAGCAGAATAATTTAGAAAGTTTATTTGTCGATGATCCGAGAGAAGGAGAAATTCAGCGATATCAGAATGAAACTTTTTTATCAAAAACGTTATATTATGAATTTATAAATCGCAGATATTAACTTAAGAATCCCATTCAGTTTTGAATGGGATTTTTTATGTGGAATAATTTACTTACAAGTCTTTCA
>NZ_QETH01000046.1 GCF_003105115.1 Flavobacterium sp. HTF | reverse complement strand
AGTGATAAGTTAGATAAAGCGTTCCATATATTAAAAGTACACGGTAAAATTACAGAAGTAAACGTTGCCGATACCTTAAAAGAAGTTCGTCGTGCCCTTGGAGATAACCTTAGTGTAATTGCAAAAAAATATGGAGTAAAAGTAAAAGATATCTCCAATGCTAATCCTAATGCACCTAAAGTTCTAAAATTAAATTCTACACTCTTAATTCCCAATAAAAATAAAGCTGTTGTAACAAACAATCAGGTTGAAAAATATAACAGTGCGCCTGGTCTGCACGAAGTTTCAGCAAAAGAAACGCTATGGGGAATTTCAAAAAAATATAATGTTTCTGTTGAAGATCTGAAGAAAGCAAATCCTCTATTAGAAACGGAAGGTTTAAAAATTGGTCAGCAAATTAACATTCCATCAGATGTTTCAAATACTGTTGCGATAGCAGATAAACCAGCAGAAAATAATTCGATTTCTACGGATGTTGAATTGTACAGAGAAGTTTTGCCTAAAGAAACCAAATACGGAATTTCAAAAGAATATGGTATTACTGTAGCTGAATTAGAAAAACAAAATCCTTCAGTAAAAGGCAAAGTTCCGGTAGGGTATCTTTTGAAGATTCGTGTTTCAAAAGAAAAAGCAGATGCTATACAAGCTGCAAAAGCCGCTAATGAAATAAAGGAAATTTCAACTTCATCTCCGGAGCAAATAGCAGAAAATAAAACGGATATTAAAACAGATTCGACTTACGTAAGACCAAATAATCATTCGGATTTAATTAATCAGTTAATCGAAAATGCAACACAAAATATTGGAGTTCGTTATCGTTCCGGTGGAACTACAAAAGCCGGATTTGACTGTTCCGGGTTAATGATTTGTACCTTCAATAGTTTTGATATCAAATTGCCAAGAAGTTCTATCGAGCAATCGCGCGTTGGTGTAAAAGTTAATGCGGAGGAAGCACAAAAAGGAGATTTAATTTTCTTTAAAACAAACGGCAGACGCCAGATTAATCATGTTGGAATGGTTGTGGAAGTTGCTGATGGTGAAATCAAATTTGTGCATTCTTCTACCCATGGGGGAGTGATGATTTCTTCAACAAAAGAAGCTTATTATGAAAGGAATTTTTCGCAGGTAAATCGTATTCTGCAATAATAACTTTATTAGAACTTTTGTCAATAATTGTTGATAATGACAAGCTAATCAATAACGTTTCTCTATCAGTAAATACAGGTTTAAATTCCGTTTGATTCCGGGATTGTTACAGTAAATTTACTTCCAATGTTATTTTCAGAAGAAACATAAATATTTCCTTTAATATTTTCTACAGCTTCTTTTACAATATAAAGACCTAATCCGGAACCCTTATTTTTGTTGGTTCCGAAATACATATCAAAAATGCGGTCTTTATATTCATCCTTAATTCCAATTCCGTTATCTGATATTTCGATTTTATTAAAACCATCAGCGATGTAGGTTTTAATTGAAATAAACATTTCTTTTTTACTGCTGTCTGCATATTTTATTGCATTTGAGAGTAAATTAAAAATGATGATTTTTAAACGAAGCCCGTCACTGTAAATCTGATCAATTTGTAATTCTTTACTAATTATAATTCGGTTCGCATTTTCAATGTGCATCAATTGCAATATAGCTTCGTCAAATAATTCATGAAGGCTTACAGGTTCTATAACAATCTCTTTCCGTTTGTTTTTTGAATAATCTATAATATCGCTTATAAACTGATCTTGCCTGGCAAGACTTTGATGCATTAAGGTAAGGTAGTTCCTGATCTGAATAATGTCGTTTTCTGATTGTGTAATTTCAATAAGACCTTTTAGAGATCTTATAGGTGATCTTAAATCGTGCGATGCACTATAAACAAAGCGGTCCAGTTCATGATTCACCGATATTAGGTTTTCATTTTTGACTTCAATCTCCTTTTTAGAAAGAATAAGCTTTTTGACCATTATAGAATAATAAATGCAAACACTGCAGACAATGACCAAAATAAAAAAGATATTAGTAATGATCAGTAAATCTTTTATTTTGCGCGTTCCTTCTCCAAGCGTATTAGAAAAATTGCGTTCATTAATTGTAAGTTTATCGCTGATGATACTAATTTGCTGAAGAAATTTTTGCTGATCTTCAGAAGTTAATATGTTATGTTTGATTTTGGCATCTATTTGTTGGCCAATAATAAATAATTTGAAAATTAGCCTGTCTCCTTGTTCCCATTCGTTAATGGCTTTTGCTAAAAAGGAAACCTGCCGGAAATTGACAAATAACCAGACAAGATCGTCTAAATCTTCAGGATGATTACGACCCACGAGCAGAGCCTTTCTGGCAATTTCATTATCGCCGGCTTTCAAAAGGGTTATTCGTGCAGTACCATCACCTTGCGGAACCCTTAATTCTTCTTTATATAGTTTCCATTGATTGGGGTCTTTTGTATAAAGATAAGTAAGAAGATGCCGTGAAGCATCTTTTTGACCTTTTGAGTAATGCGATTCACCATTTACATAAGCCCTGTTTGCAGATAAAATTTTGATTGTAAAAAAGTTAATGCAGATTAATAAGGCACAAGAAATAAATACAATTAACAGTAGAATAAAAACATTTGGAAAACGTAAATTCTTTAAAATTTGGCCTTTCGACATAATTTTTGATTTGTAGGTTAGTAATCTGATTCCAATATGAACGAGTATGTAATCTGTAACCGTCTAATCAAAAATTTTAGGGGATTTAAATTTTGATTAAATATAAACAATTGTTAATAATAAAAGTCAAAGTGTCGTTATGACGCTCATTTCAAATTTAATAAAAAAATAGAATTGTTTCATGAAAAAGGTATTAATTCTTGTTAAATTTATTACAGAGATTGTTTTGTTTATTAAAATGCTGTTTCTTAATAATTTGGGATGTGTATTTTTCCTTTTTGTAATCAAATGGCATTATAAAAACAACTGATTGTTGTATATAAGTACTTTTTTTGTTTAATCTTTTGAATCCTAAAGTTCGGATGAAGTTCAATATCTTTTAATTAAAAAACCAGGTTAATTTTGATAGAAATGTCTATTAAATTTCAGATCCTAAAAAGTGGCATACATAAGCAATCTTTTAAAAGCGTAGATTGACGGAATAGTTGGAAAATATATATCAATTCTTTTTTTGAATTCAGCTGATAGTTCTTCAAACTCATCCTTATTTAAACGTTCCTGATAAACTGTAAGTGCAGATCCAGAAATAAAATCAAAAAAAGAATCTTTTTGGGTAGAAATAAGAGGATATACTTTTTGATATAAAACCAAATTTTTCCCTCCATTGTCAAAAAGTATTTTAGCATACTCGTCTAAAGTCAGAACAGGCGAGGGGCGTGTCCAATTATGTAAATAGGATGCATAAGGCTCTTCCTTTACTAATTCTGATAATATTTTGTTTAGGGTGTTTTCAGTTTGTTGTGGCATTTGTACGGCCAATTGCCCACCCGGATTTATTCTGGAAATTATTTTTGAGAAAAGTTCCTGGTGATTATCTACCCATTGTAAAGCGGCATTCGAAAATATTAAATCCCATTTACTTTCCTGTTCTAATTGTTCTGTAATCGACAATTGCCTGAATTCTATATTCTCCTGACTTGGAGCTTTTGCCAGCATTTCAGCCGAAGAATCAATTCCGATGACAAATGGATTTGTAAGCTGATTGTAAAGTTTATGCGTTAATTCGCCTGTGCCACAGCCTAAATCTAGAACTTTGAGATTTGGTTTGTCAATGATATGGCTGGTAAGATCTCCAAAAGGTTTATATCTGTCTTCTTTAAATTCGTTATATTTATTTGGATCCCATGTCATAGTATTGTTTTAAAATTAAATAACACTTTTAAAGTTGAAGTAAAGATTGTTCATTCACAAGAAAAAAATAAGAGAAATTATAGTAATTCCTTTTTTCATGTTTAACGATGAAGATTTAATTCTATGAAAAAATCTCAAATAAAGTTAATAATTATAAATTTATCAATCCTATAAAATATAGAATACTGCAAATAATATTGCTATTCAAAAAACAAAATTCAAAAGGCTTTTAATACATAAAAAAACTGCAAGACGTAATGCTTGCAGTTGGAGTTAATATATTAAAGTTTTTATTCGTTTAATTTTTTAAATTATAATGGAGCGTTTGCCTATTGTCTTATCATTTATAGAAGTTTGCCAAGAAACTCCAGATGCAGGAACGGCTCTTTCTCTTCCCCACATTCTAATCGCTTCAATCTTTTCTGGTGCGGTTTTACTTAATGGTACAATATTTTTAAAACATTTTTCAAAAAGGTTATCATCCACAAAGTTATCTCCATGAATTACTGCCTGAATTGCAACATCTCGTACTGCACCCTCAATATCTGAGCCAGCAAATCCATCTGAAATTTCAACAAGTTGTCCTAATACATGCTCTGAAGGTTGTGTCAGTAAATTACGTTTTACATAAAGATTTATAATATCTAATCGTTCAATTTCTCCGGGCAAGTCAACAAAAAATAATTCATCGAAGCGTCCTCTTCGTAGTAGTTCTGGTGGTAATTTGCTAACGTCATTTGCTGTCGATACAACAAAAACTTTTGCCATGCTTTCCTGAAGCCAAAACAAAAATTGTCCTACCATTCTTGTAGAGGTTCCTCCATCATTAGAACCAGTTGCTCCAGAAAGACCTTTTTCAATTTCGTCAATCCATAATACGCATGGTGCTGCATTATCTGCAGATGCCAATGCTTCTTTTAATCTATTTTCAGATTGTCCCAAATATTGTCCCTGAATAGCGGCAAGATCTAAACGATATAACGGAAGATTCCAATTGGCTGCAATAAATTTAGCAGATAAAGATTTACCACATCCTGGAACTCCCACTAACAAAACTCCTCTTGGTGGCCTCATCTTTCTTGCTTTTAAGTCTGCCGTTAAAAGTTGTTTTTGGTTATCCAGCCAATGCTGTAATCCTGTCAGGCCAGCAACCGATAGTGTAGAAGAATCAATTTTCACCTTTTCTAACCCAGATATATCACTAAATAATTTATCTTTTGCGTTACTTAATTCTTTTATGTCGTCTTTTGTTAAGGAACCTTTTGCCATCTGGGTAGCCAAGACATTCTCGGCTTCAATTTTAGTCATATTTGCTAAAATTGTTGCAGCCATTTTATAATCTGTTTCTTCCCATTCTAGTGGGATTGAGCCTTTATACGGCATGACACATTCTTTTACCACATCCAGCATTTCTTCTTCATTTGGAGAATCAAGAGTAATGGTCATTCCTAGACGCTGCAATTGAGGCCAAATAGTTTTGGTGGTAATTAAACAAATACTACCTCCTCTTTCTATAGCTTGAATCACACAATCATAAAGATGTCTTGAGACTAAATTATCATCTTCTATATCGCTTACTTCTGTAAAAATAAAAGTTAAGTTTTGTCTCTGCGAAATGTTTTGAACAGCGTAGTCTAAACCACCTGCAATCGAACGATCATCATTGACACTTTTCTTTGATTTTATATCAATAGTTCCGTGTGATAAGCTATGAAAGTAAATCGGAATATTGATCTCTTCCGCTAATTGCTGAATAACTTCTAAAACCCTCGCCCTTTCGATACTTCGAATAGAGATAAAAGGTATTCTTGCCCTAAACATTCGCAAAAGCGAAGTCTTAAATTCTGTTTTATTAGCCATTTTAAAATATAATTTTTCTGCCCATAGGAGCAATTATTTCGTTTGTATTTTGGAAATTGTTATTTACATCGATTTTAGGTTCTTCAGAAATAATACTTATTTCAAAGGCATTTAATAAGATCAACATTTTATCTCTTCCTTTTGAAATTTTAGAAACATTGTTTTTTAATGATGTTTTTATTTCAATAATAAAATCTTCAAGATCTTTCTTTAATGTTTTTTTTAAGTCTTCAGGAAAGCCCTTTAAAAGAACAAATTTGATAAGTGGCGAAAGGTTTTTTTTGGCATTTCTTAGAGCAATTTCAAACTCATCTTCTGTTTTAAAGTTTTGAAAATGGAAGGATCGTTGAAAATTATCCAGCCAACTTTGCTTACGTTTTTTGTATATTTCTTCAACTTTAGTATAGAAACGTGTTGCGGTTCCGGCATCAACGATAAAACTGCCTATATTCAATTCTTCAATAGCAGCATCATCTCCATTACCAAATTTATCAAGTAGAATTGTCCACTCAGAATAAGTTATAGGGCCTTTCATTATTGTAATTTTATTCGGGGATTTATAAACTGGGTTGGCGGAATTATATCCCAATCCGGGAATTTTGCATTGCCTAATTCTGCTTCGGTCCTGCCTTGAAATAAATTAGGTTTTACAATGATTTCCTTTTTTGTCTCATAAGAGGTATTTTCAGATTCTTCCGAATGATTACCTAAAATTATTTTGGTCATGTCTCTAGTTTTTAAATGTTAGATAATACTTCTTGCCGTTTCTTTCGATACACTTGAAAAATCTTCAGGAGTAATTGAAGATAATAGCTGTCTTACTTGTTCTGCCTTATTATCTTCTATATTGTGTTCTCTTCGATAATCCACACTTTCTACAAGACAGCCTCTTAGTATCTCTTTTGCTTTTGTTTTTCGGTTTTCTATATTCTCAATGATCTGTTTTTTTGCTTTTTTATGATTATTAATAGAACTCCAGATTATTACACCGCCAATACCACATCCTAAAAAGCCAACGATAGGATGAAGGCTAAAGGCCCAGAGGCCCAGTAAACAAATTAATATGCCAATAATGACACCTGCATAAGGAAATGAAAGTTTTTTAAGTTCTGTCTCTAATAATTTACTATAGAATATTTCCTGATCTTTTAAAAGTTCATTTTCTTCGCTTCCATCTTTTGTTGAAGCCTTGAAATCATCAATTGAAATCTCAATATTTTGAGGAATTTTATTTCTGCTTTGCGCTGTAAATGTGTCGTATGATTCTAATATCCAGGGCTGACTGATTGAAACAGCAAGTGCTTGAGTTACCTTAGACGCTCCCGATAATTCAGGATTAAAAGATGCATTTGTTAATAATTGTAAAAAATCAACCTGTTCATCAAAAATATGTTTTTCTGCATCCATTACGGCCTGTGCTGCAGATTTATCTCCATCCATTTGAATAATAAGTTGATTAAATCTAACTTGTTCTTGCAATGGTAATTCTTCGTCATCAAAATTTGTAACCAATAAAGATAGAATTTCATCTAGTTGAACTTTAACACCTTTAGAAAAGTCAGCAGATGATGAGATAATGCTTTTAAAATGAGAATTCAAAAGCTCATGCGTTTTGGCTTCTTTTAGTGAATTGTCAAGCGAACTCCAGTTTGGAGAAAATTTTTCAAGAAGGGGATATTTACTATCAGATGAAGGGCCTAATGCTTCGAAGAATTTAACCCATTGTGATTTTTGTTCATTTATAAAGGTGTCACTTTGCGTAAGTTGGTCAAGCCAGTTTTTAACGTTTATCATCATTAATTGCTTTGATGCAGGAGGAAAAACACCAGTAGTGACTGCTTCAAGGATTATGATAAATTCCCGATCAAGATTATGAGGGTTTTGATGCATAAAATAACGTTCCAGCCATTTTAAACTAGCGTCATTTCTTGTTAATCGACGCATAACCATCATAAAAAAGAGAGTTGTTTTATAATCATCTCTTTTTAGTGCTTCATTTAGTGCTTTTTCAGTCGTATTTTTATCATTTCTAACCCAGGCTGCTAGACTAACTAAAGCCGGAGCTAACCAATATCCGGGTGCTTTTATCATTACCTCTTCTGTAGTAAATTTTAAAGTATCATCACTTACAACCCCGGTATCTACACCTTGAAGTATTCCTGTTGCCATTCGTCGTACTTCAGCATAATAACCAAACTTGATTTGCAAGTCTTGTTTTAAATTTCCTTGTCGGGTTTCAGCAAGTTGCAATGCTTTGTGCTTCAAATCTGCTTCTACAAAATCTGTAAAAGATTCGGCAAGTTTAACAAGTTCACTTTCTAATTGGTCTTGTTTAAAATTTAATGTTCCTAATTCAGAATGAACACCTGACATATCTGAGCTGATTGACCTTAAAGCACTATTTATAATGGAAAGGTCTGCATAAGAAATTACTTGTTGAGACATAGTTATTTTGGTTTAGTTAAATGATCTTATAATTTTGTTGCGGATCCGTCTTCACGAATCAAAATGATTTTGTCTTTATAGATTTCGACCATTGCATAAGCATTATGTTTGGCAAGCGATCGGGCTTTTTCAAAATCAGCTTCCATCGTTTCTGCCGTTTTATAATGCCTGATAATTTGACTACCACTTAAATCGAGTGTGTGTACTTCATATGGATGTCCTAAAAAACATTTTGAAAGAATTCCTAAGGGTAAACTGGAAAGCTCAGCTGTACCAAACTCTTCTTGAATAGCTTTTATGAGTTCATTCATTCCTTTTGTATCTGTTAATGTTTTAGCATCAAGTCCGGAAATAAGATCAAGATATTTTTTTGAACGTTTTTTTAAAATATCTCTGTCACTTATAAAGCTCGTAGCTAAAGTTTGCCTTTTCTCTGTATCAAGATTTATATTTTCGTTTTGTAAAATAATTCTCGCCATGTTATTTATTGGATTATTTTAATTCTTTCGATTCTCAAAATTAAATAGGCCAACACGTTATATTTTATGGGAAACCGTAATCATGACTTTTATTTGATAAATTATATTAAAGCGATTTGTGTAGAGGATGATATACTTTATCGTGGAATTCAAGTATAGCTTACCCTGAAGCCTCTGGATGCTCTATAAAAAATACACATATACAAATAATGAGTCTATATTGTAACTTTTTAAGAAATAAAGTATATATCTTTCATTAATAATCTAGAATCCAAAATTTCAGAAAAAAGTATATCTTTAACCAACCCTAAAACCAAAAAATAAAATAATGCAAGACGACAATCAAGAACAAGAACATTTTAAAAGAGAACTGGGATTATTAGACGGAACTATGCTGGTAGTTGGCTCTATGATTGGTTCAGGAATATTTATTGTAAGTGCAGATATCGCCAGACAAGTAGGATCTGCCGGATGGCTGACGCTGATTTGGCTTATTTCAGGATTAATTACAATTATTGCCGCTGTGAGTTACGGCGAATTAAGTGCAATGTTTCCAAAAGCCGGGGGACAATATGTATATTTAAAAGAAGCTTATAATAAACTTATTGCCTTCTTGTACGGCTGGAGTTTCTTTGCTGTAATACAAACCGGAACAATTGCTGCCGTTGGCGTGGCTTTTTCTAAGTTTGCAGCATATCTTTATGAGCCTTTTAGCGACGAAAATATATTATTTGAGTTAGGTTTTTTTAAACTTAATGCAGCTCAGATTGTTTCAATTTTTACGATTATTTTACTAACATACATTAATAGCCGTGGGGTAAAAAACGGGAAAATTCTACAGACCATCCTAACGATTATTAAAATATTATCATTGCTTGGATTAATTGTTTTTGGATTAACGCTTGCTGCGAAAGCATCAATCTGGGATGCTAACTGGGCAGATGCTTGGACACCACGCGCGTATAATTCTCAAAACGGATCATGGTTACCTATTAGTGGAACAGCATTAATTACCGGGATTTCTGCAGCAATGGTAGGCTCTTTATTTTCAAGTGATGCCTGGAATGGAGTAACATTTATAGCCGGAGAAATTAAAAACCCAAAGCGTAACGTTGGTTTCAGCTTATTCCTTGGAACTTTTATTGTTACGGTTATTTATGTATTGACAAATTTAATGTACCTGGCTGTTATTCCGTTTGACGAAATAGCAACTGCAAAATCAGATCGTGTTGCTGTTGTGGCTTCACAATATATTTTTGGTAATAGTGGGGCATTAATTATCGCAATCATGATTATGATTTCGACTTTTGCCTGCAATAACGGATTGATTATGGCAGGAGCGAGAGTATATTATACAATGGCAAATGATGGTTTGTTTTTTAAGAAAGCTGCCGTATTAAACAAATTTAGTGTTCCTGCATGGGCACTTTGGGCACAGTGTTTTTGGGCTTCTGCCTTATGTCTTACCGGAAAATATGGAGATTTATTAGACTTTGTAATCATCATCGTTTTGATTTTTTACATTCTTACCATTTACGGAATTTTTATTTTAAGGAAAAAAATGCCTGATGCAGAAAGACCATACAAAGCTTTTGGATATCCATTTTTACCAATGCTTTATATCATAGTAGCCGCTGCAGTTTGTATTTCATTGTTATTTACAAAATTCTCTACCTGTGGCTGGGGAGTTTTAATTATGTTAGCCGGAATACCGGTTTATTATTTAACAAAACCGAAAGAATCTTAAAAAGGAAAGTAGCTAAGATACTGAGGAACTAAGGTTCTAAGATTTATAAATAAAAAAAACGTCTTGTTATACACAAGACGTTTTTTTTATTTATTCACTGAATCTATTTAAAGTTTAATTCAAATTAGATTTCCGTTTGCTGTAAAGCAGGATGTATCATTTCATTTATTATGGACAGCGTAAGCGTATCAAATTTACCGGAGAAAAAAGCATCCAATACTTCCTGAAATACAGGATTGGTATTATTTGTTAAACTAAAAAGGGTCATACAGGACTGCAATTTGAGCGCATCCAAATCACCAAGGATTGATTCAGCCGATTTCATTTTAAACTCTAAAAGAACTTTGGAAACTTCAATAAGATGCTTTCCAAGAACCGGGTGCGCAAGAAATTCTTCGCTTTGCTGAAGATTTTCGATGGCATACAATTTGGACATTTCACTTCTGCCTAATCCTTTTATCTGAGGAAAAATAAACCACATCCAATGGGTTTCTTTTTTTCCCTTTTTAAGTTCGGTAAGAGCTGTAAGATAGAGCTTGTTTTGTGCCTCTAAAAAACGGGTTAAATCATTGTTTAATTTTGCCATTGGGTAAAATATTATTGGAAAAAAAGTTGAAAAATAGTAAAAAAGATAAGTGTTGCCTAATATAAATTGATAAGAAGCCACTATTTTATTTTATACACTTGATTTTGAGGTTTTTTCTGACGTGAACCCCAGCTGTTATTATGCTTAAATACATTTTATACTATTCTGTTTTTCTGTCTGTTCTTCTAAAAGTCAGATTTATTCTTGGTAATACATTTCGGGCAGTTTTTGGAACCTGATGCTGCCAAAAACTATTTGTAGTTCCGGCCATCAGCAAAAAAGATCCGTGATGCAATGGAATTTCAACCTGAGCGATGTCTTTTCTAAACTTATGACGAAGTCTGAATATTCGCGTCTCTCCAAAAGTTACTGATGCAATAATCGGGTCTTTACCCGGGTTGTTTTCCTTGTCGCTATGCCATCCAACACCGTCATTCCCGTTTCGGTACAAATTCAGCAGCAGACTGTTAAATTCAAGTTGTGTTTCTTTTTCTACCCTGCTTCTGATGGTAAGCAGATCATAAGTCCAGTCTGGACCATTTTGATCTGCACCGATATTATCTTTGTCTTCATACCAGGCGATCATTCTGGGAGCAGTAACAGTTTTGTCAAAAATTTCCATTTGATACCCCCTCCATTTAGTCTGATGAAGTAATTTTTCATAAAAATGATCAGATTCTTCTTTAGTAAAGAAATTATCTATCAAAATAAGCTCTGTGTCAGGCAGGTCAAATATTTTTTTTCCTCCTGAACCTGTGGTAAATAATTCAGTGTCGTTAAATAGTTTCATAACTTATTTTTTAGGTTTGTTATAGCTGTATATTTGGGTAATCTGATTAATAGTTGTGATTTAAAAGATATAATGAATTTGAATTACAGTTTTTAATGAATGGTGAGTCTCAGGCCTTAACTATAATCACATCTTTAAGGCACGTAGAGAATTTTGGGGACAGCCTGTCCTGTTTCATTTTCCATTGCCGGCCTAAAGACTGTACACCGAATTTGATTTTATTCTCACCATAACACTGATTCATTTTGTCAATAACACTCATCAGAGGCTGATGTTTTGGATTTGAGGTTGTAAACAAATTGAGTTGCGTTTCATTATTTGATGTTAATCCCATTACAATTACCCCTGCTTTTTTATAGCGGTATCCTGGCTTGAAAATGGCATTAAAACCTTTCTGTGCCGCTTTGTTAAGTTCAATGGTAGAATTGGTCGGAAAATCAGTAGTGATTGTAATACTTCGTGAATATTGAGAGTTTTCTCCGCCCATAAAATCAGTCTGAATAAAAACCGTAACCATATTGCAATGGCAATCCTGACGACGTAATTTTTCTGCACAAGAAGCTGTAAATGTGCTGATGCGTTCTGAAATTTGTTCAAATGAAGTATATCGCCTTTCAAATGATCTTGTGGTGGCTATCATTTTTCGGTCTTTTGCTTCTTCAAGATCTAACGTCGGTTTTCCTTCCAGATCATGTTTTAACCTAAGTCCCACAACAGCCATCTCTTTTCGTACCCAGGCATCCGGAAGCTGGGTAAACTGATAAGCGGTAGTAACATTTTTCAGTTTCAGTCTTTTGGCATGTTTTCTCCCAATTCCCCATACGTCCTCGATTTTAGTCCATTTTAAAGCTTTGATTCTTTTTTCTTCCGAGTCTATGCAATAAACATTTTGTGTACGGTCGGCAAATTTCCGGGCAATCTTGTTAGCCATTTTCGCCAGAGCTTTAGTAGGGGCAAAACCAATACTTACGGGAATTCCGGTTCCTTGTGTTATTTCTTTTCGTATTTTTAGTCCAAGTTCGTTCATATCAAATAGTTCATAGCCCGAAAATTTCAGGAAAGCTTCATCAATGCTATAGATTTCAATTTCCGGTGTATACGTCCGGAGCATGTTCATTACCCGATTACTCATGTCACCATACAATGGATAATTAGAAGAATAAACAAAAATGTTTTTCTCCTTAAAAATTGCTTCATATTTAAAAGCAGGAATAGCCATCGGTATGCCTAAAGTTTTCGCTTCATCAGAACGCGAAATAACACAACCGTCATTATTAGAGAGAATCACAATAGGTTTTCCTCTTAATTTCGGCTCAAATACTCTTTGGCAGGAAGCATAAAAATTGTTACAATCGACTAAAGCAAACATTTCTAAATGTATTTCTATTTCTGTTTCTGTTTCTGTTTTGTTACCCTTAGCGATCCCGAAGCCACGGGATCGCTCACACTGACAACTTAAAAAGACTTAATACTGTGAATCACAATTCCCCAAATCACAAAATTATTTTCGGGAGTTACTTTTATAGGCTCATAATCTTCATTTTCGGCGATAAGCCAAATCATATCTTTTTCTATCTTGATCCGTTTTACCGTAAATTCACCATCAATCTGGCAGACAGCAATTTTGTTGTTTTGAGGTTCAAGACTTTTATCAATAATGAGTAGATCACCATCATTGATACCGGCATTTTTCATAGAATGACCTTTGACCCTGGCAAAATAAGTTGTGTCTTTATGTTTAATAAATTCCCTGTTGAGATCAATTGTCAATTCAATAAAATCATCAGCAGGTGAGGGAAAACCTGCACTTATACCTACATCAAAGAAAGGAAGCTCCACTTTGGAACCGCTGTCGGGAATATAAAACTCAAGTGTTTTTGTGGTATTTAGATTTATCAATTTCATAATCACTCAGATGGGGTTTTTAAACAAGACAAAATTAGCACAGGTGATAACATTTTTTTGTATATTTGCTGTTCCAAATTATAACAAATTAATCTATGTCTTTATTTTCAGATAATATCAGAGCATTAAGAGTTAAACATAAAATATCACAAGAGAAATTAGCTCAAAACCTTAAAATTACCCGAGGGAGGTATGTTAAATATGAAGACGGAACTTCAGAAGCACCGTATGATATCTTAAAGCAGATTGCTTTATATTTTCACATGAGTATTGACCTGATATTGTCTGTGGATATCCGAAAAATAGACGTCGAAAATCTGATAAAACTGGAAGGAAACCGATTGATTTTACCCATTCAGGTTGATCGGTTTGGAGAGAATTTTATTGAAATTGTTTCTCAAAAAGCAAAAGCCGGTTACCTAAACGGATATGCTGATCCGGAATATATCGAGAGTTTACAGCAGGTTTCGCTTCCTTTTTTAGGACCGGGCAAACACCGCGGATTTCCTGTTGAAGGCGATTCGATGCCTCCGCACGAAGACGGTTCTATTATTATCGGACGTTATGTAGAAAGTCTGGGTCAGGTTATGGATGGAAAAACGTATATCCTCATTACCAAAAACGAGGGAATGGTTTACAAACGTCTCAATAAAAACAAAAAGAACACTTTGGTTTTAGAATCAGATAATCGTTTTTATCCAAATTACGAAGTGAAAGCTTCTGATATTTTGGAGATTTGGGAATATGAATGCAATATCGGCCGTTCGGATAAAAAACAAGAAACAACGGAAACTGGAGCAATGAAAGATTTGCTTTTAGAATTGAAACGTGAAGTTCGAGAGATTAAGAATAATACTTCGAATACATAACAAGAGTTTGCCACAAAGGCGCTAAGACACAAAGCTATTTAAAAAAACTTTGTGTCTTAGCGCCTTTGTGGCAAAAAAAACTAAAAAACCTTTGCAAAACTCAACCCATATTGCTGTCCATTATAAAAAGGCATTATCATAGAAGTTGATTTGTTTTCGGCTGATGATTTGAACAATTTTTTAGTGATATAAGGATTTATCCAATATGCAATTTTGGTGCTCAAAATCCCAATTCCCGCTCCGGCAGCGACGTCAGTCATCCAATGGCGATTGTTGTAAATTCTAAATAATCCCGTTCCGGTGGCAACGGCATAACCGGCAATTCCGTACCAAATCGATTTGTCTTTATATTCCTGCCATAAAAATTCAGCTCCGGCAAAAGCGGTTGCAGTATGTCCGGAAGGGAAGGAGTTGTTCGAACTCCCGTCAGGTCTTTCTACATGCGAAATGGATTTTAAACCCAAAACTGTTGAGGCCATTATAACATAATAAGTCACAAATATTACCGAACGATCCCGCATATTATTTTTGCCTTTTACACCAAAAGCATTCAACGCATAAACAGATGCCGCAGGCGCATATTGTGAGAAATCATCAATCGTAATTTTTTCATCAATATCTTCCGTGACTTCAGCCTTAATTTGATGATTGAAACTCAACAACTGATCACTTTCAAGACCAATAACGCCATAGCCAATTAATACACCCGGAATAATTAGTTGCTTGTAATTGGATTTTAAATGATTGGAAGTACTGTCAATTTTAGTAATCGAATCATTTTGCTGTGCATTCGCAGAAAATAATCCGAATAGGAATAGCAGAGAAATCGTTTTGTGGAACATCTTTCGTTGTCGTTATATTTTGCAATAGTAACGAATGTCTGATGCAGGTATTTTGGGCTTAATGGAACCTTAAGTCAATATTAATTTATTGATTTTAAATGAGGTAGTTGAATTAAGATTGGCTAAATTTTTTAAAATTCCGTAGGAATAATCGATGTTGTAGCAACGGATTTCAATCCGTTGAAGTTTGATCAAACGATGTTTTAAAGTCCCGTAGGGACGATTTATATTGTAGGGCTGGATTTCAATCCAGTCTAATATGAATCGAGCCCACGGCTCTTTTGCATTGTGGAATTTTTTTGTCAACCGGATTAAAATCCGGCCCTACAATATGGTTCGAGCCTATGGCTCTTTTAATATTTTTGTTTAAACAATTCACAATTCACAATTCACAATTCACAATTCACAATTTTTCTAAACCTTCAACGAAAACCAAAACGTACTTCCTAATCCTAAATTACTCTCAACCCCAACACTGCCGTTTTGTGCTTCAATAAATTCTTTACTAATTGCTAATCCCAATCCCGTTCCGGATTTTTGACTTCCCGGAACCTGAAAATACTTATCGAAAACTTTGTCTTTATAACGTGCGTCAATTCCTTTTCCGGTGTCGATAACCTGAAATACGATTTGATTATTTTCTCTTTTTAATTTGATGAAAATCGTGCTTTTTTCAGAAGAATACCGAATCGCATTGGATAAATAATTAATCAAAACCCAGCCTGTTTTTTCGCTGTCGGCTTTTACACTTTCCAGATTTTCATCGGCATCGATAACCAAATTGATTTGCTTTTGATCAGCCTGAATTTTTACGGCTTCAACGGCATAATTTACAATTTCATGCGGATTGCTTTTTTCGATGTTGAGCTGAATATTTCCGGTTTCCAATTGCGATAAATTCAGCAGTTCGCCTGTAATTTTAAGCAATCGCTGGCTGTCATCCTTTATGCTTTCAACCAATTGTTTTTGGTCATCATTCATATCGCCCGTTTTGGCATTTTCAAGCAATTGAAGACTTAGTTTTATAGACGCAATTGGTGTTTTCAATTCGTGCGAAACGGTGGCAATAAAATTGGTTTTGGCAAAATCCAGTTCTTTAAAAAGTGTAATATTTCGCAGAATAATAACATCGCCAATATTGATTTCTTTTTCTTCTCCTGTTGGAATTATCGTGATATTCAGAATTTCTTTTTCAAAATAACTTTCTTTTCCGTGCGCATAAATTTTAAGCGGTTGTTTTTTAGGAGTTTCTGAATCTTCTTCCAAAATCAAAGACCGAATCAAATCATTGGACAAGGCTAGAGTAGAAGCCGATTTTCCAATAATATCTTCCAATTTCAAACCAATAATTTTCAACGCTTCATCATTGGCAAACAAAACAATATTTTCATGGTCTAAGCCAATAATAGGATCGTGCATATTATTGATTAAAGTTTCCAGTCGTTTCTTTTCGAAGAAGAGTTTATACAAATTACTATCGTTGTATTCCTGAAGTTTTTGCGCCATTGTATTAAACGATTTGGCCAAATCGCCATATTCATTATGATTGGTAAAATGTACCCGTTCTGAATAGTTTTTATTCGCAATTTCCTTAATACTCAGCGTTAATTCTTTTATCGGATTCGCAATATTATTTGGAAGATTGACGAGTAAATTAAAAGCAATCAAGAAGCATAAGCTTCCGACAATGGCAATCCATAAATTAGCATTTTCGGCAGTGAGTTTTGCGATGTCGCTTTTTTGTTTTATGGCATCCAGATTCAGTTTCATAATAGCGAAAATATCCTGTCTGATTTTTGCTTTTATGGTTTCGTTTGCTCCGTTTTGTTCTAAAAGCGTAAAACTTTTTTCAAGGTTTTCGGTTGCTTCTTTTTCACCTGGTTCGGTAACATTTTGTGTTTGTTTTTCAAGATATTCTTTGAAAATAGGAATC
Organism: Flavobacterium sp. HTF; assembly: GCF_003105115.1. Classification (GTDB taxonomy): domain Bacteria; phylum Bacteroidota; class Bacteroidia; order Flavobacteriales; family Flavobacteriaceae; genus Flavobacterium. The sequence goes on along the minus strand of NZ_QETH01000046.1, from coordinate 18,548 downwards.
TTACTATCAGGACTAGCTTTAATTTCATCCAAAGACAAAATCATATTTCTAGAATATTCCAGCGTATTATAATTCGCTTTCAGAATATTTTCGGTATCTGCTTTTATCAAAAAAACAGAATAACCGCTCACTAACGAAAGTATGATGATCATTAAAAATAACAATCCAACTCCGAGATTCAATTTGGTTTTAATTCTCATAATGTTTATTTAAAAACAAGTTTTTTTTATTTGAACCATTAAGATATTAAGGAAATTAAGCTTTGAACTTAATGAAACTTACAAAGAGAAAATTAAGCATAGCCTTTATTTTCTTAATATCTTAATGGTTAGAAAATTTTATGACAGTATAACAAGATCAACATTTGATAAAGACAGTTTGTTCAGCAAACGCCTAAAAATTGTTGTAGACAAAATTACTTTAAATAAATTCAAATGCGGTTTTCCGATACAAACTGTTGTAATTTGTTTTTCTTCAACTGTTGCTAAAATCGCATCGGCAATATTTTTATCCTCTACTTTAATGACTTCCGCGCCTAATTGCACGGCGAGTTTAAAGTTATTAATTAAATGCCGTTGTTTATCCAAAGCAATTTTTGTACTGCTTTCCTGTGGCGTTTCTACATACAAAACATACCAGGATCCGTTGTAATAACTGGCCAGTCGCGCCGCTTTTCTAATTACGATTTTGGCCGTTTTGTCATTACTGCTAATGCAGGCCAACAATTTCTCATGTCGTAAAGCATGAAGATTCGGAACTTCATTTTCAACTTTTCGAACGACCTGACTCGCTACTTCTTTCAAAGCCAGTTCCCGAAGCTGTAAAATCTGTTCCGATTTAAAAAAGTTCGTTAAAGCCGTCTGAATTTTATCCGGTGTATAAATTTTTCCTTCTTTCAAACGCGCAATCAAATCTTCAGATGTTAGGTCGATATTCACGACTTCATCTGCCAATCGCAAAACATTATCCGGAATTCGTTCCTGAACGTCAATATTTGTAATGCGTTTTACGTCTTCATTTAAACTCTCAATATGCTGAATATTCACCGCCGAAATCACATTAATTCCAGCTTCCAGAATTTCTAAAACATCCTGCCAGCGTTTTTCGTTTTTGCTTCCTTCAACGTTGGTATGCGCGAGTTCATCAACAATAACCACTTCCGGACGAAGATTGATAATCGCCTGAACATCCAGTTCTTCTAATTCTTTTCCTTTATAGAAAATGGTCCGTCTCGGAATTATAGGCAAACCTGCTAATAATTCATGTGTCTCTTTTCGCATGTGCGTTTCGATGTAGCCAATTTTCACATCGATTCCGTTTTTCAATAACGAGTGCGCTTCCTGAAGCATACGAAAAGTTTTGCCCACACCGGCACTCATTCCAATGTAGATTTTGAACTTTCCCTTTCGTGATTTCTGAATTAAATCGAGAAAGTGTTGTGCATTATTTTCTTTTTCTTCTTTCATGTTTTTTGCCACGAAGGCGCTAAGTCTCCAAGTTTTTTATTTCACGCAGATTTTAAAAGATTTAAGCAGATATTCGCAGATTGTTTAATTAAAAATCCATTTAAATCTGCTATAATCTGTAGAATCTGCGTGAAATAAATTTTAATCAATAAGATCTTTTTCTAGAAACTAATAGCTAATGCTGTTGTTACAAATGTATTTGTGTCCGTTGGCAAATTGTTTTTGGTAAAAATTTCATCTTTACTGGAAAGATTTCTGGCTTCAATTCTAAACATAACATTATCAGTAACTAAGTAATCAAAGTTAGCTGAAAAACCGTAAGTTTTAAAACCGTTTGGCGTTTCAGTTGCGATAATTACACCTTTTTCATCACTATAATATTCACCTCGTACTGCAAGCTGAATTTTGTCAACTGGCTTGTATTGCAGAATCAAAACAGGCGAAAACCAAGTATCATATTTATCACTTCCTTTAGCCGATTGCTGAGATCCAATATCAAAACCAGCAGTAATATTTGTCTTTTCCGTTACTTTAAATTGTCCGTAAAAGTTGTTGAAATAGCGCCATTTTTTATCAATATCCGGCTGTTCATTTCCAACATAAGTACTCCAATTCAAAGCAACCCGATCAGACGGTTTGTACGTAATTTGAGTTCCAAAAGCAGGCGTTTGATTGCCTTCGACTTTCTCAATTCTTTGCCAGCCATTCAGGTACATTCCCGCCAAATACCATTCTCCAGATTCAGATGTATAACCAATTTTAACTCCCGTTTCATAATAAGGGGAATTCTCCGCCAGAATGCTTCGCGTTAAAGTCTGACAGTCTTTTCCAATCGCACTTTCAAAACCAATATGCGAGGGCATAATTCCCGCATCAACCCATAAATTATGGTTTTTCGAAATCTTTACACCAACATTCGCCTCGTAAACATTTTTTAACAAACCTTGTTCGGCAGCCATATTATATTCGGCATAAGTTCCCGCCATCAAAGCAAAATTTCCCCGAATATTTTCTTTCGAATAATTCACTTTCGCCATTCCCAAATTCAGGTTTACCTCGTTGCTTTTATTATAACTGTAAAAAAAGTTTGGCCGTGTATGATTTTCCGGTTTTCCAAAATCATAACTGTAATAAGCGTCTACATATCCTGAAAACGTAAATGGATTTTTTGATTCTTCTTGTGCATGTAAATTGCTAAAACCAAAAGCGATTAAAGCAGTAAGTATTATTTTTTTCATTTTGTCATTGCGAGGAACGAAGCAATCTCATCCTCTGAATTAAATTATTTATTAGTAGATTTTTTAGGAGCTAATCCCGCTATCCGTTTCAATCTTTTGTACCGAACCCCGGTACAAAAGGATTTCCACTACTATCGGGGCTAGGGCATTTGGGTAAAAAAGGCGTTTTCGTTTCTGCAATCCCGAAGCTTCGGGACAAAACCTTGTAGGTATTTAATTTTTGCGCTTTGTTTGTCATTCCGAGGAACGAGGAATCTCCGCAAGAAACTCCGTATAGAAATTCGCCAATCTTTGTCGAGCTACTCGCGGAGATTCCTCGTTCCTCGGAATGACAAACTTTGCGGTTACTTCATGATAATAGTTGATGCCCATTTTCATACCTACAAGTTTTTAAAAACCTTAGCACCTTAGCACCTCAGAACCTCAGAACCTTTTCTAGCGAAGCGCATCCAACGCCACATTCAATTCCAAAACATTCACAGTTTCAGGACCAACAACAGCCGTATTAATTTTAGATTCCACCAAAGATTTTACTTTAGTTTCGTCCAGTTTTCTTTCTTTAGCAATTCGTTTTACCTGAATCAAAGCGCCTTGCGGAGAAATATTCGGATCCAAACCACTTCCTGAAGCCGTAACCATATCGGATGGGATATCAGATTTTTTCAGGTATGGATGAACCAATAAAAGCGTATCAATTCTTTTTTGAACCAAAGCCAAATAATCGGCGTTGCTTGGGCCTTTGTTGCTTCCGGCACTTCCGGCCGCGTTATAATCAACAGCCGAAGGTCTTCCCCAGAAATAATTCGACTTATCGAATTTCTGACCAATTTTTTGGTAACCCACCACTTTTCCGTTAACTGAAATCGTTTCTCCTTTTCCTTGATTTGGAGCAATTTGTGCGATTCCGTAAATCGCTAAAAGATAAATAACTGCGAACAAGATTAAAGTAGCCACAGTAAGTTTTAATAGTGAAAATAAATTTTTCATTTTTTTTGAGATTCTAAGGGACTAAGTTGCTAAGGTTCTAAGTTTTTTATCAGAAGCTTAGCAATCTAAAGTCTGTGTTTTTTATTTGAGTTTTTAAAGATTCCTGAATTTTACGATTCTAAGAGAAAAACCTTAGTCCCTTAGAATCTTAGCATTTCAGAACTTTTTTCAGGTTCTAAGGAACTAAGGTTCTGAGGGACTAAGAAAAAACTTAGCACCTTAGCATCTCAGCGCCTTAGCACCTTTTTTTTACATAAATAGTGCTACCAACAAATCAATTACCTTAATTCCGATAAAAGGGACAATTAATCCACCTAAACCATAAATCAAAAGATTTCTTTTTAAGATGGCACTTGCTCCAATTGGTCGATAATCAACACCTTTCAGCGCAAGCGGAATCAATATCGGAATGATAATCGCATTGAAAATTACGGCTGATAAAATAGCACTTTCAGGACTATGTAAATGCATAATATTTAAACCTTGAAGCGCAGGAATTGCAGTAATAAAAAGAGCAGGAACAATAGCAAAATATTTCGCAACGTCATTTGCAATAGAAAAAGTAGTTAAAGTGCCTCGAGTCATTAAAAGCTGTTTTCCAATTTCAACAATTTCAATTAGTTTGGTTGGGTCATTGTCAAGATCGACCATGTTTCCGGCTTCTTTTGCAGCTTGAGTTCCGCTGTTCATGGCAACCCCAACATTGGCTTGGGCAAGGGCAGGAGCATCATTTGTTCCGTCACCCATCATGGCAACCAGTCTTCCTTCAGCTTGTTCTTTTCTAATGTAATTCATTTTATCCTCAGGTTTAGCCTCGGCAATAAAATCATCAACACCGGCTGCTTCGGCAATAAATTTAGCCGTAAGCGGATTATCACCTGTAACCATTACCGTTTTGATTCCCATTCTGCGTAAGCGCTCAAAACGTTCTTTCATTCCGGTTTTGATAATATCCTGAAGTTCGATAACACCTTGAACTTCATTATTTTTGATGACTACTAATGGGGTTCCTCCGTTAGACGAAATTGTGATTACTTGTTGCGCAGTATCTTCAGGAAAAACATTTCCTGCTTGTTGTGCGATGTTTTTTGCGGCGTCTTGCGCCCCTTTTCTAATGTTTGTTCCATCTTTTAATACAACACCAGAAGTTCTGGTTTCGGCAGTAAATTTTATACTGTGTGAGATGTTTTCTGTAAGAAGTGAAATGTCTGATTGCATCTTACTATTTACATCTAACGTTTTACCAAGTTCGAGAATACTTTTCCCTTCCGGAGTATCATCAGCAAGCGAACTCAAAACAGCCGATTTAACGAAATCATCAAAAGAGATTCCTTTTGTTGGATAAAAATTGGTTGCTTTTCTGTTTCCAATGGTAATTGTTCCTGTTTTATCCAAAAGCAATACATCAATATCTCCGGCAGTTTCAACCGCTTTACCCGATTTTGTAATTACGTTAGCACGCAACGCTCTGTCCATTCCCGCAATACCAATCGCAGAAAGCAATCCTCCAATTGTAGTTGGAATTAAACATACAAACAAAGCGATGAAAGCCGCAATCGTGATGGGTGCGTTGGCGTAGTCGGCAAACGGTTTTAGCGTAACGCACACAATCACGAAGATTAAAGTAAATGCGGCTAATAAAATGGTTAAGGCAATTTCGTTTGGTGTTTTCTGACGGCTCGCACCTTCAACCAAAGCAATCATTTTATCCAAAAAGCTTTCGCCAGGTTCAGAAGTTACTTTTACTTTAATTTTATCAGATAATACTTTTGTCCCTCCGGTAACTGAAGATTTATCTCCTCCAGCTTCCCGAATTACAGGAGCACTTTCTCCGGTAATGGCACTTTCGTCGATTGTTGCCAGACCTTCGATAATTTCACCATCGGCAGCAATTAAATCACCGGCTTCGCAAACGAAAATATCGTCTTTTTTTAATGCCGAAGAACTAATGTTTTTTATTTCTCCGTTTGGCATAATTTGTCTCGCAGGAGTTTCTTCCCTTGTTTTTCTTAAACTGTCGGCTTGTGCTTTTCCTCTTGCTTCGGCAATGGCTTCGGCGAAATTGGCAAATAAAAGCGTTGCCAGTAAAATTAAGAACACAATTAGGTTATAAGTAAAACTTCCCTGATCATTTGCGCCCATTAATATTGAAATGCAGACAGCAAACATAATGGCTGTTCCAATTTCTACGGTAAACATTACCGGATTTTTGATCATCATTTTTGGATTCAGCTTGACAAAAGACTGCGCTAAGGCTTCTTTTACCTGTTTACTTTCAAACAATGATGTGGATTTATTAGTTGTCATTTTTCTTTGTGTAAAATGTTAAATGTAAAATGTGAAATTTCCTACTTTTGTAAATAATTATTTTGAATATGAAACCACACAAAAAATTGAATTCTTGGATTAAAAGTTTTGAATTCGTTAAAGAAATTTATTTAGCTACGAGACAATTTCCTTCTGAGGAAAAGTTTGGAATTACTTCCCAAATCCGGAGAGCTTCTGTTTCTGTACCTGTTAATATTGCAGAATGAGCAGCAAGAAAAGGAACAAAAGAGTTTATCCATTTTTTACATATTTCTTTAGGTTCTTTGTCAGAACTCGATACTTTAATTTTATTAAGCAAAGAGTTAGATTTTTTCAATGAAAAAGAATGTGAACAATTGATTGAAAAATTAGACATCATAGGAAAACTTATTTATGGATTAATCAAGAATCTTGAAGCACGTGTATGATTTGTTATTTGTAAAAAAGTAAAATGTGAGTTGTAAGATGTTATTTGAGTTTACGGATCGCTTTTCACATCTCACATTTTACTTTTGGACATTTTACATTCCAAAATATTCCGCCAAAGGTCCAAGCGCCAGCGCTGGGAAGAACGATAAAGCAGCAATAATAGCGATAACGGCAAAAGTCATGATTCCGAAAATAGTTGTGTCAGTTTTAAGAGTTCCTGCACTTTCTGGAATATATTTTTTATTGGCTAATAAACCTGCAATTGCTAATGGACCAATGATTGGAATAAAACGGCTTAACAGTAATACAATTCCGGTTGTGATATTCCAAAAAGGATTGTTATCACCTAAACCTTCAAAACCAGAACCGTTGTTAGCAGCGCTCGAAGTATATTCGTATAACATTTCTGAGAATCCATGATTTCCGGGATTGTTTAACCAGCCTGTCGCATTTCCGCTAAACCAATAGCCCATTGCGGTATCATGTGCAGCAAAATAAGAAGCTAAACCAGTTCCTGCTAATATTAATAAAGGGTGAAGAATGGCGATAAAAGCTGCAATTTTTACCTCTCTCGCTTCAATTTTCTTTCCTAAAAACTCCGGAGTCCGGCCAACCATTAAACCTGAGATAAATACGGCCAGAATAATGAAAATGTAAAAGTTCAGGTAACCGACACCGCATCCGCCATAAAATACATTGACCATCATAGCCAATAACTGCATAGCACCCGAAACTGGCATAGAACTATCATGCATACTGTTTACAGAACCTGTAGAAATTACCGTTGTAGCAATACTCCAGAAGCCTGAGATAGCCGGACCAAAACGAACTTCTTTTCCTTCCATTGCTCCGTTTAACTGTGATATTCCCATTTTTTCAATGGCAGGATTTCCGTTTATTTCACTTGATATTGTCGGAATAACCAAGAGTAAAAAACCAACCGTCATTACACCGAAAATGATATAAGCGAATTTTCTTTTATTAAGGAAGAAACCAAGTGCAAAAATCATCGCAAATGGGACAATCATTTGTGCCCAAAGTTCAATAGCATTCGTTAAATAGGTCGGATTTTCTAAAGGGTGAGCCGAGTTAGCACCAAAGAATCCGCCGCCGTTTGTACCAATATGTTTAATAGCAATAAAAGCTGCAGCAGGCCCACGGGAAACTTCTACATGATCACCTTGCAGAGTTGTAATTGTATTTTTTCCTTCAAAAGTCATGGGAGTTCCGCTAAAAACTAAAGTAGCAGCAACAACTACAGAAAGCGGCAATAAAATACGTGTACAGCTTTTGATGAAATAGTTGTAGAAATTCCCCAGTTTGTCTGTGGTTCTTTCGCGCATAGCGGTAAAAACCATTGCCGCAGCAGCGATTCCAACACCAGCCGAAACGAATTGAAGGAACATTAAGACGATTTGTGAAAGATAAGAAACCCCGCTTTCGCCCGAATAATGCTGTAAGTTACAGTTTACGATAAATGAAATAGCCGTATTGAAAGCCAAATCTGGCGTCATGGATGGATTATTATCCGGATTTAAAGGTAAAGACCCCTGAAACAATAAGACAAAAAAGCAAAGAAAGAACCAAACCATATTGATACTTAAAAGTGCTTTTAAGTGTTGTTTCCAGTTCATTTCTTCAGCCGGATTGATACCACTGATTTTAAAAATAAATTTTTCAATTGGATTGAAAATCGGGTCAAGAAGTGTTTTATTTCCTAAAAAAACTTTAGCAATATATTTTCCAAAAGGAATTGCTAAAATAACGGTAAGGATAAAAATACAAATGACGCCTAATAATTCTGTGTTCATAATTTTATTTTTTGAGAGATATGAAATTGTAAAAAGTGAGATGTGATTTGTAAAAGAGTATCGACGTTTAACATTTAACTTCTCACTGATAACTTTTCACCAGATTAAAATTTTTCGGGTTTGATTAATACATAAACCAAATACACGAAAACGGCGATTGAAATGATAAATAGTGCGGTCATGATTTAGATTTTTTCAAAGAATTCAATAGAGAGAAAACAAATGCCAAACAGCACGATGGCTAATGCGAGTAAAAGAAAAGTAATTAACATAGATTTTTATTTTATTGAAATGTGAAATGTTAGATGTAAAATGTGAAATGTCTTTTTGTGAATGTGATTTAAGCATCTTACATTTCACAAAAAACATTTCACTAATTAGACTCCCGAAGCATTAACCTGCTTGATATATTCTGCTTTAAGCGATTGTGGAAAAAGGTGTGAAATATTGCAGTGACGCACTTCCATAAAAGACGAAACCGAAAAAATGTACACATTTGAAATAGCATTTTTAGTTTCGATGCTTCCAGTTACAAATAGACGTTCTGCAAGAGCAAGGCATTTTTTTGCCCGAACGATGTTTCCGGAAATAATAGATTTTTTGGTTATCTCAGCAAAGCGTTCGGCTTGTTTGTAGATTGAGGTGACTTGATTTTTCATTTGGAATGAATTTTTAATGTTCTCTCTCCTTATGCCAAAATATGTTCCGAAAAATCCAAGTTATACCTAAAGCGCTGTCAATAAAAGGAATGTAGTTTTGTGCCAAAAATCAGGCATAAAAAAAGCCTATCAAAATGATAAGCTTTTATTGAAATGATAAGATTGTTACTGTTCCTGCAAGGTTTTTAAAACCTTGTAGGTATTCTATTTAAAGTGAAAGTGTTTAAAAATCTAAACCTACAAGGTTTTGGAAACCTTGCAGGATCACGACTGTATATTATACTCTTCTAATTTTCGGTATAAAGTCGCAATCCCAATTTCTAATAATCGAGCCGTTTCCGCTTTATTTCCTTTAGTATAATTTAAAACTTTTTGAATATGCAATTTTTCAACACTTTGCATGGAGAAAGCCGACATCGATTTGGTGTTTTTTTCAGCCTGATGCTGCATTTCATAAGGCAGGACATCCGAAGTTAAAGTATCGCCATTACTCAAAATAACCGATCTTTCGATAATGTTTTTAAGTTCGCGGATATTTCCCGGCCAGGAATAATTTTCTAGTTTTTCTAGAAAATCGGATGAGGTGTTTAAGGTTTTCTTATTCGTTTTTTCAGAAAATTGTTTGACGAAATAATTAACCAATATCGGAATATCTTTTATCCTTTCTTTAAGTGAAGGCAATTTTATTTCAAAAATATTCAAACGGAAATACAAATCAGAACGGAAACGATGTTCGTCACTTTCTGTTTTTAAATCACGGTTTGTGGCGGCAATTAATCTGAAATTTGATTTTTTTGGAGTGGTATCGCCAACGGGAATATATTCGGAAGTTTCTAAAACACGTAATAATTTGGCCTGAAGATCAATTGGCATTTCACCAATTTCATCCAGAAATAAAGTACCGCCGTTTGCTTCTTCAATAAACCCTTTTTTATCTTTTACAGCTCCCGTAAAAGCGCCTTGTTTATGACCAAAAAGTTCGCTTTCTAAAATTTCTTTTGTGAAAGTACTGCAGTTTAATGCCACAAAAGATTTCCCCATACGATTACTGTTTTCGTGAATCGCCTGTGCAAAAACTTCTTTTCCGGTTCCGGTTTCGCCCGTAAGCAAAACAGTCGAATCGGTTTTGGCTACTTTTTGTGCGAGATCAATAACCTGTTCAATTCCTTTTGATTTACCTATAATAGTATTGAAAGAATATTTATCGTTGATGCGTTTTTCAAGTTGCTGTACTTTTTTCTGCAAATGAACCTTTTCAACAGCTTTATAAAGAAGCGGAATAATTTTATCGTTGTCGTCGCCTTTTACAATATAATCGAAAGCACCATTTTTCATCGCCTGAACGCCATCTGGGATATTTCCGAAAGCGGTTAGTAGAATAACTTCTGTTAAAGGAAAACTTCCTTTTATGTTTTGAAGGAAATCAACCCCGTTTCCGTCAGGCAGTTTTACATCACACAAAACAACATCAATGTCCGTTTGTTCCAGTTTTTTAAAACCAGATTTTAAATCTTTGGCTTCAAAAACTTCAAATCCTTCCGATTTTATAATACGCGCCAGCAGACTTCTTAGTTTTTCTTCGTCGTCTATAATTAAAATTTTGTGTGTCATTTGCTGATAAACTAAAACCAAATTGGTATTTTGATGTACAAATTTAGGTTTAAAATCACTTCTCTTTTTTGATTCAGCAGAAATTATTTTTGGAGTATAATCAGTTTTAAAATATTTTTTTCAAAAAGAAATGTACTTTTAGCTCGAAAATGAACTACTAAATTTTATGTCTAAACGAATTCTCCTTATACTAATTGCTACAATGTTTGGCAGTTTTAATAGTTTTTCAAATGAAATAATTGAAAAAGATTCTTCACGATCAAAAACGATTTCATTTAAAATAAAAGTAAAATCGGCAGATAAGGTAAAGATTAAAGTCGCTCCTTTAAAATTCAACAAACATTTAGCATATAGTTTTACGCTCGACGATGGATACAGATCAGCGTATTTAACAGCATTTCCTCTTTTAAATGGTGGAAAAATCAGCAAATCTTCGATTAACGAATGGAAAATTGATCAGGGCGGTGATGGAACAACTTCAAAAGGACTTTTTTATTCGGATGGAATGGGAAATAAAATTCCGTTTAAGTTGGGATTAGCTATAAATGGAGGAGCAATTGGAGACTTTTCTGCTTATCGGGGGCATCTTTCCTGGGCAGAGGTAAAAGAAATGTATAATGCAGGTTGGGATATTCTTAACCACGGTTTTCATCACGCAACAAAACACGGCACAAATTATTTGACAGAAGTAACTGAAAATACAACTTCGATAAAACAAAACCTTGATTTTACAATGTCACATTTTGTAGTTCCCGGCGGACAAGGCGATACAGGTTATCATTTAGAATATGAAAAAGAGGCACTTAATAACGGACATCTTTCGGTAGCGTCTTATTATGGTGTTGGCCCAGTTTTTAAAGTTGATTCAAAAGTAAATTTAGATAAAATGATTACGGCAAGAACTTTTGTGCAGAGTTCAAAAGATACGATTGGTTTTAAAACAATGGATCATTATTTAAAAACATTAGATTCAATTATAAAACAGCCAAATGCACTTTGGTTTAACGAATTTACACACGGAACAGGAACTACAAATTTGTGGAACTTAAGTATGCGTTTTCCTGATTTCAAATATTATATGACAGCGCTTGCTGATAAATATGGTGTAAAAGGAAACGATTCAATCTGGATGGCGCCGTGGCAGGAAGTATATGAATATATCTGGCTAAGAGACCGGATAAAAGTCGATTATCAGCAACGAGATAAAGAAATTGAAGTCACAATTGCGCTGCCAGAAATTCCCCAAACGTTTAGATATCGTGATATTTCATTAACTATTGATACTGCTTCAAAATTTGAAATCGAATCAAATAATCCGGATTTAAAAATTAAAGAGGATGGAAAAACAACTCACAAGCAGATTTTCATTCAGCTGAAATAAAAAATAGAGCCACAGATTAAAGAATTAAAAATGATTTTTTTGCTTACGCTAAAGCAAAAACTCCAAAAAAAATCCTTTTAATCTGTGGCAAAACTTTAATCAATTTCCTTTTCTTTTATAAAAGTGTCAATATTCATCAAATAAGGATCAATTACAATTCGTTGAGGTTTGGTTTTGGTTTTAATTTTTCCTTCAATTTTATTGTTTTTGATCGGGAAAATATAACGCAATAATTTTCCATTTTCATCATAGATTCCAATATCAATTGTCGAATCGTTCAGAATTTGTTTTCGAATTCCTGTCGCATTTTCGATATGTTTTTTAGAATCTGCTTTAAAGGAAACTTCATAAAAGTTATTGTTTTTTACGCTTTCAACTTCTGATATTTTAGAAGAATACGTGATTATCTTTTTAAACATTTCATCCAGCTTCGGATGAAGTTTTGAATCGGTTACAGCATAGATTTCGCTCAGTAAATTTTCTGAATCCGGAATCTGATTTGGATATTTATAATGATTTAGAAAGTTTTTCAACGCAAGATTTACTTTTTCTTCTCCAATTAAAACGAATAACTGATGCATAACCAGCATTCCTTTATCATAAGGTAGGTGCGGCGTTTCGTAATTTGTTTTATATAATGGAGTTTCCGGATCATAACTTCGACTGCTCAAATACAAATCGAGATGAATTTTTAAAGTTTCCAGTGCTTTTTCCAAGCCATGTTCTTTTTCATATAGCATCAGTTCGGTATATTGCGCCAAAGTTTCTGTCAGAATCCAGCTTCCTTCTTTTTGTTCCGGACTTATCTGTGCATTTCCCCACCACTCATGCGACAATTCATGAGCCGTTAATTGATTGATTACGTCTTCTTTGTTTTTGTTTGAAAGATCACTGTAAAAACCAAAATTCTCTTTCATAAAAACCGTCGACGGATAGGAAGTCGCAGCGAACCCATCGGCGAAAGCAGAAACTTCGGCATAACGAATCGTTTTATATGGATATTTCCCAAAGCTGTTTTGGCAGTAATCCAGAGTGTTTTTTACATCCTGAATTAATTTTTTCACATTTCTAAAATGTCTTTTATCAAAATAAACCTCGATCGAAATGCCTTTATAATTCGTTTTTTGAATTTGATATTCAGCAGAAGAAAAGGCAAATCGAAACGGAATTTTCCCATTAGACTTATAATGAAAATAATTGCGATTCTCTTTTTTCCAGTTTGCCTTTAACTCTCCAATACCAATTGCGGTTTGATTTTTTGAAGTCGAAACCACAACATCATAATCAATAAAATCATTTTCGATTTTAGATTTATCTTCCAGTTTTTTTAACGGATTCTGCGGATTTAAATGTCTTTTTCTGCGCTCTTTTTTACTGCTGATTTCATTAGATTCCTGATAACCAAAAATCGGATAATAACGGCTTATTCGCATAAACGAGCCATTTTTAATAATAGAATTAAATGAAGTATGACCTTTAAAAGGAGACCAGCCGGACTCAAAAGAAAAATTCATTTTTATTCTCTGCTTTGGCTTCAAAGGCTTTTCCATTCGATACCAATAATGCTGGAAAGCTGAAACATCATTCAGATTTTTAGCATTCGGAATTTGAACAGAAGTAAGTTTCGAATTTCGATCTATATATAGGAGTAAACTATCAATTGGTTTTTCTGAATTATTGATCAATTCATAACTACCGCTTACCTCGTAACGATTTTTTTCAGGAAATAAATCGACATTGCTTTTTACGGAAAGAATAGTCGGCTGTGCGAGATTGGCATATTTTTTAAATTGTTTTTCATATTGTTCGCTCCAGTTATTCTGAGTTTCCTCTGTCAAATATGGATATTCAATATTGGCTTTGTAAAAAAGATAACTTCCAAAACCTGAAAAAAGGATAATCCCAAAAGTAAAAGCTATTTTTTGAGCGGAATTGAATGAATTCCTACGGATAGTTTTTAAAATGGCAGAATTTCGTTTCCATAAAATTCCCGTCAATGTCAATAGAATTAGAGCAAAACCAAAATTGTACAACATCGAAATATGAAATGGAAAAGTATAACTTCCGAAACCATTCAAATCAAAATATTCCCTTTTAAAAGAATCGCCATATCGCAATAACGGATGTGAAATCCCCAATTGCACGCCAATTCGTGTACAAAATAAAAGAACGATAAAAGCAGAAACGGTCAGCGCTGAATATTTGTTTTTAATAAAAGTCTGAATGGCAATTACCAAAATCGAAATCAGAAACAAAGGAAATCCGATATAATAAAACAGCGAAATGTAAAGGCCGGTTTCGATCGGAGCATTTGCATTCATGATCTGAAAAGTAAGCCCGATAAAAATACTGATTCCAATAAAAATCAGCGGAATTATAAAAAGCGCAGTCAGTTTGGAAAGCAAAACAGTAAATGAAGAATAAGGTGTCGTATTTTCCAGCATTTCAAATCTGGAATTCTCACTTCGATTTAGTAATTCACTACTGTAAAACAGCAGTATCAAAATCAGAATAAAAGGCAGACGATCCATAATTGTAGAAACCATCAAAGCCGTATTGGTAATGTTTTCTGCCAGTCTGACCCCTCCGTCAATTTCATCTGAAATCTCAATCATTAATAATCCTGAAAACAAAAATGCAATCAGTAAAAATGGAATTCCTTTCAGCACTAAATAAATATCCATCTTTAAATTGCTTTTAAAAACAGCCCAATTGTGTTTTCTGGTTTTGAATTCAACCTGTTTCGGAATTTTAGAAGAAAAAGCCTTGGTCGTTTTTGGACCGAATTTTACTGTTTTTACTTTTTTGGTTTTTGTTTTTCTAAATGAAAACAGTTGATACGAAACAAAAATCAGAACTAACGAAATACAAAACCAAAGCATTCGATTAAATAGAAAATTTCCTGAAAGCGAAATTAGTTCCGTGTTTTTTTCAACTGAAGTCCAATATCTTGTTTGTTCTAAAAAAGCAGCCAGACCAAACGGATCTGCTTTTGCTGCCAAAGACATCGCTTTCGCGGAAGACGGAGAGGCATTTGCAAATATGGGCGAATTCGAAAAAATCGAACCGGCTATATATAAGATGTAAATAAATAGTCCGCCAACATATATAAAAAGTTTGCTTCGCGTGAGCCACGCCAGTGCTGCCAGAATAGAAAGGCATAATAGGATATTAGGAATAACGATAACCAGATAAGGCCAGATGTAATTTAGGATTTCAAAAGGACCAATTTCGCTTTTCGGAATCCAGGACATTTGATGGCCGACAATCATTCCGATAATAAACATTCCAAAAGAAGCAACAGCAATTACAAATTCGATAATAAATTTACTTCCCAAATAGTGAAATTTAGATATAGGAGTGGAGAAGATTATAGTATCGAATTTTGTTTCATATTCTCTTAAGAAACTTTGCGCAACCTGAAGTGTTGTCGAGAAAATCGTCATTAGTGATATCAGGCCTATAGCATATGTAAGTACAAAAGGACTATTTTTATAAGCACCCGAAAATGAAAAGTTGGCAAAAGCACTCACAAAAAATCCCAAAATCAGATATAGGATAAAAGTGGCATAAAATGTCCAGTTTCTGGTATTGTTATGCCATTCAAATTGAATTAATTTAGAAAACATAACTTTATTTTTTAAGTTGATTTTGAGATAAAATATTGAAATAGACATCACTTAAATCCGGAACAGCCATTTCAAAACCAGAATCAGGCTGATGTTCTGAGAAAACATGAATATTGATTTTCCCTGAATTCAAATGCGACGAAATAATATCAAAATTTTCCTGGTAATCTTTTAATTCAGTTTTATGAATCGCCTTTGTCCAGATTTTACCTTTCAAAGAATCAATTGCTTCATTTGGATTTCCTTCTAAAATCAATCTTCCGTTAGAGATAATTGCCATTTTCGTGCACAAATCCCTAACGTCTTCTACAATATGTGTTGACAGAACGACGATAATACTTTCTCCAATTTCACTTAAAAGATTATTGAATCGGTTTCGCTCTTCGGGATCAAGTCCTGCTGTAGGTTCATCCACAATAATAATCTTCGGATTTCCCAATAAAGCCTGAGCAATTCCAAAACGCTGACGCATTCCTCCGGAAAAAGAATGAACCGCTTTGTCTTTGTGCTGTAATAAATTGGTTTGCTGTAACAAATACAGAATTTGGTCATGTCTTTCCCTTTTATCGACAATTCCTTTCAGAACCGCGAGATGATTCAATAATCGATAAGCAGAAATCTTCGGATAAACACCAAATTCCTGCGGCAGATAACCCAGATTCTCCCTGATAAACATTGGGTTTTCCAGAATATTGGTTCCGTTAAACTCAATAATTCCCGAACTTGGTTCCTGCAAAGCGGCAATCGTTCGCATTAAAGTCGATTTTCCTGCACCATTCGGTCCAAGCAGACCAAACATCCCGTTTGTAATTTCAAGCGATAAATTGTCAATCGCCTGAGTGCCGTTCTCATACGTTTTGCTGAGATTTTTGATTGATAAACTGTTCATTTTGTGATTGATTTTTGATGATTATATAAATGTGATTTGAAAAATTCAGGCAATAGAATGCCACCCGGCTCAAAAAGCCGATTTTTTATATTTAAAAAAATTCGATTAAAAGAAAATTACTCGCTTACATATTCCAAAATATCACCAGGCTGGCAATCCAGGATTTTGCAGATAGCTTCAAGAGTATCAAACCGAATACCTTTTGCCTTTCCGGTTTTTAGAATAGATAAATTAGCAGGCGTTATATCCAGCTTCTCTGCCAATTCCTTACTCTGCATTTTGCGTTTGGCAAGCATTACATCAACATTTACAATTATTGGCATAGTTATATAAATAAGTCTTGTTCGTTCTGAAGGTTTAGCCCCTGCTTAAAAATGGCAGCCAGAAAATAAGCAAAAATGCCCAGCATAAAATGCAGTACAATAAAAATAGCCACCTCATTGTCCAGAGAAACAAATATTGAAGCTATAAAAATTGTAATCCCAGGTACAAACAGATTCGTCAGGTAGAATCGCCTTAAATGATTTATTCCATTTTGAGTGAATAATTTAGGCTGAAAAAAGATTTTGAAAATATTACTAATCAATAAAAAGAAAAGTCCATAGAGACTCAATGGCGATAAAAATTCAAAAACGATATAAGGCATGTTATAATCGCCAAGCATTAAAGGATGATTGGTAAAGGGATAACAGACCTGAAAATATTTTCCATTTTCAGTAAAGGTCAAAAACCATCCTGTAAGTAATGTCAATGCAGAATAACCCGCCAATACGAAATAAACTATTGATAAGAAACGCGTAATGTAAAATAAGATTTTAGAAACAAAGTGAGTTGTTTTCATTTTGACTTAATTTGATTGTTATTGCAAATGTATAATTAATTATTGTAAAACAATAATTAATTACTGTAAAAAGTTATTAGTGAAGAATGTGCTTAAACACTGAAAAGATTATAATTCTATTAACATTAGAAAACAAACCCCAACCATATAAATGAATTAATTTTGTGCAAATTAAATTTTCATGAAAAACCCAATTTCAGTCTCTATACTAGAACTTGCTATCATAACTCAGGATAGTAACGCATCAGAAACATTTTTGAAAACAAAAGAAATCGCGCAACTGGCCGATAATTTAGATTATAAAAGATTTTGGTTAGCTGAACATCACAATATGGCTCACGTAGCAAGTACTGCTACAGTTGTTTTAATCGGATATATTGCAAGCCAGACCCAAAACATACGCGTAGGTTCAGGAGGAATCATGTTGCCAAACCATTCCCCTTTAATAGTAGCCGAGCAATTCGGAACATTAGAAACCCTTTATCCCAACAGAATCGATTTAGGTTTAGGAAGGGCGCCGGGAACAGATCAGCCAACAGCAGAAGCAATTCGAAAGGATTTTTTTGAACAGGCACAGCGGTTTCCTCAAAATGTAAGCAAGCTTCAGGATTATTTCTCAGGAGAAAACGTTACAGCAAAAGTTCGTGCATTTCCAGCCGAAGGTACAAAAGTGCCCATCTGGATTCTTGGTTCAAGTATGGAAAGTGCAGCCCTTGCCGCAGCATACGGATTGCCATATGCCTTCGCAGGGCATTTTGCACCAAGACAAATGATACAGGCATTCGAATTCTACAGAGAAAATTTTCAGGCATCAGATGTTTTAGACAAACCAAAAACAATGGCCTGTGTAAATATAATAGCCGCAGACACCAATGAAGAAGCTGAGTTGCTGTCAACAAGTTTATATCAAATGTTTCTTAATCTAATTCGTAATGATCGTAAAGGGCTACAGCCACCAGTACCATCCCTGGACGATATTATGAGTGAAGAAGAACGTTTCCATGTCAACCAAATGACCGCCTGTACATTTACAGGGAACCCTAAACAGCTGGCAGTCGATTTACAAAAGTTCATAGACTATTCAAAAATTGATGAACTAATGGTAACAAGTCCTATATATGATCATCAGGCAAAACTTAAAAGTATCCAGCTTACAAAAGAAGTAATAGACTCCTTAAATAAGATACTTTAATAGTAATACCATTTTATACATATATATAGTATAATCTCATAACAACCCGTCAGGTTTTCAAAACCTGGCGGGTTTTGTTTTTTTTCTATACATATATAAGGATAGAAT
>NZ_QETH01000045.1 GCF_003105115.1 Flavobacterium sp. HTF | reverse complement strand
TATACTCTCAACATCTAAAATTAAATCTTCAATCTTTCTACTATCCAAGTTCTCACGTTCCAACTCTTCCATTCTTTCTTTTGTAAACCACGGTTCATGGTGATGCCATCCTTTTCTGATTGAATAATATGGCAATAATATACTGATATGCAAAGAAATTGAAAGTAACTCACCACCTTCAATAATACTTAGAAAAAATGTAAAACATCTGTCATTACAATCAAATCTTGAAAAATCTTCAAAGTCTTTGAGAATTAAATCACCTTCGAATTCCTTTTTAATATTATTTCGTATTTTGAGGTTTTCATCAGAATCATAATAATCTATGATTGCTTTTAATTTTTTATATTCTATAGTTTTTAAGTATTCTTCTTGTTGATCCCAAGGACATATATTCTTAGGATAAAAAAGATAAACTAAATTTCGCAAAACATCTTGTATCATAATTAAATTATTAGTCGCAAATCCCTGTGTTAAATGCATTTGTTTTATAATTTGTTGCAGTTAGTTTAGACATAGAATTAAAATTTACTGTACCTCCATTTGCATAGTTTCTATAATCTTTAATCAATTGTTGTTGAAAATATAAGCTTACTGTTAACTCAGATGCACCTGTATAACAATTTTAAGTTAAACACAGTACAAAAATACCTAAATTTGTAAGTAAATAACTACATAAAGCATTTTTTATATTCAAATTTGTCAAAATAATCTTCAATGTCTTATGGATAGTTATAGTCGATTATGAGAAAAAAGTAATTTTAAATTTAGAAAGATTGATTTATTAAATTTTAATAATACCGTGTCAATTTCTATATTTTTACATAAAACATTCATTTTCAATTTATTATACTTAAATTGAAATATTTTCCTGCTCTAAATTTATTTCAAACGTGAATTTTAGTTAAATAACTATTTTTATAGTTGCGTAACTAAAAAAATAGTTGTAGGTTTGAATTAAAATTAGAAGACATGCAAAAGTTAACAAACAAAGAAGAAGAAATTATGATGATTTTATGGAAGCTGAAAAAAGCTTTCGTAAAAGAAATCCAAGCCGAAATAAAAGAAGATCAGCCTCATTATAATACATTATCTACAATCGTACGTAATCTTGAAGAAAAGGGATACGTAGGTCATAATGCATTTGGAAACACACATCAATACTTTCCTGTTGTAAAAATTGAAGATTACAGAAAAGGATTTATGAAGACCGCAATTGATAACTATTTTAATAGTTCCTATAAAAGTATGGTTTCGTTTTTTGCCAAAGAAGAGAAAATCTCTGCAGACGAATTGCGTGAAATCTTATCTATGATTGAAAATAAAGACAACGAAAAATAATAGAATTATGGAAGCACTTTTCATCTATATTATCAAATCTGCCAGCCTTATATTACTGTTTTATTGTGCTTATTATTTCCTCCTGCGCAAAGAAACATTTTTTAACAGCAACAGATGGTTCTTATTATCAGGACTTCTGGTTTCAGCTATTTTGCCATTATTCGTTTATACAAAAACGATCTGGATTGATACTGTTCAGTCGTTAGATATGGATGCTCAGTCCGCTTTACCGCATTCCATAGAAAATGAAAGCTTCCATTTTAACTGGATTTATTTTATGCTGGGTTTATACACCCTCGGATTTTTAGTCTTCATGATAAAATTTGCATTAGATTTCTATAGTTTAAATTCTATTCTGAGAGGCAAAAAAATACAACAGCAGGCCGATTTCAAGTTTGTTGATGTAAATGACAATATTGCTCCTTTCTCCTATTTTGAATACATCGTGTACAACTCATCAATGTTCACCCCGTCTGAATTGGAGAATATTATTGCACACGAAAAAGTGCACAGTGATCAGAACCATACCATAGATGTGCTGATTTCAAGATTGTTTACCATTATTTTCTGGTTCAATCCAATTGTATGGCTGTACAAAAAAGCAATTACCCAAAACCTGGAATTTATCGCTGATAGTGAAGCCGCTAAGAAATTATTAGACAAAAAAGCATATCAATACACGCTTTTAAAAATAACAACACACGAAAGCTGTGTTGCCATCACCAATCATTTTTATCAATCATTAATCAAAAAACGAATCGTTATGTTAAACAAAAATCAATCAAAAAAGAGAAATTCATGGAAGTATTACACGGTAATACCAGTCCTTGCAGCATTTGTACTTTTATTTCAGGTAGAAGTAGTTGCAAAAGAAAAACAACAAATCATAAAAGACGCTGCGGGCGAAATTAAATCTGTTGATGTTTACAAAATCAGAAAAAGTTCTACAGATGCAGATTTAAAACAAATTAAGGAGAAATTAAAATCAATTCACAATATTGATTTTGAAGCTTCTGAAATAAAAAGAAATGCTGAAAACGAGCTGACTTCAATTATAATTGACGTTAAAAATGGCAGTCAGGAAGCGAAATCTATCCAGACAGCAGGTAATCAAACTATTAAAGATTTTGGAGTAGTTGTAATAACGGATCAGAATGGCATTAAAAAAGTAGGCATTCAGACCGATGATACTAAAGTCGGAGTAAGTAAAGAAATCAATCTTGATTCTAAAACTACTAAAGGTTCAAAAACAGTTACCGGCAACAAAATAATTATAAAAACAGACACTAATGACAACACTAATTCTATTACTAGTACAAAAACTAACACAAATAATAATACAAATAGTAGCACTAATGTAAACGTAAACACAGATACTAATTCTACTACAATTACTGTCAGAGATGGTTCAACAATAGCTGTTTCTAATTCTGTTAAAACCAATAAAGACGGAAAACAACTCATCATTATCGATGGTGAAGAAAAACCTTCTGCTTTTAGCCTTGATGATATTAACTCCAATGATATTAAAACAATGAATGTATATAAAGGAGAAGCATCAATTGCCAAATTTGGTGAAAAAGGTAAAAATGGCGTAATCGTTATTGAAACCCGTAAATAAGCTTTTTATTTAATTTTTATAAAAATATAAAATGCAAAAATTAACGAATAAAGAAGAAGAAATCATGCATATTTTATGGAAGCTTAAAAAAGCTTTCGTAAAAGAAATTCAGGCAGAGATTTTGGAAGATCAGCCACATTATAACACACTTTCTACAATTGTGCGTAATCTGGAAGATAAGGGTTATGTTGCTCATAATGCTTTTGGAAATACACATCAATACTACCCCGCGGTGAGTATTGAAGACTACCGACAAGGCTTTATGAGCACAGCAATTGACAATTATTTTAATAGTTCTTATAAAAGTATGGTTTCGTTTTTTGCCAAAGAAGAAAAAATTTCTGCCGACGAATTACGCGAAATCTTAGCAATGATCGAAAATCCTAAAGAAGTAAAATAATCAAATATCATGGAAGCACTTTTCATTTTTATTCTAAAATCAGGCGGGTTGTTGGCAACATTTTATTTTGCTTACATTTTATTACTTCGCAAAGAAACTTTTTTCAACAGCAGCAGATGGTTCTTGATTGCCGGATTATTGACTTCTGTAATATTGCCGTTTGTAGTTTATACCAAGGTAATCTGGATTGACCCCGCACCTGTTCCTGTCGAAACAGAAACCGTTTATAACGATACTAAAAATTATAAATCGTATGCAGACGTCGCGTCATATTCGACTGTACATAGAGCACAACCAGCTCTAGAAGAAGGTTTTGAAATCAATTGGAATTTGGTTTGTCTGATAGTCTATAGCATCGGATTTGCTGCTTTCATGATCAAATTTGCTTTGGATTTTTATAGCTTAAACTCCGTTCTGAAAGGAAAAAAAATTGAACAGCAGGAAGATTTTAAATTTATTGACGTAAAGGAAAACATTGCTCCTTTCTCCTATTTCGATTACATTGTGTATAACTCATCACTCTACACTGCATCCGAATTAGAAAATATTTTGGAGCATGAAAAGGTTCACAGCGATCAGCATCATACTATTGATGTTTTAATTTCGAGAATCTTCTGCATTTTGTTCTGGTTCAATCCGATTGTATGGCTTTATAAAAAAGCTATTTTACAAAATCTTGAATTTATTGCCGATAGTGAAGCGGCTAAAAAAATCAGCGACAAAAAAGCGTATCAATACACGCTTTTAAAAATTACAACGCACGAAACCTGCGTTGCCATCACCAATCATTTTTATCAATCATTAATCAAAAAACGAATTGTTATGTTAAACAAAAATCAATCAAAAAAGAGAAATCACTGGAAATACTATGCCATTGTTCCGGCACTGGCTGCTTTTATACTTTTATTCCAGATACAGACTATCGCACAGGAAAAAAGAATACAAAAAGAGAATGTAATTCAAAAAGACACTCTTAAAGAAGCTCAGGAAACTTTTAAAATCACAAAAAACTCAACAGATGAGGAATTAAAACAACTTGCAGAAAAACTGAAAGCGAGTCATAATCTGGATATCGAAATTTCTGATGTAAAAAGAAATTCTGAAAAAGAACTGACAGCGATTCAAATCAGGATAAAATCTGAAACCGGTAAAAAACAAACCATAAAAATCGATGGAAATAAAGCTATAAAAGACTGCATTCTTGCCGTTAGCACTGATAATAATGGCAAAAAAACTGTGGATTTAGATACTGAAGGAGCATTGGCACCTGGAGTTATCAATAATGAAAGAGTTGTTGTTCGTCATTTTGGAGACGAAAACAGAGAGGATCCATTACCTCCTGCAGCACCGGTTGCACCTGTAGCACCTGTATTTCCACAAGGTGAAATGCCTAAAGCACCGGACATGTCTAAAATGCCGAAAGCTCCAACTCCCCCACTGAACCTTAATGACAAGGTTGCAATGGCAAAGTTTGAAAAAGACATGGCTGTGTTTGAAAAGAAAATGGAAGCCTTTGAGCCGGAAATGAAAGCGTTTGAAAAAGAAGTGGAAGAAATAATGTCTAAGCGTGAAATTATTTTTGAAAAAGACATGGAAAAATTTCAATTAGCCATGGAAATGTATAATACCGAGATGGAGAAATTTCAAATAGATATGAACCAAAATTTTAATTTTGATTTTGACACGAAATTTCAACGTAACGAAATGAGAGCTCAGGCAGAACACGCAAGACTGAATGCTGAGGAAATGAGAAAACAGGCTGAAATCATGAGAGAGCATGCAAATGAAATGAGAAAGCATGCTAATGAATTGAGAAAAGCAGAAAGAAGAAACAGTAAATCTTAATTCTGATTTGCTATGAAAAAACAGCTCTTTGTTTTGTTTTTCATCTCTGTTTTTATTTGTCAGGCACAACAAAAAATAGTGTCTGACAAAAATATTTTGACAGCAATGGATAAAACGGCTGCAGAATTATTAAAAAATTCAAAAGCAAATTCAGTTTCTATTGGAATTGTAAAAGATGGCAAAACCTATACAAACCACTATGGCGAAATAGACAAAGGAAAAGGAAATACAGCTGATAACAATACTATTTTTGAGATAGCATCAATTACAAAATTGTTTACAGGACTGCTTGTAGCACAGGCTGTTTTAGAAAAAAAAGATAAGTCTTGATGATGATATAAGAAAATATATTACAGGTACTTATCCCAATTTAGAATATCAGGGAACGCCGATTACGATACAGGATTTAGTGTCTTTTAGAACAGGATTCAATAAAGATTTACCGGACAGCGCTGAACTGCGAAAAAACTTTAATGATACCAGTTATCTTGCATTTAAGAAATTAGATGAATATTATAGCCGGGAAAAATTCTTTGAAGATTTAAAAACCATAAAATTAGACACTTTACCAGGGACGAAATTCAAATACAGTAATGGAAGCATACAGCTGACAGCACATATTTTAGAAAATGTATATCATAAAAGTTATGAAACATTACTAAAAGAAAATATTTTTAATAAACTGGGGCTGAACTCCACTCAACTGAATGTGAGTCAAAATGTTATAATCGCAAACGGATACAACGAAAAAAACATCTTGATGCCCAGGCTCTCTGATAATCTGTGGGGAGCTGCGGGATATTTAAAATCCAGTTTGGGTGACCTGGTAAAATTTATAGCTTTTGAACTCAACACTAAAAACAAAATTGTTGCAGAATCACAGCGAAATCTCTATAATAGTAATTCGGGCTGGAATGGCTATTTCTGGGACTATATTATGGTAGATGATAATGGCAAAAACTGCAGGAAACACGGCGGTGCTTTTAGTACTCAAAATATGCTGATTGTTTATCCGGAACGAAAACTCGGGATTTCTGTTATTGTAAATATAAGTGACAAAAACACTGCTGAAGAATTAGAAAAAGCAATTACAAGTCTAAGCACTTATCTGTTGCCCAAAAATAATCTGCCAAAACAAGTTTACGGATATAAACTGGTAAATGATAAAATAATCTTTATTTATAAGCATGACAGCGATTTAAATCCGGATCTTGTAAAAAGTGTTTCTATTGCCGGTTCTTTTGATGGTTGGAATCCTCAGGATAAAAATTATCAAATGATAAAAAAGAACAAAGATACTTATGAACTTTCAGTTCCTAAAAGTCAATTTGAGAAAAACAAAATCTATTTGTTCAAGTTTGTTATAAACAATACAGGTTGGGCAGAAGCTCCACAAAATGCCATTAATAAAGAGAATGGCGGTGATGACAATTTAATACTCAAAATTTAATTTTAATAAATAACCACTAAAAGACTTTGCTCACATTGCAAAGTCTTTTTTTTATATCTTTGAAAAAAATCCCCTGCCATGTATAAAATTTTAGCCAAAATAAATAAACTGATTTTACCAAGTTTTACCAAACAAGGTCTGGACATCGCCAAAGCAAAAAAATGGCAAATGGCTATTATTGGTTATCGTGCTTACGTTACAAAACGAGCTTTGGGTAATTAATATCATTACATATTTTCATGTAAAATATTGAGCAAAATGTAACATAATGCTCTTTTGAACAGTACTTTTGCGTTACTACATTTCAGCACAATTTTTATGAAAAACAAAGAATTTAACCTTCCTCCGGTACCCGCAGTCCTATTAGCAATTATTAGTGTACAATGTGGCGCAGCAATTGCCAAAACATTATTTCCTGCACTTGGTGCAGCCGGTACAGCTTCTATCAGAATTGGCATTTCAGCATTAATACTTCTTTTGGCTTATCGTCCAAATCTAAGACAAATTACTCCGCAACAATGGAAAATTGTTATCCCTTATGGGTTGTCCTTGGGGGCAATGAATTTGGTTTTTTATTTTGCTATCGAAAGAATTCCAATCGGACTGGCAGTAACATTAGAGTTTATCGGACCTTTATTAGTTGCTATAATCGGATCAAGGCGAATAGTTGATTATATCTGGGTTCTGCTGGCAGCTGCAGGGATTGTTTTGATTGCTCCATGGACAAATAACAGAATAGACACTTTGGGAGTTCTATTTGCCCTTCTGGCCGGAGCACTTTGGGCAGCGTATATTGTTTTGGGCGGTAAAGTTTCGAAAATTATGAATAGCGGACAGGCTGTTTCTACCGGAATGTTGTTTGCCGCACTTTTAATCCTTCCTTTTGGTTTTTACGAAAACGGATTAATAAATCTGACACCAAAACTTTTTGGTATGGGCGTTGCACTGGCTCTTTTATCGAGTGCAATTCCGTTTACTCTCGAAATGAAAGCTCTGGGGCAGCTTCCTCCGCGAACTTTTAGTATTTTAATGAGTTTAGAACCCGCTGCGGCTTCTATTTGTGCTTTTATCTTTTTACAGGAAAACTTAACCTTTTACGAAATATTAGCTGTGGTTTGTGTAGTGGTTGCTTCTGCAGGGTCTACATTAACAGCAAAAAAATAGAAAAAGCCCTGCACAGGTCTGCAGGACTTTTTCATTGTAGGTGATTTTGGAGATCTTTATTATTTTTTAGGCAATAATACGGCATCAATTACATGAATAACACCATTTGACTGGTTAACATCTGCAATTGTTACTTTTGCTTCACCACCATTTTCATCGCTGATATATAAATCTTTTCCTTTCATCCAGGCAGTAAGAGTTCCACCGCTAACTGTGTTAATAGTCGCTTTTCCTTTACCTGCTTTTATTGCTTTTGCAATATCAGATGCATTCCATTTTCCGGCAGCAACATGATAGGTCAAAACCGTTTGAAGAGTTTTTTTGTTTTCCGGTTTCAATAATGTCTCAACAGTTCCTGCAGGCAATTTGTCAAATGCAGCATTTGTCGGCGCAAAAACAGTGAATGGTCCTTTGCTCTGTAAAGTTTCAACTAAGTCAGCAGCCTTTACAGCAGCAACAAGTGTTGTATGATCTTTTGAGTTAACTGCGTTTTCTACAATATTTTTGTTAGGATACATTGCTGCTCCGCCAACCATTACTGTTTTTTGAGCAAATGATGTAAATCCGAATGTCAAGGCTAAAATTGCTGTGGCTAAAAAATTTCTAGTTTTCATAATTAATATTTTAAGTTATAAGCTCATTTACGCTGTAATATCTCTTTTGGTTTTACGAAAAATTAAAATAATTAAAAAGAATTCTAAAAAATCCGCAATAACAACTGAAAAACAAGTGTTTAATCTTAAAAATTATTTTTGATTATTTTTAATAACACGATGGATTTTGCTTTCTTTTTATTATTACATTTAGATTTAAAACATATTCATTATGCAAAATCTCCCTAAAAAAGTAAGAAGTAAAAAACTAAATTCAAGAGTAGATTTAACCGCTATGGTCAGCGTTTCTTTTTTGCTGATTATATTTTTTATGGTTGTTGGTGAATTATCTAAAGCAAAAGTTATGGATTTGGCATTGCCAGATAAAGACCCTATTTGCGGACCATATTGCGGTACAGGGGGATGTATTAGGGGAAATCGTTTATATACAATTTTACTTGGAGACGATGATAGGATAATTACATATTCAGGTATATTATCTTATCCTGAGGAGGCTGCTCCTAAAGAAATTCAATTTGGAAAAAATGGAATTCGAAAGCTAATACTCCTTAAAAAGCAAGAAGTACAAAATTATATGGCATCATTAGGTAAACCAAAAAATGGTGTAATAGTAATTATCAAACCTAGCAAAAAAAGTAATTTCAAAAATTTAATAGATATTTTAGATGAGATGGCAATCACAAAAATAGATACTTATACAATTGTAAACGATTTCACTCCGGAAGAATCAAATTTATTGGCTTCAAACTAAAAAAAATGAGGAAACCGAAATTTCCTCATCTAAAAGAACTTATTAAAAATTACCTGTCGTGATGAATAGACAGATGAAAACCATAACAAATATATTTTTATAATATGTTTATTCGTGCCACAAAACGTTTTTAAAATTACAATATAAGGTATAAAAAAAAGCCCCACATTACTGTGGGACTTTCTATATGAATGTAAATACGCACTGTTGTGCGTCTTTACTGAGAATTATTTTTTCTCAGTTTTTTCCATTTTAGCTTTCAATGCAGCTAATACATCATTGTTATCTCCTAAAGTTGCAGCTGGTGCATTAGTAGTAGAGTTAGATGAAGTATTTTCAGTTGCAGCTTTCACGTTTTTCTCTTCTTCTTCACGGAAGATAGCAGTGTGAGAAGCAACTACTCTTTTGAATTCTTTGTTGAATTCAATTACTTTGAAATCAGCAGTATCACCTTTTTTCAATTTCTTTCCGTCTTCTTTTTCAAGGTGACGAGTTGGAATGAAAGCAACGATATCATCTCCGAATTCTACAGTAGCTCCTTTGTCAACGATTTCAGAAATTTCACCATTGTGGATAGTTCCTACAGCGAAAGAATCTTCGTATTGATCCCAAGGATTAGCAGTAGTTTGTTTGTGACCTAAAGATAATTTACGTCCTTCAACATCTAATTCTAATACAACTACATCAAGTTTTTCACCAACGTTTACAAATTCAGATGGGTGTTTGATTTTCTTAGTCCAAGAAAGGTCAGAAATGTAGATTAATCCATCAATTCCTTCTTCTAATTCTACGAAAATACCAAAGTTTGTAAAGTTTCTAACGATACCTGTATGTTTAGAACCTACTGGGTATTTAGAAGTAATGTCAGTCCATGGATCCTGAGTTAATTGTTTGATACCTAATGACATCTTACGATCATCTCTGTCAAGAGTTAAAATAACTGCCTCAACAACATCTCCAACTTTCACGAAGTCCTGAGCAGAACGTAAGTGAGTTGACCATGACATTTCAGAAACGTGGATTAAACCTTCAACACCTTCAGCAACTTCGATAAATGCACCGTAATCAGCGATTACAACTACTTTACCTTTTACTTTATCACCAATTGTTAAGTTAGCATCTAAAGCATCCCATGGGTGAGCGTTTAATTGTTTCAATCCTAATTGAATTCTTGTTTTCTCATCATCGAAATCAAGGATTACAACGTTTAATTTTTGGTCTAATTCAAGAACTTCACTTGGGTGGTTGATTCTGCTCCAAGAAAGGTCAGTAATGTGAATTAATCCGTCAACACCACCTAAGTCAATGAACACACCATAAGAAGTAATGTTTTTAACAACACCTTCTAATACTTGTCCTTTTTGTAATTGACCGATGATTTCTTTTTTCTGTACTTCAATATCAGCCTCGATAAGTGCTTTGTGAGATACAACAACGTTTTTGAATTCGTGGTTAATTTTTACCACTTTGAATTCCATCATTTTGTTTACATATACATCGTAGTCTCTAATTGGCTTAACGTCAATTTGAGATCCTGGTAAGAACGCCTCGATACCGAATACGTCAACGATCATACCTCCTTTAGTTCTACATTTAACAAAACCGTTAACGATTTCTCCAGTTTCATTAGCTGCAATAACTCTATCCCAAGATTTGATAGTACGTGCTTTTCTGTGAGATAATACTAATTGACCTGTTTTGTCCTCACGGATGTCGATTAATACTTCTACTTTGTCACCTACTTTTAAGTTTGGGTTGTAACGGAATTCGTTTAAAGAAATAACACCTTCAGATTTAGCATTGATATCAACGATAACGTCTCTATCTGTAATTCTAACAACAACTCCTTCAACTACTTCTTCCTGATCTGTAGCGATGAAAGTTTTTGATACTAGTTCTTCAAACTCTTGTAAGTTTTTCTCATCTACTGCATCAATTCCTTCTTGGAAGTTATGCCAGTTAAAATTTGCTAAAAACTCTTCTTGTGATTTTAATTGTTCAGACATGCTGATAAAAAATTTGTATTCTGTTTTCCTCGAGTTTCATAAAGCAGTAGAAAAAACAGAAGTTGTTTTACATAAATAGTTGATACCTAAAGGAAACTCTTCTTTGCCAAAAGGTTTGCAAAATTACTACAAATATTTGTAATAGCAAAACAATTGTAAATGATTCTCAGCCAATTGCTCAGGAGCAGAAGATTTCGGGTTGTTCAAGATCAATGTCCCACTTTCGCTCTTATCTTCTGGCAAACACTGCCACAATAAGGATAATCACTCAATCAGTGCAAGATTAAAAGTTTCGGTTTTCAACAAGAACATAAAAAGCGAACCAGACAGCTTCCAAAACAGGGGAAATTTTTATTTAATTTTTCCAAAACTCGTTCTGAATATGTTTATATTGAGCTTTATTAAAAGAATATTTATTTTCTGAATATGGGCTTAGTTGTTGTAACATATAATCCTTTACAGAAATCTTCATTTTAATACAACGACCGGAAAAATATTCTACGTCTTGATTATCAAACTTGTGTCTAGATAATATTTCTCTAATTTTAGGGTAATTTTGTTGTATTAACGCCTTAAAAGCAAAACACCGAACCATTGGATTTTCACATTCTGTCAATAAAAGCATATCCTCAGTCCGAATATTATTGATGAATTTTTCAAAGCTTGCTCGATCTTTAAGCAAATAAGATAGATAAGGATTTTCTATCCTGAAATCATAATAAGCTTTACTAAGATCATCTTTTTTAAGAATTACATCTAGTTTTGTTGTTGGAACAAAATTTTCAGTTTTCTTTTTACAATTTATAAAAGCAAACAATATTAATACACAGAAAACTTTAAAACATTTCATTTTTTACCTTTTTTTTTAATCCAAAACAATCCACCCAAAACAGAAACCGGAGCAAAAACAAAAATTGCCAATAATTGCGTCCAGGAACTACCACTCGAATTAAAAAATGAAAATGTTGCGAAACCGGCCATTATAATAAATAAAACATAATTGACTTTAAGGTTTCCGGTTTTCGAAATCACTTGCGTTATAAGTCCGCCGATAAAAGAAAAAACAGTTCCGTACACAAATGTCAAAATCATAAATAATTGAGAGGAATCAGAATGCGGATTCACTCCTGAAACCCTAAAAAGAAGTACAGAACTAATTACAAAAATTGCGTAACCAGCAATTACGCCTAAAATCCGTTTCAACATAACAATCTATTTTAAATTAATATCAGTGAAATACAAAATAATATATAACAACTATTATAAATATAAAAAATACAAATCCTATAGCTTGAGTAATCAAACGTTTACGATATTCAACAATATAATTTTCCGGATTAATATAGTGCTTTACAAAAACAGACGGATCAACAGTGATATCAGGTCTATAGTGAGCCAGTCCAAGTAAAAAAACCCGAATCAATTCAGTACGATTCGAATACAACAGGCAAAAAAAATGTCTTCCCTGAAAGGCATCTATATGAATCACTACTTTTTTATCTTTTAAAATTGGCCAGAAAAACTGATCAAAAGCAGATTTCATTGGTGTGTTCGAGCTAACAACATATTTTGGAAAATCCAAAGTCGTTAACTCTCTTTTAGCAAAACTACTCCATGGTAATTCCTTTATAATCTTGCCATTAAACTTATTTGAATAGCGAATTCCTTTTTCATCAATTATAGTTGTGGTATACATTTTTTTTCTGGAATATATTACCAATACAACTATACCAAATATAGCGATAAGGAAAATTAAAAAAAGGATAACACCAGCTACTTCGTCTAAACCTGCTTCCTCAAAAGGATTTAATACCAAATAAACCATTCCTCCCATAAAAAAGAGCGCAAAAAAAACAAAAAAAAGTCCAAAGATGAAATTAAAAAACAGCATTGGAACAGAATTAACAGACTGAAAAGGAGGAAGTAGATTCTTTTGTTGATTTTGCATTTAATTTATATCTTAAAAACTCAAATATACGCATTCAACGTATACAGAGTGATAAAAAAATCCCGTTTTCAAATTATTGAAAACGGGATTTTTAAAATATATTATTAGTTCTTAATGACTCAAATTCTCAATTTCCTTAGGATCATGTTTATGTTTAAATAAAATGGCGAAAGCAATTGCAATAACCAAAGCATAAGCTGCGAATGAAAGCCAGATCGTATGCCAGTCTTTCATCAAAACAGGATTAGAAAAAACACCATCTACAGAAATTGAATTTCCTTGTTTTTTAACAAATTCTGTCATTTGTGCATTTGACGAATCTGTTTGTAAAAATCCGGCTAATTCTGCTGTGGTATTAAATGATTTAGTAAAGAAACGATCAATAGCCCATCCAGAAGTCAAACTTCCAAAAACTGCTCCTACTCCATTGGTCATCATCATAAACAATCCTTGTGCAGAAGAACGAATTTTAGAATCTGTATTGCTTTCTACGAATAACGAACCTGAGATATTAAAGAAATCAAACGCCATTCCATATACGATACAGGATAGAATAATCATCCATAATCCACTAATAGGATCTCCAAAGGCAAATAATCCGAAACGCAAAACCCACGCAAGCATACTAATCAGCATAACCTGTTTAATTCCAAAACGTCTCAGGAAAAACGGAATCGCTAAAATAAATAATGTTTCAGAAACCTGGGAAATCGACATAATAATAGTCGAATATTTGATTACAAATGAATCAGCATATTTTGGAAAATGTTTGAACTCATCCAAAAAAACATCTCCATAAGCATTTGTCAATTGAAGTGCTCCTCCTAAAAACATTGAAAAAACAAAAAACAAAGCCATTTTGTAATTTCCGAATAATTTAAAAGATTCCAGTCCAAGTGTTTCAATCCATGTCGCATTTTCTTTAATCAGACGCTGTGGCTCACATTTAGGCAATGTAAAAGCATAAATTCCTAAAATCAAAGAACCAATTCCGGCAATATAAAACTGAAACTCTGTTGCTTTGCTCCCGCTTAAGTTTGTAATCCACATGGCTACAATAAAACCAATAGTTCCCCAAACACGAATAGGCGGAAAATCCTTTACTATATTTTTATTACTTAGTTTTAGCGAAGTGTAGGAAATAGAGTTGCTCAACGCAATTGTTGGCATATAGCAACACATGGCCAAAAGCATCACTACAATAAAAGTATCCGGAGTTGTCACTTGTGCTATTGCAAATAAAACGACTGCGTAAAGAATATGGAGAACTCCATAAAGTTTTTCAGCATTTACCCATCTGTCGGCAATAATACCGGTAAGAGTAGGCATAAATAAAGAAGCAATTCCCATGGTTCCGAAAACAAGACCGAACTGT
Source organism: Flavobacterium sp. HTF (assembly GCF_003105115.1). Classification (GTDB taxonomy): domain Bacteria; phylum Bacteroidota; class Bacteroidia; order Flavobacteriales; family Flavobacteriaceae; genus Flavobacterium. The sequence continues at coordinate 21,696 of NZ_QETH01000045.1, read as the reverse complement.
GTTCCTTCCCAGTTTTTAGTTCCAAACCAATAATTTCCAATTGTTATAAGCCAGGCTCCCCAAACAAAAAATTGAAGAAAGCTCATTATAATCAACCTGTTTTTAATTCCCATATGATGAAATTGTCTTTGTAAAATAAATGAAGCGGTAAAACTACCATTAAAAATGATATCTACAAAAAATTATATCGTTTTAACAACGTCATTTATTAATTCCAGAACAGCAGAAAACTGTTCTTCCCGGGTAAGGTAAGAATTATCAATTTCAATAGCATCGTCGGCTATAACCAACGGAGAGTCTTCACGGTGTGTATCTATATAATCCCTTTCGACAACATTTTTAAGAACATCTTCATAAGAAACATTGTCTCCTTTTTGCTGTAACTCGTCAAATCGTCTTTGAGCACGGGTTTCGGCACTGGCCGTCATGAAAATCTTAAGTTCTGCATTCGGAAAAACTACAGTTCCAATATCTCTGCCATCCATAACTATAGCTTTATTTTTACCCATTTCCTGTTGTTGTTCTACCAATTTAGAACGTACTTCAGAAACTTCGGCAACTTTGCTCACATAACTGGATACTTCAATGGTTCTGATTTGTTTTTCAACATTTTCCCCATTAAGATACATTTCTGCAAATCCAAGATCTGCATTGAATTTAAACTCTAACTGAATTTTTGGAAGTGAATTGACAAGACTGTTTTTATCAAAAAAATCAGGCCCTATAAATTGGTTTTGCATTGCAAACAAAGCGACTGCCCTGTACATTGCGCCGGTATCGACATATACATACTCTAATTCTTTTGCCAACTGTTTTGCTAAAGTACTTTTTCCTGTTGACGAAAATCCGTCTATTGCAATGGTAATTTTGTTCAAAATAATCTTTTTGATTTTATAAATTTGTAATTCTTATGTAACGTTTAATAATAGATATTCAGAATAATTTTCGACTTAGAACTATCAATTATTTTTTCTATTCTCTTAAAGAAAGCTTCACTCACCATAGGACAGCCCTGGCTGCGTGAAATATAATAATCCTGTTCATTTTCAGGAACTGCTGAATATTTATGCAAAACGATTGCTCTTTTTAATGCATTGCTGTTGGTTTCATCTAAACCTACTAATTTATATGCCTTACCAAACATTCCATTATAGCATTTCTCTATGGAGTATCTTCCTAATGAAGTTGCTTTGGATTCAGGAACGTTACTGAATTTAAGTTCTCCCCTCACTCCTGTCTCTGAACCGCAACCGTGGGCAACAAGTCCCTGATCGATGATTCTCTCATTTTCTAAATCATAAACAAAAAAGCGGTTTTTGCCTGATTTGATTTTCATATCAACCAAAAAAGCAATTTTTGTACTGTAACCGGAACTCACTCCGATTTTTTCTTTTACTTCACTGATCTGCAAATTTAGTCTTTCAACCTCCGCAGTACTTAAGTTTTCGTCTTTAAAATTAATTTTTGAGGTATTAAAAAAACCTGCAGTAAAAAAAAGAATCAAATAAAATAGTTTCATATAATTTCTTTATTGAAAGTTAAAAATTAGTCCGAAAAGACTTGTATTGGCCGCCAAAGTATATCTTGAGTACGAATAATTAAATTTTAACCGGTTCATTTTAAGACCAAATCCCAAAGAGACTCCTGAAAAATTGCGCTGCTCTTCCACCCTTAATTCTTCCCCTCTTCTAAAGTTGTATCCTAATCTTATATTAAATGCTTTTTTAGGAAAAAGTTCTGCTCCTATAACCACATGTCGCAAAGCATTATTTACAAAAGAAACTTTTTCTTCACTTGTTGAACCGTCAATGTTTGTTTCTCCCCTAACCGGATTTGAAAAGGAAATATTCCATTGTTGCAAATTTTCTAAAGAAAGATGCCAGCGCAACGGAACATGTTCCAGTTCCTGAGATACTCCGGCAATGATTTCAAGAGGCAGTTTTTCCTGTATCCCTGAATATGTAGTAAACTGCGTTCCAAGATTTCGGACTACAAGCGCCAGATTCAAATCATTTTCTTCATTTATATATAAAAAGCCTAAATCAATTGCACCTCCAACAGAATTGTAACTTTCTAAAGTAGAAGTGATCAACTTGGCATTTGCTCCAACGTGGATATCGGTAAAAGGTATATTATATGCGTAGCCTAATGAAAGAGCGCCTTCACTTCCTGTAAAATTAGAAGTTGCCTGTCCGTTTTCATCATAACCTTCAAATATACCATAGTTAATGTAGCTTACACCTGCGTAAAAAGTCTGAAGATGTCTGTCGTAAGTATATGCATAGGAAGCCGTTCCATAAGAGGCCTCACCATAATAATTTCCGTAATTCATTGCCAGGTGATTATCCATCTCTGCGTTTAAAGTTGCTGGATTAAACATAACCTGATTGACATCTTCATCATAAATTGTTATCGTTTTTCCACCTAACGCTGCCTGCCTTGGTGAAGTAGTTAGATTTAGAAACTGATAAGTATAACGCCCTCCAATTTGCCCGAAAGAAACCGAACTTAATAATATCAATAAAAATAAAACAAGTCGTTTTATCATGCTTTTGGTGGCGTTCCTATATGGGAATAACGCAAATACAAATATAAAATTATATAATTTAAAAAATAAATTTATAACTATGTAAATTTCAGATTTTTAAGTATTAAAATCGATTTTTAAGCGCATAAAAAAATTCCAAATTCCAATAGTAAATAAGATTACATTCGAAATTTGGAATTTATCCCGAAACTATCGGGATGGTATTTATATCAGATTTATTTTAACGTCTTGGCATTTTTAGCATTTTGATCGGTCAGGGCTAAAGTCAAAACTTCGCTCATTTCTTTTACATAATGAAAAGTAAGGCCTTCCAGATATTCTGTTTTGATTTCATCAATGTCACTTTTATTTTCATGACACAAAATGATTTCCTTAATATTAGCTCTTTTTGCAGCCAGGATTTTTTCTTTGATTCCGCCAACCGGAAGAACTTTTCCACGAAGCGTAATTTCCCCTGTCATAGCAAGACTTTTCTTTACTTTCTTTTGCGTTAACAAAGAAACCAATGAGGTAAGCATCGCAATACCGGCACTTGGGCCATCTTTTGGTGTTGCTCCTTCCGGAACGTGCAGGTGAATATTGTATTTTTGAAACAATTCGATTGGAAGACCTAATTTTTTAGCATTTGCTTTGATATATTCTAAAGCAATTGTAGCCGATTCTTTCATGACATTTCCAAGATTCCCTGTAATTGTCAATGCTCCTTTTCCTTCAGAAATCAATGATTCAATAAATAATATATCTCCGCCAACACTTGTCCAGGCCAATCCTGTCACTACCCCGGCAACATCATTATTTTCGTATTTATCACGTTCTAATCTTGGAACTCCCAAAACCGTAATAATATCTTCGTCTGTTACTTTTTTATTGTATTCTTCTTCCATTGCAACTGCTTTTGCAGCATTACGGATAACCTGGGCAATTTTAGTTTCCAGATTACGAACTCCGGATTCACGCGTGTAACCTTCTACAATTTTTTCCAGTTGTTTTTTACCAATTGTCAAATCTTTAGCTGTTAAACCGTGTGCTTCTAATTGTTTTGGAAACAAATGTCTTTTAGCGATTTCTACTTTTTCTTCAATAGTATAACCTGACATTTTTATCACTTCCATTCTGTCACGCAAAGCAGGCTGAATGGCCGCCATATTATTTGACGTTGCAATAAACATTACTTTAGATAAATCATATCCCATTTCAAGGAAATTATCATAAAAAGAACTGTTTTGTTCCGGATCTAAAACTTCCAGTAAGGCAGAAGACGGATCACCACTATTACCGCTGGATAATTTATCAATTTCATCTAAAATAAAAACAGGATTAGAAGTGCCCGCTTTCTTCAAACTCTGAATAATTCTTCCCGGCATGGCACCAATATAGGTTTTTCTGTGTCCGCGAATTTCAGCTTCGTCACGTAAACCACCAAGCGAAATACGTACATATTCACGTCCTAAGGCTTCGGCAACGGAGCGCCCAATTGATGTTTTTCCAACTCCCGGAGGCCCTGTCAAACAAATAATTGGCGATTTCATGTCATTTCGCAATTTTAAAACGGCCAAATGTTCTACCATTCTTTTCTTAACTTCTTCAAGTCCGAAATGGTCTTTGTCTAATATTTTCTGAGCGTATTTTAAATCAAATTTATCTTTGGAATATTCTCCCCATGGCAATTCCAGAAACAATTCTAAATAGTTGCGCTGAATTCCAAAATCAGGAGACTGTGGATTCATTCGACGCATTTTAGATAATTCTTTTTCGAAATGTTTTTGCGTTTTTTCGTCCCATTTTTTGGTTTTCGCTTTTAGTCCCATTTCGTCCATTTCCTCTTCCTGAGAAACGCCTCCCAATTCTTCCTGAATGGTTTTCATTTGCTGGTGAAGGAAATATTCGCGTTGCTGCTGATCTAGATCAAAACGAACTTTTGACTGAATGTCATTCTTTAGTTCTAATTTTTGAAGTTCAACATTCATATAACGCAAAGTCTCAAGTGCTCTTTCTTTTAATCCGTTTATGGATAAAAGACCTTGTTTTTCTTTTACCGATAAGTTCATGTTAGAAGAAACAAAATTGATTAGAAACGATTGGCTTTCAATGTTTTTGATCGCAAAAGTAGCTTCAGAAGGAATATTTGGACTTTCTTTAATAATCTGAATAGCCAATTCTTTAACAGAATCTAAAATAGCAGTAAACTCAGTATCATTTTCATCAGGACGCTCTTCTGTCACCTCTTTAATAGTAGCTGTCATGTAAGGCTCCTCTGAAACAACTTCGTCAATTTCAAAACGCTTTTTTCCTTGTAAAATAACTGTGACATTTCCGTCTGGCATTTTTAAAACACGCAGAATTCTGGCAACAGTACCTATTTTATGAATATCATCTTTTGACGGATCTTCGTCTTCTTCGTTAATCTGAGAAACAACACCAATGATTTTTCCTCCGGCATTTGCATCATTAATAAGCTTTATTGATTTGTCTCTTCCGGCAGAAATCGGTATTACAACACCAGGAAATAAAACGGTATTTCGCAAAGGGAGAATTGGCAGGGAAAGCGGCAGCTCTTCATTATTCATTTCCTCTTCGTCTTCCGGAGTTAATAATGGGATTAATTCTGCTTCTGAATCAAATTCCTGAAGTGACAGATTGTCAATGGTAAGTATTTTATGGTTTGACATAATAATATATAAGTCGTTTTGTCATTAAATTATCAATTCTAACAGTAAATAAAATCTCATGTTAATTCGTTTTAGCAAAATAACGAGAAGGGTGTCATTTACAAGTTAGGCCATAAAAATAGACAATCATTATGCCAAAACCAAAAAATGTCAGATTTGAATTATCCAAAATAAATGCATAAAAAAGCCGAAACGAATTTCGGCTTTTAAAATCTTAATCTATAAATAATTTACTTTAGCTTATAAGAAACTAATTCAGAAGATGTATCATTAAAAGAAAACTTAATCACGCCTACTCCTTTTGCAACCCAGTATTCAGCATCGGTTGAACCCGCAGATTGTCCTTCCATTGAAGTTTCAAGTGTTAATGTAAATTTTACAACATCTTTATACGTAACATTTTTTACAGTAGCAGTTGCACCTTTTTCTATAATTGTACCTGTATATTCTACGTTCGTAGTTATACTCGGTATACCTGTATATGTTGTGACTTGCGTGTAGCTTCCTGTCCAGGTTTTATTTACATCCAAATAATCTTTAAAGAAAATAAACTCATAGCCACTGATCTTTCCTGTAAAACCATTAGCACTAATATTAATATCATCCATTTTAATATAATAATCTCCCTGTACTTTTTTAATTGAAGCTGAAGCAGAGCCAGAAACTTCGCTGGAAGCTGTAATAAACTTATCAAATTTGAAATAAGTTTCTCCGTTTACGTTTTGTGCACTAAGGATTTTCATTGTAGTTTCATTTCCTCCCTGGTTTAAAACCCATTGATTACCAACTGCTGTCGGCCAATAATCGTTCTGGGAAGTTTCCGGATTTTGTTCCTCATTTTCTGAATCACTAGAACATGACGTAAATAATGACGCGGACACAAAAAGTGTCATAAGTGCAAAGCTTTTAATTTTTTTCATAGTATTAGAATTGTTTTTGGTGAGTCAAAAATAGTAAACGATGTAGATATTTTCACTTATTTTTAACAAAATAATTCTTAAGGCCCAGATATGTTTAAAACACTAAAAATCAATACTTAATATGCATATTTCTAAAAAATATTTATTTTTTGAAAAATATTTTATCAAAACTGTAACAAAATCAAAACAAGTAAAGTCATTATAATAAACCAGCAATAATTACTTGAATATAACGAACCAAAATATCGAAGAATTAATCACGCTTTGTAAAGAGAATAATCAAAAAGCACAATTCGAAGTTTACAATCGCTATTGTAAGGCTATGTATAATGTAGCTTACAGAATTGTAAAAGACGAACATTTTGCACAAGACGTCATGCAGGAAGGTTTTTTGAAAGCTTTTACAAAAATTAACGACTACAGGCAGGAAGTTGCCTTTGGGGCGTGGTTAAAAAAAATAATCGTCAATTACAGTATTGACTTTTATAAAAAAAATAATGCTTTTCAGGTCGAAGACTTAAGTAAAACTCTTTATAAAATAGAGGAAAACGACAGCTTTTTTTCTGAAAGTATTGATTTGAATTCCTTAAAAGTAAAACAGGTATTAGATACTATTTTAAGCTTAAAAGATAACTATCGAATGGTATTGACACTTTTTTACATTGAAGGCTATGATCAGGATGAAATCTGCGAAATTTTGAATATCAGTTATGCAAATTGCAGAACAACACTGAGCAGGGCAAAAGAAAGTTTAAGAAAAAAATTAGAGGATATATGAAAAAGGAAAATGACAATTTAGACCAATTATTTCAAAAGTTTGAAAATCAATGGGATGTACAGGAAATAAATTCTGATCATCAGCTTGATTTCTTAAATAAATTAAACAATAAAAAGAAACCTAAAAAGAATTATTATGCCGTTTTAGGAATTGCCGCTTCGATAGTCTTGTTGCTGGGAATATCAATTTTTTATAACATTAATCAAAAACCAAGAGAATTTAAATTCGCATCTAAAGAAACCAAAAGAACTGATTCTATTTTCAATATTTTAATAGACAATGAATTAGTTAAACTAAAAGAAAAAAGTTCTCCGGAAAACGAACAGATCATAAATGATGCTCTAACTCAAATGAAAGTTTTTGATGCCGATTATCAGAAAATCATAAATGAACTGCAAAAAAATGGAGAGAACAAACAAATTATTTATGCGATGATCAGCAATCTGCAAACCCGTATTTCATTTTTACAAACGGTTTTAAAGCGAATTGAAGAAAACGAAAATTTAAAAAACACAACAACTCATGAAAAAACATTATAACATCTTAATTCTATTTATATTAATTCCATTCCTTGGATTTTCAAATGATGAAACTGCTATTTCAAAACAAAAAAACATCAAAAAAACATATATCGTTAACTCTAATGCCGGGATTAATATTGAAAATAAGTATGGAAATATTTCGGTAAGTACCTGGGACGAGGACAAAATTGACCTGGATATTACGATTAAAGTTACCGGAGGAAATGAAAACTGGGTAAACGAAAGGCTTAACAGCATTGATATTGACATTACGGCATTAAAATCTATGGTTACTGCCATTACATCTATTGGAAATTCTTCTTTAAAAAGCAGAGGAAGCAGTAATAGTTTTGAGATCAATTATGTTATTAAAATTCCTAAAAACGGAACGGTAAAACTGGATAATAAGTACGGAAATATTAATATCGTAAGTGTAGAGTCTGCAACGGATATATCTTGTAAATACGGTAAAGTTGCGCTTGGAAAATTAAATGGTACCAACAATCGTATTGAAATTGCCTATTGCCAAAATTCAAGCATAGACTACATCAAAAGCGGTAATATCATAGCGCGTTATTCAGGATTAAAAATAATTGAATCAGGAAATCTGAATCTGGACACAAGTTACTCGGATCTGGTTATGTCTGAAGGAGAAAACATCAAATATGATTGTAATTACGGAAACTTCAAACTGCAAAAAATAAACTCATTTTCAGGATCAGGAAATTACCTTACAATTGCTATAGCCGAAATTTCAAACAGTATAAATGTAAATACCAATTACAGTAAAATAAATGTTTCTACAATAACGGACAGGGCAAATAATGTAAATATTAATTGCGGTTATACGGATGTTTCACTGGGTTATGATACAAATTACGCATTCGATTTTGATATCAATACCCGATATGGAAATATTAAAAATGATAACTCTTTGGATGTTTCAGTAACAGAAAACAGAAGTAATACTAAGAGAATAAGTGGGTTCAATAAGAAAAAAGGTCAAAACAAGCTTATTGTAAATTCTAATTACGGAAGCGTAACTCTAACCAAAAAATAATCAAAAATCAAAAAAATGAAAAAATCAGTTCAGTTATTAGTTTGTGGTGTATTTCTTTTAAGTTTTATAGCAAATGCACAATGGTCAAATCAAAAAGTAAAAGGAAACGGAAAAATAGTTTCCCAAACCCGAAATACAGCCGATTATGATGCCATAAAGGTTTCCGGATCTTTTGATATCGATTTAGTTTCAGGCAAAGAGGGAAATATTTCAATTAAAGGAGAAGAAAATCTACTCTCATTTGTAAAAGTGGAAGTTGAAGAAAACACACTAAAAATTTATATTGAGAAGAATACAAATATCCGATCAGGCAAAAAAATACACCTTACAGTACCTTTTGAGAAAATATCTGAATTAAACTTATCCGGTTCAGGAAATATTCAGACGAAAAATGACATTAAAAATGATAAATTTTCAGTAAAACTTTCAGGCTCAGGAATTTTTAATCTTGGTGTAAATTCAAATGATCTGGATCTGAATGTAAGCGGCTCAGGGAATGTGCGACTAACAGGAAATACTTCAAACTTTAGCAGCAAACTTTCAGGTTCAGGAGATATTGATGCCTCTGACCTAAAGTCAAAAAATATTGATGTGAATGTTTCGGGTTCAGGAAACAGCAAGGTAAACTGTAACGAAAACTTAACTGCCAGAGTTTCCGGTTCCGGAAATATCAAATATGTAGGAAATCCGGAAAAACGCGATGTGAAGGTTTCGGGATCTGGAAATATTTCTAAAGCATAACTAAAAGAAAATACTTTAAGCAGATAAAAGGTTGAAAAGAAAAACGTCATGAACTCTGAGCTCATGACGTTTTTTATTTATCGAAAATGCTATTTTGTTTTATTTTGAAGTAGCATTCTTTGGTATTCTTCGCAACAAGAAAATAGCAGTTACGAAAAAGACCGCTAAAATTACAATTGCGGCACGCGGGCTTCCGGTAATCTGATCAACAATACCATAAACACACATTCCGATTACGATACCTATCTTTTCGGCAACGTCATAGAAACTAAAGAATGATGTTGTGTCTTCTGTTTCAGGCAATAATTTGGAATAAGTAGAACGTGATAAAGCCTGAATTCCACCCATTACAAATCCGGCAACAGTTGCCATTACGTAGAAATGCATTGGTAATGTAATAAAATAAGCTAAAGCGCAAAATACGGCCCAGATGATATTAATAAAAATTAAAGCCGGAATGTTTCCAAATTTTGCTGAAGCTTTTGAAGTTAAATAAGCTCCTACTACTGCCACTAACTGAATTATTAAAATACATTTGATCAGACCAATTGTACTTTCTTCTTCAGAAGACCACTGGATTTCCTGGGCTCCAAAATAAGTTGCAACCAGCATCACGGTTTGCACAGCCATACTTGATACAAAAAATCCGCCCAGATATCTTCTCAATGGAACATCCTCTTTTAGAAGTGCCCAGACTTTTTTCAGTTCTTTAAAGCCATTAAAAATAACATCTTTAGTTAATTTCTGAGTTGTTTCTTTACTCCCTTTTGGCAAATAATAATAAGTATACTGGCTGAATAAAATCCACCATATTCCCACCATTACAAAAGAATATTTCATTGCCTGCATCCTTGCCTCCGGACTTTCGGCACCCATTATCATAATCAAATTAACGACTAATAAAATGACACTTCCGATATAACCCAGAGAATATCCTTTTGCGCTTATTCTGTCTTGTTGTTCATCAAAAGCAATATCAGGAAGATAAGAATTATAAAAAACCAAACTTCCCCAATAACCAATCAATCCTAAAAAATAAAATAACAATCCAACATAAATATTTTCCAGATCAAACCAATATAACCCCATGCAGGATAAAGCTCCAACGTAGCAGAAAAACTTCATGAAAGATTTCTTATTTCCCACATAATCGGCAATTCCGGATAATAAAGGTGAAATAAAAGAAATTACTAAAAATGCAAAAGCAGTAATAAAACTAATTAATGCCGAATTTTTTAGATGAAGACCAAAAACATCAATGTAATGATTGTTTTTTGGAAACAATGCTTCATAAAATATAGGAAACACTGCTGATGCGATTGTAAGTGTATAAACTGAATTGGCCCAGTCATAAAATGCCCAGGCATTCAAAAGCTTTTTATCCCCTTTTTTTAGGTTTTTCATAAATTGGTTTTTGTTAATTGGCTACGAATTTATCTCTTTTTTATTAAGAATCCATTATTTAAGTATTAAGAACGAAGTTTTTTTTACAAAAAAAAAGCTACTCTAAACAGAATAGCTTTTCATTTGCATTTATTTACGCTTATTTAATAATTCCTACCTTAAGAGCAATCGCTTTTGCTTCGGGTATCAACGATTTTATATTAGCAATCCTTGTAGCATCAGACGGGTGTGTACTCATAAATTCCGGTGTTCCTGCTCCCCCTGATTTGGCAGACATCCTGCTCCAGAATGTAACGGCATCGTCTGGATTATAACCGGCAATTGCCATAAGTGTTAATCCAATTTTGTCAGCTTCCGTTTCATTACTTCTGCTAAATGGCAACATCACTCCTACTTCTGTACCCAGACCATATGCCTGTGAAAATATTTGTTGTGTTTGTTCTGATTTACCACTGGTTGCAGCTCCCAAAGCTACGCCTCCAATTTGTTGAAGTTGTGCTGCGCTCATTCTCTGCGCACCGTGATTGGCTAATGCGTGAGACACTTCATGTCCCATTACGGTTGCCAGGCCGGATTCGTTCTGAGTTATTGGTAAAATTCCTGAATAAACAACAATTTTTCCTCCTGGAAGACACCATGCATTTACTTCTTTATTATCAACCAGCTTATATTCCCAACGATAATCTTTCAGATACTGGCTTTGCCCAAGGTAAGTCAGGTATTTTTCTGCAGCAGTTTTAATTCTTGACCCTACAAGATCAACTCTTTTTGCATCTGCTGTTCCTGTTATAACTTTATTTTCTGTCAAAAACTGATTGTATTGTTGAAATGAAGATGGAAATAACTCGCTGTTTGAAACAAAATTTAAATTCTGTTTCCCAGTAATCGGATTTGTTGCACAGGCAACGAAAAGAATAGTTACTATTCCTCCTAATAAATATTTTTTCATAATTTCTGGTATTTAGACTAAACAAAAATACAAATATTATGAAATTGCCTTTTATATAATTTTAAGAAAAAATATCAAAATAAAGCTATTCTCCAATAAGGTGTAATTCACTAAACTCTTTATTAATGATAAGATAATTATTTTCAGAAAAACTTATGGCATTAAAATCAATAGTTTCATTGTCAATTTCGATTTCAGTAACTTTAAAAGGCAGTCCAATTAAGTTGATTTTAAATTTAGAGTAATTCGTTTCAAATTTTCCTTCTTTATGCAACTGAACAATAAGTTCTTTTTCTTTTCCGATTGTTTGAAATGACAAATAACTGTAACGCCCTTTTTTATAATCATAACCATCCTGGGAATCTTCATAGACAAACGATTTTTCTTTCCCATTTTTAAAATACAAATCAAGCGTCAGTTCATCAAATTCCAGTTCTCCAACGTATTGCTGAACCGGATATTTCGGAATTATGGCACCGGCTTTTACAAAAATTGGAATTTCATCAAATTTAGTATCAACCCACACTTCTCTTCCACCGATAGAAAGTTCATTTGTCCAGTAGTTATACCACTCGCCTCTTGGAATATACATACGTCTTCCTACAGCATTAGGTTCAAGAATTGGACAAACTAAAATCTGATTTCCGAATATAAATTCATCATTGCGATAATGTGTCTGTGTGTCATCCTGATCGTAATAAACAAGTGGCTTGAGCATAGGTATACCTTCTTCGATATATTGCCAGAACATGGTATATAAATAAGGTAATAACTGATAACGAAGACTCACAAATTTTCTGGTAATATTAATTACTTCTTCATCAAAAGCCCAGGGTTCCTGATTGCCGTGATCCCCGGAAGAATGTGTCCTGCAAAACGGATGAAAAACGCCTAACTGAATCCAACGCGCATATAGTTCTCCCGTTGGCTGTTCTGCAAAACCTCCAATATCAGAACCTGTAAAACCCATTCCGGAAATAGACATTCTCTGTACCTGAATATTAGCAATCCATAAATGTTCCCAGGTTGCTACATTATCACCTGTCCAGGATGACGTATAACGCTGTGCGCCTGAATAAGCAGATCTTGTAATTACGAAAGGTCTTTTTGGATATGCAAAACGTTTAACACCATGATAGGTGGCTCTTGCCATTTGAGTTCCGTAGATATTATGCGCTTTTCTGTGGCTGCAAGGGTTTCCGTCATAAACATGACGAACATCCATCGGGAATGTTTTATTCGGAACTTCCATAACGGCGGGTTCATTCATATCATTCCAAACCCCTTTTACACCAATATCTGAAATTAATTCTTTAAATAATCCAGCCCACCATTCTCTGACTGCAGGATTTGTATAATCCGGAAAATTACATTCACCCGGCCATACTTTTCCTTTCATATAAGGGCCGTCGGCTCTTTTGCAGAAATAATCATTTTCCAGTGCCTCTTTATAAACTGAATACTCTTTATCGATTTTAATTCCGGGATCTATAATAACAACGGTTTTAAATCCATCTTCTGCTAATTCTGCCACCATTCTTTTTGGATCCGGAAAATAGTCTTTGTTCCAGGTAAAACATCGGAAACCATCCATATAATCAATATCCAGATAAATAGCATCGCATGGAATTTTAAGCTCCCTGAATTTCGAAGTAATTTCTTTTACTTTGCTTTCCGGATAATAACTCCATTTACATTGATGATAACCCAAAACCCAAAGTGGCGGTAATTCTGGCTTACCTGTTAAATCTGTATAAGTGGTAACCACATCCTGCATCTGAGGGCCGTAAATGAAGTAATAATTCATTTCGCCTCCTTCTGCCCAAAAACTGGTTACATTTCTTCTTTCCTGGCAAAAATCAAAAAAAGTCCTAAAGGTATTATCAAAGAAGATTCCGTAGGATTGTTTATTGTGCAAACCAATATAAAAGGGCACAACTTTATATAAAGGATCCTGATCTTTTTGATAAGCATATTGATCTGTGGCAAAATTTTCAACTCTTTTGCCTTTTAAATTCATTTGAGTGGCTTTGTCTCCTAAGCCGTAAAAACATTCGCCATCTTTTGATGATTTACTCATTTTTACGATATTTCCGCCATATTCGTAGCTTTCTTCCCAATGAAAACCAAGTTCGTCTTCGAGAATCAGAATATCATTTAAATCATAAATGGATAAACGGAGATCTGCTTTCTGAATTTTGCATTTTACCTTGCTTGTTCTGATTTGAAAATAGGTTTCTTCTTCAGTAACTTCAAGAAAATTATAACCATGCAATTGTGTTTTATCAATTGCATACGAAAAATCATTGCTAAAATAACCTTTGGTTGTAAAACGAAAACGAATTAAACTGTCTCTGAGAATAGTGACTTTTAAGATAACTTTGTTGTCCGTATTAAAAAAAATGGAATCCCCGTCATGCTCATACGAAACGATTCTGGATGGATATAAATCGCCTTTATATTCTAATGATGTATTCGTAATCATATCACCTAATGAATTAATTTATAACTCTGTCTATAATTCCAAACATACAAAAAAACTTGATAAGCCTCTATAAATATGAGGTTTATTCACGAAAACGTTTTTTCTGCATGTCTGCTAAATTAGATATTCTGAAATCAAAAAATTGATAATTTACGAACGTAAAATTGACAAAATCTCATTTGATTAATTTTGGTTAATTTTCAAAAGCATATACAATAACACTCAAAGGAGGTAAAATTAATTGCACAGAAAAATCCCTTCCGTCATAAGCAGACAATTCAGTTTTTAGAGTTTCTGAATTTCCAACTCCGCTACCTCCATATTTTTTATCGTCACTGTTAAAAACGGGAACCAAATTTCCTTTCTGAGGAATTCCAATTCGATAGTCTTCACGAACGACCTGAGTAAAATTACAGACTATGATTAAATTTTCTTTGGCATTATTTCCTTTCCGAATGTAGGTCAGAACTGCATTTTGATGATCAGAATAATTTATCCATTCAAAACCTTCACTGCTAAATTGTTTCTCATACAATGCCGGTTGTGATTTATATAATTGATTTAAATCTGTGATGACTTTTTTTATTCCCGAGTGATAATCATATTGCAATAAGTGCCAGTCCAGGCTCTTTTCAAAGTTCCATTCATCGCTCTGCCCAAATTCAGATCCCATAAACAAAAGTTTAGCTCCGGGATGTGTAAACATGTAACCATATAATAAGCGTAAGTTGGCAAATTTCTGCCATTCATCACCGGGCATTTTGCTGGCTATAGATTTTTTTCCATATACTACTTCGTCATGAGAAAAAGGCAGCATAAAGTTTTCTGTAAAAGAATACGTCATAGAAAAGGTCAATTCATTTTGATGATATTTTCTATAAACCGTTTCTTTCTGAAAGTATTGCAACGTATCGTGCATCCAGCCCATCATCCACTTCATCCCAAAACCTAAACCGCCACTAAATGTGGGTCTGGAAACCATAGGAAAAGAAGTACTTTCTTCTGCAATGGTCTGAACTCCATCAAAATTAGCGTAGATAACCTCATTAAATTCTTTAAGGAAACTTATAACGTCAAGATTTTCCCTTCCACCAAAAATATTAGGCTCCCATTCTCCTTCTTTTCTTGAATAATCCAGATACAACATCGAGGCTACAGCATCTACACGCAAACCGTCAACATGATAATTTTGAAGCCAGAAAACCGCATTGCTGATTAAAAAAGCGCGGACTTCATTTCGTCCATAATTAAAAACAAGGCTTTTCCAATCAGGATGATAGCCTTTTCTTCGGTCAGGATGTTCATATAAATTTGAACCGTCAAAGAAGCCTAAACCATGTGCATCATCAGGAAAATGAGACGGAACCCAGTCCAATATTACCCCAATCCCGGCCTGGTGAAACTTATCAACCAAAACCATAAAATCCTGTGGTTTTCCAAAACGGGAAGTTGGTGCAAAATATCCTGTCAATTGATATCCCCACGAAGGATCATAAGGATATTCCATAACCGGCATAAATTCGACGTGCGTAAAACCCGTTTCTTTTACATAGTTAACTAAATCGTCAGCAAGTTCCAGATAGGTCAAAAATCTATTGTGGTCTGCACGTTTCCAGGATCCCAAATGGACTTCATAAACAGAATAAGGTTTATCTAAATCATTATTTTGTTTACGGGTCTGCATCCAGTTTTCATCCTTCCAGTTATAATCCAAATCCCAGACTACAGAAGCTGTATGGGGTGGTTTTTCGCAATAGCGTGCAAAAGGATCCGCTTTTTCAGTTACAATTCCATCATTAGACTGAATTTTATATTTGTAAAGTGCACCTTTTTCAATATTGGGAATAAAACCTTCCCATATCCCGGAAGAATCCCAGCGAACCTGAAGTTCATGTTCACCCTGTGTCCAGTAATTAAAATCTCCAACAACAGAAACAGAACCTGCCGTTGGTGCCCAAACCGAAAAATAAACTCCTTTTATTCCATCGACCTCAATCAAATGTGCACCGAGTTTTTCATACAATTTGTAATGTTTTCCGGCTTTGAATAAATTGATGTCAAAATCAGTAAAAAGAGAATGCGTAATAACTTTATTCATATTTGGTTTTTAAGGCAACTATTAAAATTTTATTTTTTTTATTCGATCCTGAAATTATCAGAAAGAACAACTCCTTTTTTAATCACAACAATTCCGTCTTTAATACTATATAATTCATTTGTAAAATTATCTAAATGCTTACCTCCGTTGATGTGAACATTGTTTCCAATTCGAACATTTTTATCTACCAAAGCATTTTTGATAAAACAGTTTTCTCCTATACCCACATTAATTTTGTTGTTCTCATTTTCATGATGCAATTCATCAAGATCCTGGTAAAAATCATTACCCATCACATAACAATTTTCAAGAATAGTTCCTTCGCCAATTCTGGAACGAATACCGATTACTGAACTTTTAATTTCCTTGGCATTAATAATACAACCTTCAGAAATCAACGATTGGTTAATAATTGAATTTCTAAATTTTGATGGCGGAAGCAATCTTGGGCGGGTAAAAATTTTGTTGTCATTATCAAACAAATTAAACTCCGGTATATCGGCTGTCAGACCAATATTAGCTTCAAAAAAAGATTCAATATTTCCAATATCGGTCCAGTAACCTTCATATTGATAGCTTAAAATTTTATGTTTACCAACAGCATCAGGAATAATTTCTTTTCCGAAATCTTTGGTTTCCTGATTATCCATTAATTTTACTAAAAGGTCTTTATTGAAAATATAAATCCCCATCGAAGCCAGATATTTTTTGCCTTTTGCATGCATTTCTTCACTTACTTCAGATTCCCACTCAGGCAAAAGTGACGCATTTGGTTTCTCGATAAAAGCTTCAATAACATTCTCATGATTGGTTTTTAAAATTCCAAACTCAGGAGCATCTTTTGCATTTACAGGCAATGTCGCAATAGAAATCTCTGCATTGTTTGCAATGTGAGCTTCCAGCATTTCGTTAAAATCCATCTGATACAATTGATCACCCGATAAAATCAAGGCGTGATCAAAGTCATGTTTAAGAAAATGTGACATACATTGTCGAACTGCATCGGCAGTTCCCTGAAACCAGGTAGGATTGTCGGGAGTTTGTTCTGCTGCTAAAATATCGACAAAAGACTGACTGAAAATACTAAAATTAAAAGTATTCTTTATGTGTGCATTTAAAGATGCAGAATTAAATTGTGTCAATACAAATATTTTAAATATATCAGAATTAATACAATTTGAAATTGGAATATCGACTAATCTGTATTTCCCGCCAATCGGAACGGCAGGTTTTGACCTCGTTTCGGTTAGAGGAAACAAACGCGATCCTTGTCCTCCTCCTAAAATAATGGCAACTACATTTTTCTTTTTAAACTTCATTTTGCTGAATTATTAAGTTGTATATTTCGATGTATTCCTCACAAACCCTTTCCCAGGAATGATCCGTATTCATCCCTTTTTCAATTATTTTATTAAAATGTGTTTTGTCTTTATAAAGTTTGACAGCACGCTTAATAGAATAGCAAATGTCACCAACGGAAGCCTGATCATGGCAGATTCCGTTTCCATCATCACCAAAGTCAATTACAGTATCCTGAAGTCCGCCTGTTCTGCGTACAATAGGTACAGTACCATATCGAAGTGCATACATCTGATTTAAACCGCATGGTTCAACCCTGGAAGGCATTAGTATAAAATCTGAACCTGCATAAATCAAATGTGCCAACTCTTCATTATAACCAATAAATACATTATAATTGCCATTATAATCATTACGCAACTGTATCAATTGAGATTCAATTTCTGCATTTCCGGAACCAAGAATCAGGATATTTATTTTTTCAAAATTTTCTGATAATGCCAAAGCCGTTGCCTGCGGAAGTAAATCACCTCCTTTTTCTTCAAATAAACGCCCAATAAAACTAAACAAAGGTTTTGAAGGATCTAAATCAAATTGTTCACATAACTGTTCTTTATTCTTTTGTTTTCCGGTCAAGAAAGTCAGAACATCATAATTTTCATTAATCATTTTATCTTTTAACGGATTCCAGACTTCAAAATCAATTCCGTTTAAAATTCCTTTTGATTTATATCGGACCGACTTAAACAATGATTCTAAACCATTTGCTGAAATATTAATTTCATTTAAATAACTTGGTGAAACAGTAGTCACTGCATGTGCACACTTTATTCCGACCGCTAACGAATTCAGAGAATTGTTCCATTCTAAAAATCCTGCATGCATTAAATCAAATTCCGGCAGATAATGTAATTTATCAAATCCAAACCATCCCTGATATAAGCCATTATGAATTGTAATTACTGTTCTTACAGCCTTTAATTTTTCATATTTATAAGCATATTTTATCATAAAAGGAATTAACCCTGTATGGTGATCGTGACAATTTATAATCTCAAGAACTGAATCACGTTGGGAAATCCAGTCTAAAGTTGCAATTTGAAACGACATAAATCGTTCTATATCATCTTCGTAACCATAAATATTAGGCCGATCAAATAATTCCTTTATTTCAACTAAATATAATTCATAACCTAATTGATCTGTGGTTTCCTTTAGAACGCTAAACGGAAATTGTAAATTCCCTAACTTAACTGTTCCCCAATGAACACATTCAAATTCATTCTGGCTATAAAATTTAGTATCATAACAAGGTACAACAACACGCACCTGATGACCTGCTTTATTTTGATATTTAGGTAATGCACCAACAACATCGGCAAGACCGCCAACTTTCGCCATTGGATAGCATTCTGCACTTATATGAAATATTTCCATTTAAAATTAAATTCCCTTTTATTTGAATCAAACATTTACTATTTGTACTACTTTTATGTTCCTTAAATTTAGGAAAAAATAAACAAATTCTGACTTCGAAATAAAAATTATTAAAATGGCAAAAAAGACTTCCAATCCTATTCAATCTTTAAAAATACCACGCGTTATAATACTATCCTGCAAAATATGCGCTTTTATTTCTACTAAATTGGTTACAAAATATGCGGCAAGACTTTTTACAACTCCAATAAAACATAAAGTTCCTAAAAGAGAATTAGAAATGGATCGTAAAAGCATCCAGCATACAATTCATATTCCCAAAATTAATAAGGATATTGTTGTTTATGAATTTGGAAAAAGTGACCGTAAGATTTTATTAGTACATGGGTGGTCAGGAAGAGGGACACAATTATTTAAAATTGCCGATGAGCTTTTACATAACGGATATTCAACAATAAGTTTTGATGCCCCTGCTCACGGAAAATCCAAAGGAAAAACAACAATAATGTCTGATTTTATAGAATCAATTTTAGAAATCGATAAAAATTATGGTCCTTTTGAAATTGCAATTGGACATTCATTAGGAGGAATGTCAGTTTTAAATGCAATAAAAGATGGTTTAAAAGTAAATAAGGCCGTTGTAATTGGCAGTGGAGATATCGTACAGGAAATTTTGGATGATTTTATTTCTAAATTAGAATTAAAGCCAAAGATCAGCCAGCTTCTACGCGAATATTTTGAAAATAAATATCAAACTGTAATGGACAATTATTCAGCATATAGAGCCTCTGCAAAAATTAAAGTTCCTGTTTTAGTGATTCATGATAACGATGATCCGGAAGTACCTGTCAAAGCCGGAATTCATATTCATAAACATTTAGAAAACGGAAGTTTGTTTCTTACCGATAAATTAGGGCATAGAAAAATATTAAGAAATAAAATTGTTATTAAAAAAATCTTAGATTTTATTAAAAGTAACTAACTTTATAATACTTACATTTTTATTAATGTTTAAAGGAGCTATTATGGATTTATTTGCAGAAACAAAGGACTGGGGAGAAGTACTTAAACCACTTCTAAAGAAATATAAAGGTAAGAAACATCCTTTAGATTATCAAAACACCTATCAATTACTTGTAATGGTAGTACTATCTGCGCAGGATTCTGATGCAAATATAAATAAGATAGCACCAGAGTTATTTGAAAAATTCCCAACACTTCAAAGCTTATCCAAAACAGATTCTGAAAAATTTATTCCGTATATAAGCAAAGTCAGAAATTATCCAACCAAAGCAAATTGGTTACTTGAAATAGCGCAAATTATCAAAAAAGACGAAAATATTCCATCTACAATGGAAGAATTGACTGCTCTAAAAGGAATTGGACGGAAATCAGCTAATGTTATTCTTAGAGAAACCAATCAACCCGCAGAAGGTATAATTGCCGATCTTCATGTGATACGTGTAGCACCGAGACTAGGAATAATAAAAGAAAGTAAAGATGGAAACAAGGTAGAAAAAGAACTTATGAAAGTCCTTCCAAAGAAAATTTGGTCAGAAATAGGTATGGCAATTTCATTTTTAGGAAGAGAAATATGCAGACCAAATCCGAAATGTGAAATCTGCTTAATGGCTGATGACTGTTTATATTATCAAACTCACATCATTTAAAACTATTTTCTTCGCGTATCAATTAAATAAATAATTTTCCAATTATCTTTTTCTTTGAACAAGGTAAACGTATTAACTCCTGAATGACTTAATTTATCATTAATATAAAACTCATAAGGAGCCCAAACATGAGCCATAGTACCATCAACCTGAATAGTATAGCTCAATATTTTTTCATTAAACTTCATATTTGAAGGTATTGATGAAATAGAAATATAAAACTCAGTACTAGATTCATTTGTCAATTTATTGCCTTTAGTTTTACTCTCACTAATTGATTGCAGAATAATTTTATTAGAACAGACAGATTTTAGTTTAATTGTATCCTTTTGGTGAAATGCAACAAAAAAATCTTCAATAACTTTTTGTACATCTTGTTTTTGAGCTACTGATGACACTCCGATAAAGAGAAAAATTAATATTAAATATTTCTTCATGGCAAATAAGTTTAATTGATTATTAATATTAAACACCAAATTGAGTCAAATGATGCTCCAAATGTTTGGCAAACATGTTATTCCATTCCTTTGAAGTTAATTTTCCAAAAGAATGAGATTCCTTTCCTTCAAATGCATCCGCACCTAATTCCTGAGTTTTGATAAGGTAATTTATTAATCTATTTTTCTCAATTTCAAAACTACGTTCATCCTTTACAATAAACTGAGGCGCAGTTGGGCTGTTTCTTGTATAAGGTGTGTCATTAACTACTTTATTTTTTATGAATAGTTTTAATATTAGCTTCATAAAATTATTAGGTTTCTTATGAATATCTTCATAAACCATTTCGTAAGATACATTACAATGTGCCAGCATTTGACTAACGCTCATTTTTCCCCATAATGCTTTAGCATCAGGAGTTAGTTTGTTTATGCGATTAATAAACACAAAAGTATCTTCTTTTAAAAAAATATTTTTCATTATAATTTAAGAAAGTAATAATAAAACAAAAGTATTAAAATTTAGAGATTTTCTTTTATTTAATACGAAATTTAACACAAATAAGTTGTTACTGGACACAAAAAAACCCTATCCGATTTGGATAGGGTTTTCAAAAGAAAGGCGACGACATACTCTACAAAATTATTAGAATTTAAATATATTATTTTATTTTTTTTTA
>NZ_QETH01000044.1 GCF_003105115.1 Flavobacterium sp. HTF | reverse complement strand
CAAAACGGCTGAATGGCATTTCCGGAAGGAGCAGGTGTGTTATGAATGGTTGCAGTTACAGCAATTCTTTTACTTTCGCAACCACTTATAGTTTGTGAAGCATAATACGTTTTTCCATCCACAAGCAAAGTCGTGTTTGGCAAAAGAGTTCCGGCTGTTAATGCATCATACCATTTTATATCATTTCCTGAAATTATGATGTTACTTATTAAAGCATTTTCGTCAATACAAAAGATTTGCGAAGCATTTGCATTTGGTAAAGCAGTATCATAAATATTTACTGTCACAGCGAGCCTGTCACTCTCACAGCCAATAGATTGTGATACATAATATGTTTTATTGTTGACTAATAAAGTCGTACTAAGTAAAACAGAAGTTGAGGTATTTGAATCATACCACTTTATATTTTGCCCATTAATGACAATGTTGTTTAGAGTTGCATTTTCGCTTTTGCAAAACTTCGGATTTGTATCTCCTGTAGGAACTAATGGTGTATTCTGAACAGAAACAGTTACTGCAAATCTTTGTCCTTCACAAGAATTAAGCGTTTGAGAAGCATAATATGTTACTCCGTTTTGCAAACTAGTACTATTTGTTAAAAGATTTCCATTAGTAATTGCATCATACCATTTTATAGCAACGCCATTAACAACAATGTTCGCTATAACAGGATTTTGACCGGAACAAAACGGCTGAATGGCATTTCCGGAAGGAGCAGGTGTGTTATGAATGGTTGCAGTTACAGCAATTCTTTTACTTTCGCAACCACTTATAGTTTGTGAAGCATAATACGTTTTTCCATCCACAAGCAAAGTAGTGTTTGGCAAAAGAGTTCCGGCTGTTAATGCATCATACCATTTTATGTTTTGACCTGTAATTGCCAGAGTAGCTAAAGTCGCATTTTCCTGAATACAGAAAGCTTGTGAATTCGGACTTACAGGATTGGCAGTAACTTGAGTAAATGGTAATAGAGTAACTTTTGCAGCTTCTGAAATACATCCGTTTGCATTTTTTATTTTAACAAAATAATCAGCAGGGTCCAGAAAAACCGAAGTTTTAGTGGTTGTCCACGTATTTCCGTTATCAAAACTATATTCTGCTGCTGCAGATGTAATGCTAATTTTTCCTTTAGGATTATTACAGTCGGGCTGGATAACTGTAAATATCGGAGTGCCGGGATAATCTGTTGGAGCATTAATAATTATAGATAATGGAGCAGATTCGCAGCCACTGCTATTTTTAACGCGGACCATATACGTTCCGGCTATTAGATTTCCTGAATTTGGATTGGCTGAATAATTTTTACCATTGTCAAAACTATATTGATAAGAAGTACCTGTAACCACAATTGAACCAAAAGGGTTACTGCACGAAATAGGTTGAGTAACATTTAAAGTCGGGATTGAAGGAGCATTTGGCGCAGTTTTGATGGTTGCTTTATATGCAACAGATGGGCAACCATTTGTGTATTTTATTCGGACAGAATAACTTCCAGGAGATAAACTGCTGGTATTACTGGTGTTCCAGGTAAGACCGTCGTCAAAACTATATAAATTGGCAACCGTAGAAACCATAATGCTGCCTGTAGCCGAATTACAGCCAGTTGGGTCTGTGACTACAACTTGTGGCGCGTTAGGAATCGCAGGTGCAGCTTGTATAGTTATAGGTGCAGCAAGAGAAATACAACCCGAATTGTATTTAATCATTAAATCATAGGTTCCTGCTGATAGATTAGATTTTGTATTAGATGTTCCAAACGTAATTCCGTTATCAAAACTATAAAAATCGGCTGCCGTATTAATTAAAATTGATCCTGTCAAATTGGTGCAAGTAGGTTGAGTTGCTGTAAAAGCAGGAGATGCAAGCGGTGATAATGGCGATATCGTGACTGGAGCTGCATTTGAAACACAGCCTGTTGAATTTTTAATTTTTATGAAATAAGTACCTGGAGAAAGATCTGTTTTTGTATTAGAAAAAACATAAGTTAATCCGTTATCATAGCTGTAAGTTGCTGCATTAGTTGTAATAGTAATAGAGCCTTTCGAGGAACTGCAACTTGGCTGAGTAGTAGTAAAATTTGGAGCCGCAATTGTAGTGCCAGAACTCAAATTGACAACAGTTGTTGCTGATTCGCAGCTATAAGAATCTGTTTTGATTTTGATAATATAAGTACCAGCCCCAACATTTATTTTTGTAGGACTTGTTGTCCAGCTGTTTCCGTCATTGAAACTATAACTCATGGCTGATGTAGTTATGGTGATGCTGCCATCAGTGGCGCCACACGAAGAAGGTTGAACTATTTTTACGGTGGGTGAGGCAGGAATTGAGGGAGGACTATATATATAGACATAACTGCCGGAAGAAGTACAGCCTAAAGTGTTTTTTATTAATACATTATATGAGCCGGTAGCTAAATTTTTCATTACAGGATTTGTAGTCCACGTTGTTCCTCCATCAAAACTATATTGGTCTGCAGTAGAATTTACGATTATAGTTCCACTAGGACTACTACATGTTGGTTGGATAACACTTATATTGGGTGAAGACAGATAATATGTGTTTATGTATACATATTGTGAATTTGATATACAACCTGTTGCATTTTTAATAAGAACGTTATAAGACGTACTTGCAGGATTTAATAAAATAGGATTTGTAGTCCAAGTGTTACCTCCATCAAAACTATATTTATCCGCAGGAGTTGTAACGGTAATACTCCCTCCATTTCCACAGCTTGGCTGTATTACTTTTACGTTTGGATTAGGTAGATAGTAAGGATAGATATTTATTGACAAACCATAGGATTTACAACCTTTTGCGTTTTTTATCATGATGGTGTAATAACCCGAAGTAATTCCAGAAAGAACGGGGTTAGTTGTCCAGCTATAACCGTTGTCAAAACTGTATGAGCTTGCAACTGTTGCAATAGTAATACTTCCATTAACGCCACATGTTGGCTCAATTAATGTAAAATCCGGATTAGGTAAATAATATTCCTGCATACTAGTGGATGTACCATAATATTTAGAGGTGCACCCAGAAGCGTTTTTGACCATTAAATAATAACTAGTGTTTGCACTTAGATTACTAAATATAGGATTAGTACTCCAGGTATTACCTCCATCGATACTGTATTGTGTTGCAGTTGAAGTAAAGGTTATACTTCCTCCAACCCCGCAAGTAGGTTGTGTTACTTTAAAAGTAGGAGCTGGGAGATAAAATTCTTCAAGCCATAGCGAGTTGTAGTTAGAAACACAGCCTTTAGCATTCTTAATCATTGGGTAATAATACCCTGCTGAAAGGTTCGAAAAAACAGGGCTTGTTACCCAATTTGTCCCATCAATACTGTAAGAACTGGCGACAGTATTAATTTTAATACTGCCTTTTGTTCCGCATCCGGGCTGAACAATTGTTATGTTGGGTTGTGCCAGTTTCGAGGTGTCCAGATAAATGGAAATATAATTGGATGTACAATTATTTTTCTTTATTGCTAAATAATAATAACCCGGGCTTACATTATTAAAAACATTATTTGTACTCCAGGTTGAACCATAATCTATACTGTAATAATCCGCAACAGTGTTGAATGTAATATTACCAATATTTCCGCAACTTGGATTGGTAAATGTATAATCAGGATCAGGAAGATTTGGGTTATTAATTGAAACACCTACAGAATTAGAAACACATCCTAAACTGTTTTTTACTGCGATGCTGTAGTATGTATATGAATTAAGATTTGTTAGGGTAGGAGAAGTTCCCCAAGTGTTCCCTCCATCAAAACTATAGAAATTAGCAACTGTATTTATTTTAATGCTGCCAGAGGTTGTACACGTAGGTTGAACTACAGTATAATCGGGTGTATCAATATATGGATTATTTAAGTAAAGAGAGTTTGGATAAGAAGTACAGCCAAGTTTATTTTTTACAAGTACGGTATAAATGCCGGGAGGTAATGACTTAGAGTTTAGAGTTGTCCAGGTTGCACCATTGTCAAAACTATAAAAATCAGATAATGAATTGATAGTGATTTTGCCATTTGCACCACAAGTTGGCTGTTCCGTGGTAGTGATTGGCGTACTTAAGTAAGGCTGATATAAAGAAACGTAATTACCAGCACTGATACATCCAGCACTGTTTTTTATTTTTATTTGATAATTTCCAAAAGGTAAGGTTTTAACATTATTACCAGTCCAGGTTACACCATTATCAAAACTATAGGAATCTGCTAATGTAGTAATAGTAATACTGCCATCTGTGCCACAAACGGGCTGTTCAGTTGTAAATGTAGGATAAAAATCTTTAAAATCACTTAAATAAGCATAGCTATAATTGGAAGTACAGCCTAAAGCGTTCTTAATTCCTAAAGAATAGCTTCCCGCATCTAAATTACTCATTTTGTTATTTGTAACCCATGTGTTCCCTCCATCAAAAGTGTAAAAATCTGAGAGAGTATTGATCGTAATACTTCCTTTTACAGTACAAGCGGGTAAATCGATTGTATAAATTGGAGTTTCAAGCGTAGTACTGCTGATGAGTACATTGTTTGCCGACGAAATACAACCTTGTAAATCTTTGGTACGAATTTTATAATTGGCAGGTAAAAGATTGTTAGCAGTAGCACTACTTCCCCAGGTCAAACCGTCATCAAAGCTATAGTATGCGGCTGGAGTTAGAATGATAATACTGCCGGTATCCCCGCAAAATAAAGGATTGGTATAAGTGTAATTTGGATACAAAGTAGAAGCTGCCGTAATAGTTACACTTTCAGAATAAGAAGTACATCCATTTACGGTCTTTATTTTTACTAAATAGGTTCCAGGATATAAATTATTCTTCGTGTTGCTTGCCTCCCACGTTACGCCATCATCAAAACTATATTGTGATGCCGGCGAAGTTACTTTTATTGTTCCTGTAGTGGAAAAACATGAGGGTTGTGTAATCTGTAAAACAGGAGAGACAGCAGTTTGGCTGGGTTCGATAGTGACACTTGCATTGCTGGTACACCCAAAAGAATCTGTGACAGTAACAGAATAATTTCCTAACGAAGTTACTTTAATACTTTGTGTAGTTCCTCCTGTACTCCATAAATATGAAGCTCCTGGAGAAGAAGTTAATATTGTGCTTCCAGAGCAGACATTTAGAATACCTGTAATATTTGCTGTGGGATTTCTAACCTCTAAATCGGCAGAAATTATTTTGTAGCAAGTTGCATCCCTGCTCACTCTAACAAAAATAGAAGTACTTGAACTTGGATAACTTGCAAAATTGGTAATAGTATTCAAGTTGGACTCCGCTTCTTTGTAATTTTTGAAATAACTAAAATTTAAACCTGTTGTAGAAGGAACAATTAAAGAATTTAATGTAGATAAATTAAAAATTTCAGTTCCGTCATGGTTTGCATCACATTGCGATATTTTGGCAGTTGTTACATTAATAGTACAACTTGAAGAGCAATTCAAAAAAGAAACATCCCAGCCTGGATTTGCGTCAGGATCTGTAGCAGAATCAAATGTGGTTCCTGAGCACGAAGTTCCGGAAATGTTATAATCTATTTGTACGCCTACATTATAATTAGCATTTGTAATATTTGGAAAATCACTGTTTTTTAATGTAAAACAAAACTTTTTATTTGTTGTGTCTAAGCTTGAAGTAGTTGATGTGCTGTAAACAGACACATTATTGCTGTCGTAAACATTTAAAGTGATTTTTTTTACCGATGCAGAAATCCCTCCGGAATTAGGAATAGTATAATTACCGCAAACTGAAATTGGTAAAGTTGGACAAACTTTATTCAGAGGATCAAGTTCTATAGAACCTTGCAAATTTTCTGCAGAATGTAAGATACAAACATCATCAACATACATATATCCAAAATGCCCGCCCAATCCACATCTTGAAGCCATAAATTCAACAGTAAATTCTTCATTATTTGGAATTGATGATATGTCTAATATTCCTGATTGCCAATTGGTAGTATATAAAGTAACAAAATCAGAATATTGACTTGGAACCTTACTGAAAATGCAATTTTTTTCATCTCCTACCAAACAAAATTCACTGACAACTTTCTTATTTTTATCTAAAATCCTTGCTTTTACAAAAGCCTGATTATCCGTATGACTATTGTCGTATACACTTTGTAATACCGCTTTGTAATTAAATTTTAGATAATTTTCATTATTTGTTTTAAACCTTTTGCCCTGAACAATAGAACCATAAGTAGAGGAATATTCATAATTAATTTTAAGAGCATATTGATCAAAGGCTTTAATGTCTCCCATATATGGGTCAATCAGATTGGAAGAAACACCAGTTGCCATAATGTCCATATTATTGGGATTATAGCGATTGATGTATGAATCGGCAGTATTGCTAATCGATTGACATTGTGTTGGACCAGGAGGATCGCCTATTGTGCAAAGAAAATTCTTAAGATAACTGTTGCCATTTATAGTTTCATATTGCTCAAAACCTCCATTAGTACACATTTCTACTCCTTGAAGAGTAGCTGCAGTTTTTGAAGTTAAATTTCCATCTTTTGAATTTAAAATTACTTTTTTTAAATCCAGGATTTCTGCTTTCATCCTTTCCTCTCTAATCTTCAAAAATTGTTTTTGCTCTTCCAAATTTTGAATTAGATGGCCATGTTTATCCTCTATTAATATAGTTTTATCAAGGGTAAGTTTGGTAATATTATCTTTGCTTAATTCTGTTTTCTGAGCAAATAAAGGGGTAATAATGATAAAAAGAATAAAGAGTAATTTTTGTTTCATAAGGCACTTTTAGATGGTCGTAAAAGTAGTTAAATATTGATTAAAAAATAATTAAATTGATTAAGTTCAATCTTTTTTTTTGCAACTATATTGTATCCTTTTTTTTGCTGTTGCAAGGTAAATATCCCGTATTTTTGCAAAAAAATAATTTCTTTTGAAAACAAAACTTTTTGTAATCACGCCTCCATTTACTCAACTGAATACTCCGTATCCGGCAACAGCTTATATAAAGGGTTTTCTGAACACGAAGAATGTCGAATCAGTTCAGGCAGATTTGGGTATTGATGTGATTTTGGAGTTGTTTTCGAAGAAAGGACTTCTGGATTTATTTCAGGTTTCAGGTTCAAAGTTTGACGTTGTTGGAAATGAAGTTTCAGATAACTCCAAACGTATTTTTGCTTTGCAGGATGAATATGTCAAAACAATTGATGCGGTAATTCAGTTTTTGCAGGGAAAAAATCCGACTTTGGCATTACAGATTTGTCAGGAAGATTTTCTGCCCGAAGCTTCCCGTTTTGCACAGTTAGAAGAACTCGACTGGGCTTTCGGAACAATGGGAACACAGGACAAAGCCAAACATTTAGCCACTTTATATCTTGAAGATATTTCAGATTTTATTGTAGAATGTATTGACGAAAATTTTGGCTTTAGCCGATATGCCGAGCGTTTAGGCCGAAGCGCTAATTCTTTTGATGAATTGTATGAAGCCTTACAACAAGATTTGACCTATATCGATTCGATTTTAATTTCATTATTAAAGGATAAAATCGAAGAAATAAAACCAACACTGTTTTTGATTTCTGTTCCCTTTCCGGGAAATTTATACAGCGCTTTCAGATGTGCACAATGGGTAAAGCAAAATCATCCTGAAATAAAAATTTCGATGGGTGGAGGTTTTCCAAATACCGAATTGCGTTCACTTTCTGATAAACGTGTTTTTGAGTTTTTCGACTTTATTACACTGGATGACGGAGAAGTGCCAATTGAAGAATTAATTTTTCATTTGGAAAACCCGGATTCCAATTCGTTTAAACGAACATTTCTTTTAGAAAATGGAGAAGTGGTTTACAAAAACAATTCCTTAAAACACGATTACAAACAAGCTTACGTTGGAACACCGGATTATTCAGATTTGCCTTTGGATAAATATATTTCGGTTATCGAAATTGTAAATCCGATGCACAGAATGTGGAGCGACGGGCGTTGGAACAAACTGACGATGGCACATGGCTGTTATTGGGGAAAATGTACTTTCTGTGACATTTCATTAGATTATATAAAAGTCTACGAGCCCGTGGCGGCCAATTTGCTTTGTGACCGAATGGAGGATTTAATGCAGCAGACAGGTCAGAATGGTTTTCATTTTGTTGATGAAGCTGCACCGCCGGCTTTGATGCGTGCTTTGGCTCTGGAAATTTTACGCAGAAAATTAGCCGTAACCTGGTGGACCAATATTCGTTTTGAAAAAAGCTTTTCTGCCGATTTATGCCTGTTATTAAAAGCCTCTGGCTGTATCGCTGTTTCCGGTGGTTTAGAAGTGGCGTCAGACCGTTTATTAAAATTAATTGATAAAGGTGTAACGGTAGAGCAGGTAGCAAAAGTAACCCGAAATTTTACCGAAGCAGGAATAATGGTTCATGCGTATTTAATGTATGGATACCCTACGCAAACGGTTCAGGAAACTGTAGACAGCCTCGAAATGGTGCGTCAATTATTTGAAGCAGGAATTCTTCAGTCAGGATTTTGGCATCAGTTTGCCATGACAGCACACAGTCCGGTTGGTTTATACCCTGAAAAGTTTGGAGTTACAAAAAAATCAGAAACAATTGGAACTTTTGCCAACAATGATATCGATTATATTGATTCTACAGGAATCAATCACGATAAATTCAGTTTCGGATTAAAGAAATCGCTTTTTAATTTCATGCACGGAATCTGTTTTGATTATGAATTGCAGGAATGGTTTGATTTTAAAATAGCCAAAACCAAAATAGATCCCGATTTTATTTTTAATGCTCTTGAAGAAGTAAATGACTTTAATACAAAACCAAATGCAAAAGTGGTTTGGTTAGGAGGAAAACCTTTTACAGAATCTTTTTCAAAATCGAAAAAAGGAAGAACCTGGGAAATGATGTCGCTGACTTTTCATGACAAAAAAGAAAGTTTCACGATTCAGACCAGTAAAAATGAAGGGGAATGGCTTGTGGAAATACTGAAAAAAGTTACAGTTGCAAACCCAAAAAACTATACTTTTCAGGAAATAAAAACTGATTTTGAAACTCAATTAGAGGATTTCGAATTGTTTTGGTATTCAAAACCGGTAAATACACTTCGTGAGTTTGGCTTGTTGGTTTTATAAACTAATACTCCATACATTCACCATCATTAAGAACAACAGTTTTTGATAAAAGATCATGTTCGGTCAAAGCCTCTTTTAATTCTTCTCTCGTTGTCGGACAATGATTTAAAGCTTCTAAATGATTGGCAAAAACTTTTCCGGGTGCCAGTTTTGTAAACCTTAGGATTTCATCCATTCGCATTAATAATGGCTGTCCAAAATCTAATCTTGCAGTTCCGCAGGCAACGGTTGAAATGTCGGGTTTAAGTTCGGTTAAAACTTTTTCTACATCATTTGTAAAAATAGTATCAGAACTAATGTAAACAGATTTCTCATCTTTAAGCTCAATAAAAAATCCCATCACATTACCCATTAGCCTGGCAACAAAACCGTAACCGTGAAGCGCCGGAATTCCGGTAATTTTTCCATCCAGAAAATCTTCTGGCTGCCAGTAATCCAGTGTTTGTGTTACTGTCAAACCTCTTTGGGTTAGTTTTTTTTCATCTTTTATGCTGCAGATTACCGGGATTGATTTTCTTTTTAAAAAAACCTCGCCGGCTTTATCAATATGATCGGGATGCAAATGTGTGATAAGACAATGCGTCACTTTACTCAGGATTTCCCGGCTGTTTTTAGGAAGTGCAGTCAGCGGATTTCTTTTCGGTTTATAACGGAAAAGGGTAAAAGGAGGAATAGTTTTCCTTTTTCCCAGCATAGGATCAATTAAGATGACATGCTTTTCTGTTTCAATAACCAGAGTAGCATTACGTAAATGATGCAGTTTCATATCTTAAAAATTTAATATTAAAAATACGAATTTTTTAAAATAATCTTTAACCGTAATTACATTATAAAACGAAAACCTATTCCGTGCAGATTTTCAATGGCAATACCTTTTTCGTTTGCTAAAATTTTACGTAAACGTGAAATAAAAACATCCAGGCTTCGTCCCATAAAATAATCATCGTCACCCCAAAGGGAATTCAGGATTTGCTGTCTTTTTAATACAAGGTTTTTATTATCCAGAAATAATTTCAGAAGTTCGGCTTCACGCTGGGTAAGGCCCACTTTCTCATTTTCATTAAAAAGAATAAAGTTCTTGGTATCAAACTGATATTTACCGATTTCGTAAATTGATTTTTTGTCTAAACTGTTTTTCTGGGAACGCTTCAGGAAAATTTCAATCTTTAGTAATAACTCTTCAATACTGAAAGGCTTTACCAAATAATCATCAGCGCCCAGACGCAAACCTTTTATGCGATCTTCTTTTAAGGTTTTGGCCGAAAGAAAAATAATTGGAACGTCAATATCAATTTTTCTGATTTCTTCAGCCAGTTCAAAACCATCCATTTTGGGCATCATAATATCCAAAATGCAAATGTCAAATTCCTCCTCTTTAAAAACTTCCAGACTCTTTTTTCCATTAGAACAATGTGTAACTTCATAATTATTCTGCTCCAGATTATCTTTGGTCAGGAATGCTAATGTTTCATCGTCTTCGGCGTATAGAATTTTAAAGTTTTTCATTTTTTGTATGGAATTGTCAGCGTTATTGTAATGCCTTTTTCTAAATTATTTGTGGCGTTTATTTTCCAATAATGTAAGTTACAAATTTCTTTTACATAAAACAAACCAAGGCCAAAGCCATTTACTTCGTTACTCTTCTCATTTTGAACACGATAAAATTTATCAAAAATGGAACTGATTTTTTTAGGAGGAATTCCTATTCCGTTATCGGCAAATTCCAGTTTCAGGGATTGATTTTCTTTCAAAATCCTAATCTGGATTTCGGGTTTTTCGTTGCAGTATTTAACGGCATTATCCAATAAATTATAAACCAGATTGGTAAAATGAAAAACATCTGCTTCAATCAGGTAATCCTGAGAATTAGTGTCGATTTTGATTACAGCTTCCGGATATTTCAATTGAATATTCGTAATCGTTTCTTCCAGAATTGGAACAATCAAAACCGACTCTGTTTTTAATTCTAAAGGTACATAATCAGATTTGGCAATACTTAAGATCTTCTCAATATGACTGTTAAGTTTATGACTCTGATTGATAATAATATCAGTGTAAGTGTGCAGTTTTTTGTCTTCTTTAATCGGATTTTGTTCAATTAAATATTTTGAAGCTATCAAGATCGATGATAAAGGCGTTTTAAATTCATGCGTCATATTGTTAATGAAATCACGCTGCAGTTCAGAATATTTTTTTTGCTGCAAAAGCTTAAAAATCGAATACACATAAATCAGTAAAATAAGAATCAGTACCGTAGAAAGGATAAACCAAAAGCGCATGGAACTAAACAAATAAGTTGTTTCGTTTGGAAAACGGACCGCAAAATAATAAACTAAGTTTTTGTGTTTAGGAAAATATACTGTTTTGTTCTCTTTTCCTTTTTTGGATAACGAGATATAATCTCCATAAATCATTTCGTCACTCTGACAATTGTACATCGCGTATTCAAAGTCAGTGGTGATGTTCATTTTTTTGAATTCCGTTTTCAGGTAAAATTCCAAAATTTCAGGCTCAAAATCATTGTCCACATTTACGATATAATAATCGTTGGCAATTTTCTGAACAGGATTTTGCGCCGGCAATTCATGGTTTGTGCCTTCGTATAATTTTTTTGCCACCTCCAACAGAGCAATATGTGCCTTCTGGCTCAGCTTTTTTTGTTCCAGGTTAAAAGCCTCTTTTGTCCAGAGCAATTGTGCGACCAGTATACTTATGATGGCAACCAATCCAAGCAGGATAATACTATTAAGTTTATTTATTTTCAAGAAAAACAGGATTTAAAAAGTGTAATATTAATCAAAAAATAAATTAAAAATACTCCTTAACAAGTCGTTAACAAAGATTTGAAACCGCTTAACAGCCAATTGATTTCATCTTCGGTACTTTTGAAATGTAAAATTTAACCAGTAACCATTTAAATAAAAAACTATGAAAATTATTAAAATTTCGATGTTGGCTTTAGCCTTAGGATTAATGTCTTTTTCAGCAATTGCTCCGGTAGAATCTTTAGCTTCTGCTGTAAAAACAGAAACGACAGCTTCTACAATTGTCTGGAAAGCAGAAACTATTGATGTTGGTGAAATTCCACAGGGAACTCCAAAAGCAATCGTATACGAATTTAAAAATACTGGAAAAACAGCTGTAGTTATTACAAATGTTCAGGGATCTTGTGGTTGTACAGCTACAGATTATACAAAAGAACCAATTTTACCTGGTAAATCAGCAAAAGTAACAGCAACTTACAATGCAGCCAATAAAGGTGCTTTTACAAAAACAGTAACAGTAACAACAAATGCAGAAACTACTCCAAAAATCCTTACATTAAAAGGAACGGTGATTTAAAATAAAAGGTTGATTATAAGGGAAAAACTCCGGACGTAATGTGTCCGGAGTTTTTTTTATGTTTAAAACGAAAGTTGTTATTTAGATAAAACATCAATGCATTTATAAAAACGTTTGGTGTAATGTTCCGTATCCAGATCGGTAATCGTAACACTATTTACTTTTCCCGAAGAAGCATGTATAAACTTAGAATGCATTCCATTGGCTTCGCAGATAATTCCGAGATGACCTACAATTGTATGGTCTTTATAACCATAAAAAACCAAAATATCACCAACTTTAAAATCTTCCGGATCCAGTGCAGTTCCAAGATTTTTATAACTGTTGGAACTTCGTGGCAGAGTCACATTAAAATTCTTAAATACATAGCTCACAAATCCCGAACAGTCAAATCCTTTTTTCGGATCATTTCCTGCATACAGATAAGGAGTTCCCAAATATTTTTTGGCGTAGGCAACAATAGAATCCCGTTCAATTGATGTATTTGTTTTTCCGGTATTTACTACAGTGCTTTTTTCTTCTTTTGTAAAAGAAGTGCAAGTGTAAAAAAGACCCATAGAAAAAAGCAGATAAAGAGTTAATTTCATTTTAATAGAGATTTGTTTCATAAAGATACTGCGCTAATTTTCTAAATCCAAGTAATACTATAATACTAAACGGTAAAAAAGGACAATTATTTTTGGTGTTTTTTTATTGCTTTTTGATGTTTTAGTATCTTTTCAGCCATTTTATTTCGGGTATATTTGTGAATTGCATTTATGTTTTAACAGATAAATTATGTTTTTCAAAAAAATACCATTTATAATTTCTTTTTTGCTGATTTCAGCTGTTTCAATAGCACAAAGTAAAACAGATACATTTCTTTATAGAGGACGTGTCGAAAAACTTCAAAATAACAATGTAGTTTTAATTGGATCTGCCTCTTCGGTTTCATTTAATTTTACCGGAAATGAATGTTCAGTTTTACTCCAAAGTATTGATGCGTGGGAACATCATAATTATGTTTCTTTGGTTTTGGATGGAAAATATATTGGAAAACTAAGAATAGAAAAAGGCGAAGCACAATCTTTTCCGATAAAAATAACTTCAAAAAGAAAAGAACATAATCTGACTATTTATAAAACTACAGAAGCTCAAAGTGGTAATGTTTTGTTTGTTGGAACAACAGCAAAACTAACTTCAATTGCTTCAAAAAAGAAAAAGAAAATTGAGTTTATCGGTGATTCCATTACCTGTGGTGCAGCGAGCGACGACTCGGATGTTCCTTGTGACAAAGGAGAATATTACGATCATCATAATGGATATTATGCTTACGGTCCGACACTTTCAAGAGCAATTGATGCTGATTATTTAATGAGCTGTGTTTCCGGAATTGGAATTTACAGAAACTGGAATGACGAAAATAAAGAAGAAGCTATAATGCCCGATATTTATCAGAATTTGTATTTAACCAAAGAGGCTTCAAAACCAAAATACGATTTTGCTTTTCAGCCCGATATTATCAGTATTGCTTTAGGAACCAATGATTTTTCCGGAGGAGACGGTAAAAAAGAAAGACTTCCTTTTAATGCCGAAAAATATGTTTCGAATTATATCAATTTTATCAAAATGCTTTACGAACATAATCCGAAAGCACAGATTGTAATTACAAACAGCCCGATGGTAAATGGTGAAAGAGCAGTTGTTTTTGAAGATTGCTTAAATAAAGTAAAAGCAGCTTTTGAATCAGATAAAAAACACAAAGAAATCAGGATTTTCAAATTCAGACCAATGACACCAAAAGGATGCACAGGTCATCCTGATGTGGCAGACCATAAAGTTTTGGCAAATGAATATGCTCCATTTTTAAAAAACTTGCTACATGAAAAATAATATTTTTAAGTTTGTTTTCTTTCTGTTGATTTCCAATACTATGATAGCAAACGTTTCCCTTCCGAATATTTTTAGTGACAATATGGTTTTGCAGCGCAATTCTGAAGTGAAAATTTGGGGCTGGGCAAATCCAAAAGAAGAAATCAAATTAGTTTCAGGCTGGAATAATCAGGAATACAAAACGGTTGCTGATAATCAGGCGAAATGGGAATTGGTAATCAAAACTCAGGAGGCCGGCGGGCCTTTTACGATTTCTATAAAAGGGTATAATGAAGTGGTTTTAAAAAATATTTTAATTGGAGAAGTCTGGCTTTGTTCCGGGCAATCTAATATGGAAATGTCGGCAAGCTGGGGAATTGAGAATGGTGAGGAAGAAATGAAAAACGCGACAAATCCGAACATTCGTTTTTTTACCGTTCCGAAATTAACCGCCACAACTCCACAAAATAATTTATTGGGAAACTGGACAGAATCGACCCCCGAAACCATGAAATATTTTAGTGCGATTGGGTATTTTTTTGCCAAACGTCTTCGCGAAGATTTAAAAAATGTACCCATCGGATTGATTTCTTCCAACTGGGGCGGAACTCCGGCTGAAATCTGGATGCCGGAAGATGTGGTTAATAGTGATTCTCTTTTATTAGAAAATGCAAAAAAACTCAACGAGCAGGAATACGGGCCAAGACAACCGGGACGTGCTTATAATGCCATGATTCATCCAATCGTTGGCTTTAAAATAGCCGGAACCCTTTGGTATCAGGGAGAATCGAATGTGGGGTCTTTGGTTTATGATAAAACTTTAAGAGCTTTGATCACTTCCTGGAGAAAAGAATGGAAAGATGATTTTCCTTTTTATTATGTCCAGATTGCGCCATATAAAACAGGAAGCAATAATTTTTCGAATGTTACAGTTCGAAATTCCCAAAGAAAAATCTTAAATGAAGTTATAAAAACCGGAATGGTTTTGACTTCTGATATTTCAGATACAATTGATATTCATCCAAAGAATAAAAAATCGGTTGGAATTCGTTTGGCTAATTTGGCACTTGCCGAGACTTATCCCGAAGCCTCGGGACTAAATTCGGATTTGGTAAATGGTCCGCTTTATAGAGATTTTAAGATTGAAAAAAATAAAGTTGTTGTTTCATTTGATTATGCTGACGGATTGCATTTTGCGAATAAAGTTTCGAATCAGTTTGAAGTGGCTGGAGCAGATGGAGCTTTTTATCCAGCCGAAGCTTCGATAAAAAATAATGAAGTGATTTTGACAAGTAAAAAAGTTGCAAATCCAGCAAAAGTGAGGTTTGCATGGGGAAATACAATTCAGTCAGATTTGTTTAATAAGGTGAATTTGCCGGCTTCTTGTTTTACGACGGAATTTTAGAATGTAGATTTTAGATTTTAGATTTTTTTCGCATTTTATGTCATTTCGACGAAGGAGAAATCTCCACAAGAAACTCCGTATAGAAAGTCGCCAAACTTTGTTGAGCTACTTCGTCGAAATGACAAAACTTTGTGTTGAAAAACAAAAAACGAAAGACGTTCTTCTAAAACCATTTGCCCAATTCGCCGTGGCAAAACATGGAAAAAAGAACCTTAGGATCTCAGCATCTTAGAACCTTAGCACCTTTTAAAAAAACTAACTAAACCACATATGAAAAATAAAAAAATAATATTTATTGGGATTTTTTCCCTTTTTACGATTGGAAATATGAATGCACAAAAAAAGCCATATCTGGATAAAAATAAAACCATTGAGCAGCGTATTGATTTGCTTTTACCTTTGATGACTTTGGAGGAAAAAGTGGGACAAATGAATCAGTACAACGGTTTTTGGGATGTAACGGGGCCTGCGCCAAAAGGCGGAACAGCCGAATTAAAATACGAACATTTGAGAAAAGGATTAGTTGGCTCAATGCTAACGGTTCGTGGAGTAAAAGAAGTTCGTGCGGTACAGAAAATTGCGGTTGAAGAAACACGATTGGGAATTCCCTTAATTATTGGTTTTGACGTAATTCATGGTTATAAAACCTTAAGTCCGATTCCGTTGGCAGAAGCGGCGAGTTGGGATTTAGAAGCGATTAAAAAATCGGCGGCGATCGCGGCAGATGAAGCTTCGGCATCAGGAATTAACTGGACTTTCGGTCCAAATGTCGATGTGGCAAATGATGCGCGCTGGGGACGTGTGATGGAAGGTGCAGGAGAAGATCCTTATTTGGGAAGTAAAGTTGGTTATGCAAGAATTAAAGGTTTTCAGGGAGAAACCGTTGCAGATTTAGCCAAAGTAAATACAATTGCAGCTTGTGCAAAACATTTTGCAGCTTACGGTTATGTGGAAGCAGGTTT
The DNA here is from genome assembly GCF_003105115.1 of Flavobacterium sp. HTF. Taxonomy (GTDB): domain Bacteria; phylum Bacteroidota; class Bacteroidia; order Flavobacteriales; family Flavobacteriaceae; genus Flavobacterium. Next base: position 20,657 of record NZ_QETH01000044.1, on the reverse strand, counting down.
GGAATATAACATCGTAGATATGAGTAATTCTAAATTGTACAATTCGGTTTTGCCTCCTTTTGAAGCAACAGTTCAGGCTGGAGTTCGTACGTTTATGAATTCGTTTAACACGCTGAATGGAATTCCTGCAACTGGAAATGCCTTTTTGCAAAGAGATATTTTAAAAGGAAAATGGAAGTTTGACGGATTTGTGATTTCTGATTACGCTTCGATTCGCGAAATGATTGCGCATGGTTATGCAAAAGACGAAGCTGATGCAACGGCAAAAGCTGTAAATGCAGGTTCTGATATGGATATGGAATCGTATTTGTATGTAGCAAAACTGGTTGATTTAGTAAAATCAGGAAAAGTAAAAGAATCTTTGGTAGATGATGCTGTCCGCAGAATTCTTCGTGTGAAATTTGAATTAGGATTATTTGATGATCCGTACCGATATTGTGACGAAAAACGCGAAAAAGAAGTTGTTGGAAGTAAAGCCAATAACGATGGCGTTTTGGATATGGCGAAAAAATCTATCGTTTTATTGAAGAACGAAAAGAATTTATTACCACTAAAAAAAGCAGGACAAAAAATTGCTTTGATTGGTGCTTTGGCAAATGATAAAAACAGTCCGTTGGGAAGCTGGAGAATTGCAGCCGATGACAATACCGCAGTTTCGGTTTTAGAAGGAATGCAAAAATACAAAGACAATCAGCTGACTTTTGAAAAAGGAGTTGATTTATTAAAGCAAAAAGCAACTTTTTTAACTGAAACAGTTTTCAATACAACAGATAAAAGCGGATTTGAAGCAGCAAAAACCGCGGCAAAAAATGCTGATGTTATAGTAATGGTTTTAGGTGAATACGGTTTCCAGAGCGGTGAGGGAAGAAGCAGAACTGATTTGAATCTACCTGGTTTACAGCAGGAATTATTGGAAGAAATCTATAAAGTGAATCCAAATATAGTTTTAGTTTTAAATAATGGTCGTCCGTTGAGTATTCCGTGGGCTGCCCAAAATATTCCGGCAATTGTAGAAGCCTGGCATTTGGGAACTCAGGCCGGAAATGCAGTGGCGCAGGTTTTATATGGAGATTATAATCCGAGTGGAAAACTGCCAATGTCTTTCCCAAGAAATGTTGGTCAGGTTCCGATTTATTATAATAAATATAGCACCGGAAGACCAATCGATAGTGATAAAAATGTGTTTTGGTCGCATTATATGGATGTGGAAAAAACGCCTCAATTTCCGTTTGGATTTGGTTTGAGTTATACTACTTTCGATTATAAAAATCTGAAACTGAATAAAACTGCTTTTGCAAAAGGAGAAACAGTTCAGGTGAGCGTTGAGGTTACAAACTCTGGAAATTATGACGGGAAAGAAGTTGTTCAGTTATATATTCATGATGAATTTGCCAGTATTGTTCGACCTATAAAAGAATTGAAAGGTTTTGAATTGGTGAATTTGAAAAAAGGAGAAACTAAAACGGTAACTTTTACTTTAACGGATAAGGAACTTGGTTTTTATGATAACGAAGGAAAGTATTTAGTAGAACCGGGAACTTTCAAAATCATGGTGGGAGGAAGCTCTGATAAAGGGCTGCAAAGTGGTTTTGAGATAAAAGAGTAAATCTTTTTGAGGTGCAAAGAGACAAAGAGACAAAGAGACAAAGGTCCAAAGTTTTTTTGAATAGCCCCTGGCTTTAGTCAGGGGAGTAAGATTTGAATAGAAAAAGGCTTTAGCCAAACTTTAAAGTTTGGCTAAAGCCTTTTTGATTGCTTTTATATTTTCATCCAGCTAAAGCTGGACGCTATTTAATCTTATTAAAAAAAAATTGTGCCTTAGTGCCTTTGTGGCAAAACAAACGCGCAACTTAATTATTTTTTCTACCTTTAAAACCTATTAAACTTCCAACCTTAAATTAAAATAATGAAATATAACAGATGCGGAAAAAGCGGGTTATTATTACCTGAAATTTCCTTAGGATTATGGCATAACTTCGGATCAGTAGATAATTTTGATAATGCCGAAAGTATTGCAGTAGAGGCTTTTGATAAGGGAATTACCCATTATGATCTGGCCAATAATTACGGACCGGTTCCTGGTTCTGCCGAAACAAATTTTGGTAAAATTTTGTGGCATAATTTTCAGGGAAATTTGCGCGATGAAATTGTAATTTCTACAAAAGCGGGTTATACAATGTGGGACGGTCCTTACGGAGACTGGGGTTCCAGAAAATATTTATTATCAAGTTTAGATCAGAGTTTAAAAAGGATGAAAGTTGATTATGTCGATATTTTTTATTCTCACCGTCCTGATCCTGAAACTCCGATTGAAGAAACGATGATGGCTTTGGATTATGCTGTCAGAAGCGGAAAAGCGTTGTATGTCGGAATCAGTAATTATTCTGCAGAAGAAACCCGCGTTGCAGTTGATGTTTTAAAACAATTAGGAACGCCTTGTTTGATTCATCAGGCAAAATATTCGATGTTGGAGCGTTGGGTCGAAAACGGACTTTTAGATGTTTTGGAAGAAAAAGGCGTAGGCTGTATTGCATTTTCACCTTTGGCACAAGGGCTTTTAACGGATAAGTATTTAAACGGAATTCCGGAAAACTCAAGAGCTCATAATCCGAACGGACATTTGAAAGAAGATGAGGTTACGCAGGAACGAATTCAGAAATTAATTCAGCTGAATGAAATAGCTCAGAACAGAAACCAGTCTTTGGCACAAATGGCTTTGGCCTGGCTGCAAAAAGACAAGCGTATTACATCAGTTTTAATTGGTGCGAGTTCTGTCAGACAGTTATGTAATAACATTGATTGTCTGCAAAATACCGACTTTTCGCATGACGAATTGAATGCGATTGAGAAGATTTTGGCGTAATGTTTTTTACAAAAAAATAATAAAAAAGGAGAACAATTTTGTTCTCCTTTTTTTATTTTATAATCATCGCCGATCTTCTGCTAATATCATTTTGTATGGTGGAAATGAGTTTAATTTTTATTTAATTCTGCGTTGTATTTTTTTACAATTTGCAAAGTTGATTTATCACCGTTAAAAACAGAATTTAAACCTTGTGGTTCCTGTGGTGGATCAGTAGTTAAAGGATCTCCCGGATTCCATTTTCCGGTTTCATTAACAGCTTTTCCTTCGCCGCCGTATCCCCAGAAATTTGCCGCTTGCAGTGGACCGCCATTTTTATGGCTTTCTAAAACTCTTCCGAAAATGTAATTGTAAAACTTATCTCTGTAAATAGAAGAAGCTCCTGCACTTAAATTTTCATTTTCTCTCGGAAGCCCAAATTCCTCAATAATAATAGGTCTCTTCAGATTATTGGCAACCTTAATATGATCGTCAATATATTTTCCGGCATTTTCGATTGTTTTTGGAATGGTAGCCTCTGCATTATCTGCTTTAAACCAATTCCAGTTTTTTGGCCAAATATGCATCGTCAAATAATCGATATTTGGATTCTGATGGGTACGTTCAAAAATTTCCATGCTGTCATTTGAACTGTTTTTTCCCTCAGAACCTGTCGAAATTAAGTGGTTTTTGTCAAGACTGTCAATTAAATCGACAATGCTATTTAGCCAAATAGTAAATTTTGCTTCGTTTTCGGGCGTAAAAGTTCGGGGTTCATTCCCAACCTGCCACGCCATAATCGTATTATCTTCGGTGTATTTCTTTTTAGAATAGGCGTTTGTTCTTCCAATAATGAACTTTACATGATTATTCAATCCTTCCATGCAAGGTTCGCAGCTATGAAACTGTTCTGTATACGACATAAATTGCGGCCAGGTATTCGGAGGAATATTAGGAACCGGAATCGGGCCTTTTCCATTCCATTCTAAATATTGCGACATTCCGCCCGACCATTCCCAGTTATTCGTCAGATACAAAACCGCATACATTTTGCGTTTGCTCATTTCATTAATCAAAAAATCTAAACCGTCAAGTAAATCTTCATCGTATTTTCCCTGCTCGTATTGTAGCGCCGGACGAACAGTAAAATCATATTTTCCGCCATCGGCACCCACTAAAATTCGTAAATTATCAATCCCTTCTTTTTTCAATAAATCCAATTCACGAAGCAGTCTTTTTCGGTCACCAGTTTTTTTAGAAGCCAATAAACTTCCATACCAGTAGTTTGTCCCAATGTAGGAATACGGTTTGCTGCCTTTGTAAAATTGCGTTCCTTTTACCGTAATTCTCTCCTGTGCCTGACAAGCAATTACGGAGAAAATTAATGCGAAAGAAAGTGTTTTTAAAAATCTGTTTTTCATAATTTATATTTTTAGGAGCTAATCCCGCTATCCGTTGCAATCTTTTGTGCCTCTGTCCCGATTCCGTCCCGAAGTTTCGGGATCGGGACGGAATCGGGACTGCACAAAAGGATTTCCACTTCTATCGGGGCTAGGACTTTGTATTATTTAAGACGTTTTGTTGCTACAACCTGAAACCTGAGACCTGAAACAAAAAAACTACTTTGGCATTTCATACATCTTCGGCAAAGAATTCAATAATGCCGATTTTGGTTTTGTTGCAAATGTCTTAAAGTCGCTTGCATTCGATACAGAACCATTCGGTACATAATAACCATCTTTAGTATTATTCCAAAACATTACATAACTGATTGATATAATCTGAAGGTCAAATGTTGGATTGTCATTTAGTGCGCCGTACAAATTGGTAGCAAACCAGTTAGTTACTGGCGGATTTGTTGCCGTAACCCGATAACCTGTCTCGGTTAAAGCAGCAATTTTTACTTTATCCAGAGCCATATTCGATATCATTTTTAGTTTAACGTTTGCCCTTCTGACACCATCATTTCCCTGATTATTCAAATCGCCATAATTATCCATTCCTAAAATATCAACATATTTATCTCCCGGATACCGGCTCAAATAACCCTGAGTAGTTGAATAAGAGTTGTCGGGCGAAAAAGCATACAGAATATTGTGAACACCTTTAGTGTTTTTTAAATAATCAACCGTAAACTGATAAGCAGTTTTGTATTCTTCTGCGGTGCAAAAACTCTCTCCCCACCAAAACCAGTTTCCGTCAAATTCATGAAAAGGCCTGAAGATTATTGGAATCAGTTCACCTTTTGTGCCTTTTAAATTTGAAACTACGCTTGCTATCTTGTCCAGTTTTTTCTTGTACCATTCGTGATTGGCTCCGCCCGGTAAAATACTTTTAAAAGCTGTCGACTTTTCCTCGGTCGTCATATCAGCGGTATAAAAACTTTCTTCTTTGTTGGGTTCTCTCAAATGCCAGCAAAACGTATTAATCATGCCTTTTTCATAAGCAGTTTTGGCATCACTTATGATTTTTTGTTCCTGTTGATAAAACCAGTTGCCGGCCTGTTCATTATTGTTTTTATCAGTAATAAACATAAAATCTGATCCTAAAACTGCCGGATCGTAACCTGTATTTTTCTTAATGTCAGATTCTCCGACCGCATCTTCATAAAAACTATTAAAAGCATCCTGCTGACCGATGGCAACCTTGGTTTTTGCCAGTTTTTTTAAATTGTAAAATAAGGCCACTGTTTCTTTGGTTGCGTTGGCATCGACCATATAAGTTGCTGCGTTTGCCGTTGTTAAAGGATCAGTTGGAACCGTAACAGGTGGGTCAACTGCAATTTCAGGATCTGATTCATCGTTTGAAGAACAGCCTGCTAAGGATAGAATCAGAGAACTTATAAATGCTATTTTAAGAAAAGTGGTTTTCATTTTTTAGGTTTTAATGCGGTTAATAAGTTCTAAGCAGGCACGGCTGTTGTGATAAGGACATTTCCAGAATCCGGCTTTGTCTTTTTCTATTAAGGAATAATCTTTGTAAATTCCCCAAAACCATTCTCCGTTTTTAGTATCCAGAATGTGGTTTTTTATAAAATCCCAGTTTTTAAAAACAATATCCAAATAAATTTCATTGCCGGTAAGCTGATAAGCGTTATAAAAACCAATTAAAGCTTCTGCCTGGACCCACCAGTGTTTTTCGGCAATTAATTCGTTCTTTTCGGGATCAAATTCATACCATAAGCCACCGTCAGTATCAAGCCCTTCTCTGGTAACTTCTGCCATCTGAACAGCATGTTTTTTATAATTGGCTATCAGTGTTTTGTTTTCAGAAATTTCTGCACATTGCAATAAAAGCCAGGCTGCTTCTATATCATGTCCATACGAAATAACATCCGGTTTTTCGATCCAGTTTTCATCAAAAAACAAACTTAAATGCCCGTTTTCGGTATTGATGAAATGTTTTTCAATAGTTTCTAAAAGTAATGTAATATCATTTTGAAGCGTTTTATCAGGCCAGACTTTAAACAAATTGGCATACGCTTCTACAATGTGCAGATGGGTATTCATTGTTTTCTTTTCGTTGGCGTCTTTTTCGCTCAGGCGTAAATCTTCTATAGCTTGCCAATCTCTTGTAAAGGCTTCTAAATAACCTTTGTGAACAGGATCGTAACTGTGTTTTTGAATTCTTAAATATAAATTTATTGCGATTGCTAACGCTTTTTCGTCTTTAGAAATTACATAATATTCAGATAGTCCGTAAATGGCAAAAGCCAAAGCATAAATCTGATTTTTGGTGTCTTTTGGCGTTTTATCAACATTGATGCTCCAGAATAAGCCGCCAAATTCTGAATCATAAAAATATGCTGAAAGAAACTCAAAAGCACGTTTGGCAATATGTTTATGTTCTTCGTTTTTTGTGGTTTGATAGGCAGATGAAAACGACCATAAAATTCGTGCATTCAAAACAGAACCTTTTTCAGCGTTTTCAATTGCGTTTTCATGGTTATCAATCTGACCAATAAAACCGTCATTTTGAGTATCGATCGTATTCTTTGACCAATAACTCAGAATGTTTTCAAGCTCAGCAGATAATTCGGTTTTGAGTTGCTTTAATTGTTCTGACACGGTAGATTATATTGCGTTATTTTTTTCGATCTGACTAATAATTGTATTTACAGAACCTGCAGATATAAAGGTATCTTCAGGTGTGTTCATTACATAATCAATCAGTTTTTCTACAGATGAAACAGCCACATGCATTCTTGTGTCTGATGAGGCGTAATAAATAAAAACAGTTCCGTCGGCATCTTCGATCCAGCCATTGGTAAATAATACGTTTGATACGTCACCAACCCTTTCAATTCCTTCAGGTCCCATAAAATGTCCGGCAGGAACATGGGTTACTTTCGTTATATCATTCAAATCCGTCATAAACATATATAACGTATAGCGCAAACCGGCAGCGGTATTTCTAACCCCGTGTGCTAAATGCAACCAGCCTTTCTCTGTTTTGATAGGAGCAGGACCAGCACCGTTTTTTAATTCATATATAGTATGATATTTTTTTCCGAAGATGATTTTTTCATCTTTTACTACAGGATTTGTCATGTCCTCCACATAACCTAAACCAATACCACCGCCATTTCCAACATCGATAAAACCATCCTGCGGACGTGTGTAAAGGGCATATTTTCCATTTATAAATTCAGGGTGCAAAACGACATTACGCTGTTGTCCTGTATTTGAAATTAAATCGGGAAGTCTTTCCCAGTTGATTAAATCTTTTGAACGAACAATCCCGGCATTGGCTACAGCAGAACTTGTGTCGCCTTTTGGTGCTTTTGGATCTTTTCTTTCGGTGCAAAAAATACCGTAAACCCAGCCATCTTCATGGTTAATCAAACGCATGTCATAAACATTGGTGTCCGGTTCCTGAGTTTGTGGAATCACGCAGGGTTTATCCCAAAACTTAAAATTGTCCACTCCGTTTGGACTTTCTGCTATCGCAAAAAAAGATTTTCGGTCAATTCCTTCTACACGAACAGCAAGCAGGTATTTTCCTTTCCATTTCATGGCACCGGCATTAAATGTGGCATTCATTCCGATTCTTTCCTGCAGAAAAGGATTTGTTTTTTCATTCAGGTCAAAACGCCAGTTCAGTGGTACGTGTGCTGCTGTCACTACGGGATTTTTGTAGCGGGCAAATATGCCGTTTCCTGCTTTTTCCTCAGGATTATTTTTTAGCTCAATTAGTGCTTTATGTTCTTTTTCTAGTGCTACTTTTCTATCCTGAAATGTAGTTGAAGTGGCTATTGTTGTCATAAAAATAGGTATTGTATCTGTTTGGATTAAGTGGTCTGATCTCTTTTTTCGTTTAAATCCTGTTCAATGATTTGTAATTTTTCTTCAGATAAGGGATAAAACAAAATAAAGGCGACTGATATAATTGCTGCAATTGCAGGAAGTATGCTTAACATTAACTGAATTCCGTTTTGGGTTACTGCGGTTTGTTCTACATTGGCTTTAAAACCATAATAGGCCAAAAGCCATCCCGTTCCCGCGCCGCCAATTGTCCATCCGAATTTTTGTGACATTGATGAGGCAGAGAAAACCAATCCTGTAGCCCTACGTCCCTGTTTCCATTCTGAATAATCGGCGCTGTCAGCATACATCGACCAGATTAAAGGAAAAATACATCCGGCACAAATGCTGATTAAAACCTGAAAACTCATGATCAGGAATACATCTTCTTTTCCGAAGAAATAAAAAATCAAACTGAAAAGTGCGGCTAAAGCCATGGCACCAAAAAAAGTATTTTTTTTACCTACTCGGTTAGCAATCGGAGTTGCCATAATAACCCCGATGATATTGGCAGCCTGACCCAAAACCAGATAAATAGATGTTGGTGTCATGTGAAAATCTGTTCCGAATAAGGAAAAATCAAAGTTTATATTACTGCTTAGATAATATTTAAAATAATAAACAGCTGCTCCGTCACGAATGGAATTAAATACCAAAGTGCCAATTCCGGCTCCGAGCAGAATCCACCATGGTTTATTTTTAAGCAGATCTTTTAAGTCTTCTTTTAAATTATTCTTTTCATCAACAATTGGTTTAATTCTTTCTTTGGTGAAGAAAAAGCAACCCCAGAAAAAAGCAGTTGTAATTACTCCAAATACAGAAATTGTTGCCAGCCAGCCCGATTTTGAGTTCAGGCTTCCGCCGAAGTAATTTACTAAAGGTTCTATTAGCCAAAGTGCCAGAAGGCTTCCTCCAAAAGCAAAAACCATTCGGTAAGATGAAAGTGTTGTTCTTTCTTTTCGGTCAGATGACATGACACCCAAAAGTGATGCATAAGGAACATTGATCAATGAATAAATCATCATCATAGCCGAATAGGTAACATACGCGTAAATGATTTTTCCTTTTTCGTCAAAATCAGGAGTGTAAAAAGTCAAAACCCCTATTACCGCAAAAGGAACAGCAACCCATAAAAGATAGGGCCTGAATTTTCCCCATTTGCTTTTGGTTCTGTCTGCAATGATCCCTACAATCGGGTCAAAACAGGAATCCCAGATTCTGGTAATCAAAAACATGGTTCCGACTACAGCCGGGGCCAATCCGAACACGTCGGTATAGAAAAATAAAAGATACATGCTGAAAATTTTCCAGAACATGGATGATGCAGCATCTCCAAGACCGTAACCTATTTTTTCTTTTAAACTAATTTTGTCGTGCATTCGGTTTGGTTTTAAGGTTTGAGTTAGTTTGGGCAATTATTTGGATGTTTTTTGAATATCTTTTTCGAATAAAGTTTTGTCGAGATGATAAAAATCAACAAAATCTTTCTCGCTTATTTGTCCCGGATAGGGCGCGTAATAATGCATTTTTTGTTCTTTTTCCTGCCAGCCGTGGTTTCTCCATAAAAGGACATAAGAGATTTTATAATCTCCAATAGCTTTTGTTAGGGTTCCTGTCCACCATTTCGCATCCGGAATTGCTTCATATCCGGCTTCTGCAAGGGCAATTGGCTTATTTTGTTCCAGACCGATTTTGTTAATTATTTTAAACTGATTCTGAACTTCGGCAATGAATTTTTTACCTTCTTTGTCCTCATTATTCTGATAAGAATCAAAGCTCAGGATATCTGCATAACCAGCACCAGGGTAGTTGGCCAGAAAATCTTCTTCTGTTTTGAAGCTACTAGTATTGTAAACATATATTAAATTATGAACGCCTTTTTTTTGCAGGTAATCAAAGGTAAATTTCCATAAAGTTTTAAATTCTTCAGGGGTGCAATTTCCTTTTCCCCACCAAAACCAGCCTCCTGTAAGTTCATGATAGGGTCTGAAAAGAATCGGAATGTTTTTTCCTTTTTTATCTTTTAATGATAAAAAGAAATCAGCCGCTTTGTCCAGCCACAAAGTAAATTTTTGATGATTTTCTCCTCCTGGCAAAACTGTTTTTAATGAATTTGGCGTATTGTCCCAGGCATTTTTCCCTGTTGCCGGATTGTCAAAATGCCAGCTTACAGTCGAGATTCCGCCTCTTTCATTGGCTTCTTTAATGTATTGTTTCATTTTAGCAAAAGGAACTCCGTCAATATTATTAACGTCATCTTTTTCTAATCCTGCAATATCCCATCCATAAACGGCAGGATAGTCTCCGGTAACCTCTTTTACATCGCTTCTGCCATTTTCATATTTCCAGTTAACGCCATAAGCAAGATCATCCTGATGCCCAAAAAGAAACCCTTTTTGAGTTAATTGGTTCAGTTTTTTATAAAGAGATATAGTTTCAGGTGTCGCTTTTTTATCTGAAAGTGACAAATTAGTATTACTGACATTATTTTTACAAGAGCAGGAAACTCCAATAAATACAGTAGTTATAAGGATAAATATATTTTTATTCATTACAAAATAAGTTTGTTTTCAGTCCGATAGCTTCAAATCGACATATTTACATGCTGTAAATATTAATCAGTTTTTCAATCATCGATTCATTATGGTTTCTTTGATAAAATTATTAAAACTTTAAAAAGTTATTCTATTAAAAATGATTAATGTTTATTATTAATACTGTTTTTAAAAAAATGATAATTCTATTTTTCAAAGATAAACGGATGTTTCTCGTCTAATTAATATTATTTTATCAATTATATATCATATTATTGCAAATAAAAAACGCAATATTACTTTTAAAAAACAGATTTGAGATGAGTAGTACTAAAAATTTTTACAGAGAAATTGCGCCGCTTTCGGCAGGAGACAGCTTTTTGGTTTTTGACAGAGTGAAAGATAGTTTTGATTTTCCTGTTCATTATCATCCGGAATTTGAGATCAATTTTATCTTAAACGGAAAAGGAGTAAAGCGTGTTGTTGGCGATAATATTGAAGAAATTGATAATGTAGAATTGGTTTTGATCGGACCTAATTTATATCACGGCTGGGAATTAAATAAATGTACAAGTAAAAAAATTCATGAAATTACAATTCAGTTTCATAATGATTTATTTCACGAATCTTTATTGTCGAGACGTATCATGAATCCGATTCGGGATATGTTTAACCGTTCGATACACGGGATTTTATTTTCGAAAAAAGTCGCCGAAGAATTGACTCCAAGATTGGTAAAGCTTTCTAAATTAGATGGTATGGACTATTTTTTGGAAATTACGTCTTTATTGTATGACTTGGCAAATTCAAGAAACCAGCGATTGCTTTCTACTTATACGGTAGATTATGATACGTTTGATGATTATGATAAAATGAAATTGGTGTATGAATATGTACAAAAACATTTTGCAGAAAAGATCACTCTCGAAGATGTTGCGAATGTTGCCAGTATGTCTATAATTTCATTCAACCGGTTTATCAAAAAACGTACGGGGAAAACTTTTGTCAATTATATAAATGATATTAGGATAGGATATGCGGCCCGTTGGCTGGTTGAAAAAGATATGAGTGTTTCTGAAGTTGCTTTTAAATCCGGTTTTAATAATATTGCAAACTTCAATCGTAGTTTTAAAGCTACTAAAAATTGTACACCTAGTCAGTATAGGGAAGATTTTTCCGGATTAAAGCGTATTTTATAATGATACTTTTTTTACACAAACAAATATTATTTTTAACGAAATCGTTTGCTTTTTTTGAGATTCGTTAATTTTAATTTATAAAACCACTTTGATTTACTATCGCTTATTGCGAATAATACAATTTTAATGCGTTTTTATTTTTATATATGTTTTTTTATATGCGTATAGTAAAAATATTATCATTAAATGATATAATACTATCGATTTGATGTTTTGTTCTGTTATAGATTTGTTAAATAATTTAGAAATAAAATGATGCCCCTTTTTTATTACTTAATTATAGATTAAACGAATTTAAACTAACCAAACATTTATTATGAAAAAACTAATGACTAATCTCATTCATTGGAACGCTGGCCACAGAGCGGTACCTTTGATTTTATTCTTGTTACTGACGAGTAATTACATTTCGGCTCAGGTAAAAATATCAGGAATAGTATCTGACGATAAAGGAATGACCATTCCTGGTGCAAACATTACTGTTGTCGGATCTAAAGCAACTGTTTCAACAGATTTTGATGGAAAATATACTATTGATGCTCCGTCAAACGGAACGTTACTTTTTTCTTTTATTGGATTTGATTCTCAAAAAGTTGCTATTGGAGGAAGGACAAAAATAAATGTCTCTTTAAAATCAAGTTCGGAAGATCTAAAAGAGGTAGTTGTAATTGGTTACGGTACTCAAAAGAGAAAAGATGTAAACGGTGCTATTTCATCTGTACAGGCCAAAGATCTGGAGAACCTAAAACAGGTTTCTGTAGATCAGATGCTGCAGGGAAAAGCCGCAGGGGTTTCTGTAACAAATAACTCAGGGCAGCCCGGAGGAGCAGCTTCAGTGAGGGTTCGTGGTACTACTTCTATTACCGGAACCAATGAGCCTTTGTATATTATTGATGGTGTGCCAATTTCCGGTGATGCTACAGGAAAATCGACCAGTGGCCAGACTTTGGCAGGTAAAGACGGGTTTTCATCTTCGGGAGGAAGTGGTAATAATGCGATGAGTCCGTTATCTATGATAAATCCGAGTGATATCGAATCTATGGATATTTTGAAGGATGCTTCTGCAACAGCTATTTATGGCTCAAGAGGTGCCAATGGAGTTATTATCATTACGACTAAATCCGGAAAAAAAGGAAGCGGAAAGATTGCTTATGAAAACTATACTTCTTTTAGTTCAGTTGCCAATAAACTGGATGTTCTGGATTTACAGCAATATGCAACTTTAAAAACACAACTGGCCAATATTTGGGGTTTTCAAACCCGTCAGGAATTTTCTCATCCTGAATTATTAGGGCCGGGAACCAATTGGCAGGATGAGGTTTACAGAACTGCGATTTCTCAAAATCACCAATTGTCATTTTCGGGAGCAAAAGACGGAACAAGTTATTATTTGTCGGGAAGTTATCTGGATAATCAGGGAACAATCATCAACTCTGGTTTAAAAAGATATACTGTCAGGCTGAACCTTGATTCAAAAATAAAATCATGGATACGAGTAGGAGGTAATCTTACAGGAGGTATTACAAATGAAGATATTACAGTGAATCAGAGTTATTCTGGTTTAATATCAAATACCTTATTACAAGCCCCGGATATTCCTGTTCGTAACTTAGACGGTTCATTTGCAGGGCCGCCAACTTCTGAGCAAAGTGTAACATATTATAATCCTGTTGCTGAAGCCTTAACAAGAGAAAATAAGTTGGTCAGAAAAAATTTCTTAGGGAATATTTATACGGAGATCGATTTGTTTAAAGGTTTAAAATACCGTCTTGAAATTGCTGCCAATACAGAATTCTCAGAAAATGACGATTTCAGACCATCTTATGCATGGGGAAGCCAGGTAAATTTATTGGCCGATCTTGATGTGAGAAGACAGAACTGGTATTCAACAAACATCAAAAATTTATTGACATACGACAAAACTTTCGGAAAACATAAATTCACAATCCTGGCAGGTCAGGAAGCGAATGATTCGCACTGGGAAGGTTTAGTTGCTTCTGCACAAGGATTTAAGACAAATTCTATCCATACAATTAATTTGGCAGATGTTGATAATAATACGATAACCCAATATAAAGGAAGTGCTTCACTTTCGTCTCTTTTTGCTCGTATTATTTATGATTTTAATGATAAATATAGTATTACGACTTCTGTCAGACAGGACGTTTCATCAAAATTTGACCCGACAACAGATAATCAAAAAGGTGTTTTTAATGCCATTTCAGGTTCATGGAAATTATCCAGTGAGTCATTTATGGAGGGTACCCGTAAATATGTAGATAATATCAAGTTTAGAATAGGTTATGGTGAAACCGGAAACCAGCAAATTCCGAATAACAGCTATTCTGCGATGTTAAGAGCGCAAAATTCAGGATTGGGAAGCGGATTTTTACCTTCAAATTATCCAAATCCGGGATTGGTTTGGGAATCTCTTAATCAGACAAACTTCGGTATTGATTTTACATTATTCAATAATAAACTTTCTGCAAGTTTTGATATTTATGATAAAAAATCAGAAGGTTTCTTGTTTAAGGTGCCGTTGCCATTGTATTTAACAGGAGATAATACACCTGATGGAAATGGTCAGTACGGTGGTATTGGTGCTCCTTACTCTAATCTGGGCACAATGAGCAATAAAGGATATGATATTACTATAGGGTATGATATGAGATCGCCAAATAATTTTAATTGGAGCTCTTCTTTGGTAATTTCTCATTATAAAAATAATCTGGATGAAATTGCCAACGGTATTATTCTGACTCAGGAAGTTAATACAAACGGATATCAGCCAGTAGTAGTTACCAATACAACAATTGGCAACCCAATCGGATTATTTTACGGTTATAAAACTGACGGATTATTTAAAGATCAGGCAACTCTTAACAGCGCGCCACTTCAGTTTGGACAGCCAGTTGGAACAGCGGCAGGAGAAACTTCTTTGGGAGATGTAAAATATGTAGATGTTAATGGTGACAATAAAATAGATGCAAGCGATAAAACTTTTATTGGTAATCCACATCCAAAATTCACTTACGGATTCACTAATAATTTCAAATATAAGAATGTTGACTGTTCTGTTTTTCTTCAGGGATCTTACGGAAATGACATTATGAACTTAACAAGAAGAGGTGGTACAACAAATACTTCATTATATGACAATCAATTAGTGGAAGCTATGGATTATTATTCGCCAACGAATACTGGAAGTAGCAATCCGAGACCTATAGCAGATGCATCAAACACCAATTTACTGATCTCTGATCGTTATGTTGAGGACGGATCTTATCTGAGAATTCAGAATGTTACAATCGGATATTCATTACCGGTAGATGTAATTTCTAAATATAAATTATCAAGATTAAGATTGTACGCATCTGCACAAAACCTATATACGTTTACTGATTATTCAGGTTATGATCCGGAGATTGGTTCATTCAATCAGAATGTGCTTTTATCAGGAATTGATAACGGTAGATATCCTATCGCCAGAACATTTTCAGTTGGACTTAACGTAGAATTTTAAAAATAAAATAAAATGAAAAAGAAATCTTTTTTAAATAGATATAGTTTGCTGCTTTTAGCTGCAGCATTTCTGACCTTTGGTTCATGTCAGGATGATTTTACAGACAGGCCTTCTGAAGACGGAATTAGTCTTGATTCTTACTACAGCACAAACGATCAGGTAGCATCTGCAACAAACGGAATGTACAGCAGAACCTGGTTTCAGATGTATAATAAATTTTGGTGGGCGCTTGAAGTAGGTTCAGGAAACATGTATTCGGGCTCCTCAGATGTTAGTGGGTTAAGAACTTTTGCATTGAACGGAAGTGATCCTGAATTAGTAAATGGCTGGGCTGCATTATGGGCCAATGTTCAGCAGTCAAATATGATTATCAATTTTCTCGCTGCCAGAGTTGGTCCGGGTGTTGATCAGAATGTTTTAAATAATACAATTGGGGAGGCTTATTTTATGAGAGCCACTGCTTATTTTGATTTAGTAAGATTATGGGGTCCTGTGCCAATTATCGAAAATCCTCTTGATTACACGAGTAATCCTTATATCAACACCAATCCTGTTGATGATGTTTACAAATTAATCGTTATGGATTATTCAAAAGCCATTGAATTATTGGCAGATAAAAACAGGGGAACTAATTATGCGAACAATGGACACGTTTCTAAAGGTTCGGCAAGAGCATTATTAGCAAAAGTATACTTGTACCAAAAAGATTATCCCAAAGCCAGAGCCATGGCAGAAGCGGTAATTAACAGCGGTGAATTTAAACTTTTGGGTGGAGATCAGTTACCGTCAAAAAGCTTTGCAGATTTGTTTACTTATGGAAACAATAATAACGAAGAATCAATTTTTGCACTTCAGTGGAAAGGAGACGGAGCTTACGGATCAGCAAATAACTGTAACACGCAGTTTGGTTTTCAGGATGGAACATTATCTACCTCAAATGCATCTTATGCGGGAGTTTTTGGTCCAAGCCAGGAAGTTATACTTTCATTATACGGTGCAGGTGACCTTAGAAAACATGAAACGGTAATGGTTGCAGGCGACACTTATCCGACATTAAAAACAACTCAGGGAACAGGCTTAACAGTTCCGGCAGGTAAAGACCTGGCTCAGGGATCCGGAGGAGGAATTAAAAAATATTGTATTGGTGTCGTAAACGGAAATGTAACCGGTCCGATAGATGGCTGGGCAATGATGGACAATAATACGTATGTAATGCGCTATGCAGAATTATTGCTGATTCATGCCGAAGCTGTTTTGGCAGGAGGAGCAAGTACTTCTGATGGTTCAGCCTTAAACTCCATTAATGCTGTGAGAAAAAGAGCCGGTTTAGCGAATCTGGCTTCGGTAACTTTTGATGATATTTTCTTAGAAAGAAGAAAAGAATTATGTTTTGAAGGAGATTACTGGTTTGATTTAGGACGTATCGATAAAGCTAAAGCGATAGCTATTATGTCTGCACAAAACAGAGGTGACAGATATGCAGAACGTCATTATACACCGGTATATAGTGAAGATCATGCTACAAATGATTTCTATATGGATTATCCGGACAATGAGGTGGCTAAAAACCCTAAGTTATTACAGGCACCGGTTCCTTATACTTTTAAATAATTATTAAAATTTGACTATTATGAAAAATATAAAAATAAAATACTTATTGCCTTTTTTTGCAATAGCTGCTTTAGCTTTGGGTATCTTCTCTTCATGTGACAGTGATAGTGACGGTTCTTCCGGATCATCAGGAACTTTAAGTATTACAAGTGTAGTAAAAGCAGAACCTGGAGATTTGGTTCCTGTTACGCAAGGTGATCCTAAAAACTATTATATTATTAGAGGTACCGGACTTGCTTTCGTTCAAAAAATCTATTTCAATGATTTTGATACCTATTTCAATCCTGTATTGGTTACAGATACAGAAATATTTGTACTTATAGACGAGAAAACACCTTATGCCAATTCTAGTAATAAGTTAAAAGTGGTGACTAAAAACGGTACGATTCTTTATGATTTTATAACTAAACCTCCAACACCAAGATTTGATAGTTTCAATTCGATCAATGCTGCCGAAGGTGAAGTTGTAACTGTTTATGGAGATTATTTCCTGAATCCTTTGGTAAAAGTAGGAACAGTAGATGTACCTGTTATTTCTTCTACCTTAACACAGCTAAAATTCAAAATGCCGGCAAATGCAACAGATAAATATGTGACTGTGACTAATATTTCAGGTTCAACAGTTTCTGCAGAAGCAATTGGTTCAGCTCTTTATGATGACGCACTTCAGGGAGATGCAGGACATTGGATGTGGAATGGTGCTGATAGTTTTGATACCAGTTTTAAAGATGATAAAGTTCAGGGAGAAGCGGCTATTAAATTTGTTTTTGGAGGATGGAATGGTGCTGATATGAAATTTAATTCCAGAAATGTTTCAAAATACAAAGCATTTAGAGTGAAGGTTAAGAGCGTTTCTACCAATACGGCAGCAAGTGTAATATTTGTTTTCGGAGGATGGGCTTATCAAATTAAAAAGACAATTACAGACAAATGGACAACAATCGAAATTCCGTTTTCTGATATCGGAAATCCGACTACTTTTGATCAGTTAACATTACAGGAGTCAGGTAGTTTTGGAGGAAATACAATTCTTATGGATGACATGGGATTTGTATTGAAATAAAAAACATTTATTTATTTTGAGTTTGTTTTAAATATTCCCTAATTGCGCAATTAGGGAATATTTTTTTAATAATTAATCTGAATTAAAAGTGAAAAAAATAATCTTAGTAATAACCTTAAGCTTATCAGTTTTGGGTTTCGGTCAGGGAAATACACATACGCAGCAAGCAGGTAAATTTGAAGGTTTGGCAATGACACCGCCAATGGGATGGAATTCATGGAATACATTTGCAACCAATATCGACGAAAAATTAGTTAAAGAAACGGCAGACATTATGGTCTCATCAGGATTGGCCGCTGCAGGTTATAATTATATTGTACTTGATGATGGCTGGATGACAAAAGAACGCGACTCAAATGGTGATTTGGTAGCAGATCCTGTTAAATTTCCAAACGGCATGAAAGCTTTAATTGATTATGTACACGGAAAAGGACTAAAATTTGGCTTATACAATTGTGCGGGTACGCAAACCTGTGCAGGATATCCTGGAACGCGTGGTTATGAATATCAGGACGCCCGTTTTTATGCTAAACTGGGAATTGATTTCTTAAAGTATGATTGGTGTAATACAAAAGGGATAACTGCTCCCGAAGCTTATACCACCATGAGCAATGCGTTAAAAACCGCCGGAAGACCTATCGTTTTCAGTCTTTGCGAATGGGGAGACAATCAGCCGTGGGAGTGGGGAAAACCGGTTGGGAATCTATGGAGGATTTCAGGCGATATATATCCTTGTTTTGACTGCGAGTTCAAACATCCTGAAAACTGGTCGTCATGGGGATTTATGAAAATCGCCGAAATGCGAAAAGATATCCGTAAATATTCAGGACCGGATCACTGGAATGATTTTGATATGATGGAAGTCGGAAACGAAATGAATGATACTGAAGATAAATCTCATTTTGCTATGTGGTGTATGTTATCGTCGCCGTTATTTACAGGAAATGATTATAGAAAAATGTCTAAAGAAACCTTAGCAATCCTGACAAATAAGGAAATGATTGCGGTTAATCAGGATAAATTAGGGATTCAGGGATTTAAATACTCGGCAGAAGACGGATTAGAAGTTTGGGTAAAACCCCTTTCTGATAATAATTGGGCTGTAACGTTTTTGAACAGAAGCGATGTTGCGAAAAAAATCAATTTTGACTGGAAAAAACATTCATTTAAAGATGTAGATTTTGGTTATGAAGCCGATTTTTCAAAAACAGTTTTTAAACTGAAAGATTTGTGGAAAAACAAAGAAACTGGGAATACAAAGAAAAACTTTGTGGCCGATCTGGCTTCACATGATTCCGTTACGCTGAGATTAATTCCATAAAATTATTTATATGAAATCAAAAACTAAACTTTTTGTTATTGTTTTATTATCAGTATTTGGAGTTACAAATGCTCAGTTTGTAAAACAACATGGGCAACTTAGTGTTCAGGGAACTCAACTGACAGACAAAAACAACAATCCGGTCGTGTTGCGCGGAATGAGTTTTGGATGGCATAGCATGTGGCCAAGATTTTATAATGAAAAAGCGGTAGGCTGGTTAAAAAAAGACTTTAACTGCAATGTTGTTCGTGCTGCAATGGGAATTGAACTTGGAGAAAAGGCATATATTAAGGACTCTCTGTTTTCTAAACAAAAAATTGAAGCTGTTATAAAAGGAGCCATAAAGTCTGATATCTATGTTATTGTAGACTGGCACAGTCATAATGTCAACTTAAATGAAGCAAAAGCCTTTTTTGCTGAGGTTTCAAAAAAATACTCAAAATATCCTAATATAATATATGAGGTATTTAATGAGCCTGATTATGAAACCTGGCCGGAAGTGAAGGCTTATGCCGAAGAAATAATCAAAGTTATCCGGAACAATGATCCAAAAAATATTATTCTGGTAGGGAGCCCTCATTGGGATCAGGATGTAAATCTTCCTGCCTCAGATCCTATAAAGGGATATAATAATATAATGTATACCATGCATTTTTATGCTGCGACGCATGGCAAAGAATTAAGGGACAGGACAGACGAGGCAATAAAAAGCGGGCTTCCGATATTTGTTTCAGAATCGGCTGGTATGGAAGCAACTGGTGATGGACCTTTAAATATCAAAGCCTGGGAAGAATATATCGATTGGATG
Organism: Flavobacterium sp. HTF; assembly: GCF_003105115.1. GTDB lineage: Bacteria > Bacteroidota > Bacteroidia > Flavobacteriales > Flavobacteriaceae > Flavobacterium. The sequence goes on along the minus strand of NZ_QETH01000044.1, from coordinate 453 downwards.
GAATCCAGAAAAATAAGCTGGATTACCTGGTCAGTTTCAGATAAAGATGAAACGTGTTCTATATTAAGGAAGACGGCAAAATCTGAAGGAAAATGGAAAGATGAGGATTTAAAAGAATCGGGAATTAAAGTCCGGGAATATTTAAGAAGATACAATAGTAAGAAATAGCAATTGATTTAGTTGTAAAGCCTGTTCAAATGAACAGGCTTTTTTTTGCATAGTGGTGAATATTTTTTGTTCTTTTTTTTAGTAAATGTATTCATCGTAATGCTATTTACTATAGGCGTTTTTGTAATTTATTTTTGTAAGAATTTAATAACGTATTTGTTTTTTGTTTTTTACTTTGCAAATCATGCGTTTTTGTTGTTTTGTTTTTTAAAAATTAAATAATACCCTATTTTTATATGGGGTGTTGTGCTTTTGTGTTTAATTTTTTATTTATTTTAGGTTGAA
>NZ_QETH01000043.1 GCF_003105115.1 Flavobacterium sp. HTF | reverse complement strand
AAAAAAAAAAAAAAACATTACCAACCACAATGATAATGAATAATTTAAAAAAACAAAAAAACAATATATAATATATGAATACAAAATTTGAAGATTTAAAAGCAAGTGTACAGGAAATTATAGATTTAATTGCGGCTAAAAATGACAGAGAAGCCAATAATAAGTTATTGGAAGTAAATGATGTATTAGACGAATTACTTGATTTTGCAGAAGAAGACGAAGACTTGAGAGAAATTAGCCGTTATCAGGTTTTACTGAATCAGCTTCATGTGAAAATCAATGGAGAAGAGCAGGTTGATGGAGAATAAATGTTTTTGCGATACAGGATTATTGTTTAAAGACTGTTGCGGATTATATCTTGAAGGCAATCAAAAAGCACCGTCTGCATTGGCATTAATGCGTTCGAGATATTCGGCTTATGCAACCCACAATGCGGATTATTTATTAGAAACGACTTATATAGCTGAACGAAAATATTATTCGAAATCAGAAATCCTAAAATGGGCAACCAGTAATAGATGGCAAAAACTTGAGATTTTAAGTTTTACAGAAAGTACGGTTGAGTTTAAGGCTTATTTTCTGAATGCCGAAAACAAACCCCAGACACATTATGAATTTTCTACTTTTAAATTCGAAAACGGGGCATGGTTTTATGTTGATGGAAAGTTTGAATAATTCTTACTCTTAACAGTGTTAACCTTATATTTTACTTCAATTTTTTAACTAAAAATTAATAAACGTTTCTTTTTTCATAATTCTAAAATAGTGTAATTTTAGGATTATGAAAAACGAATTTAAAAAAGGTTTTTATTTTAAGACATACGAAGCCCCGTTTCAGTCTCCGTTTGAAAAACTTTTTGGCATTTTCAAAGAGCTAATCACCCATACTTCGGGCGATTTTGATGAAGCTATAGACTGGCTTCGGGAGTTGGACAAAGAATATAAACTTACCGACGAGAACTACACAATCGATGATTTTATCGAAGATTTAAAAAAGAAAGGTTACATAAAAGACGAAGCCAAAGAGGATGGAACACCAGGTTTTGGAATCACTGCTAAAACAGAACGTGCAATCAGGCAGCAGGCTTTAGATCAGATTTTCGGAAATTTAAAACGTTCCGGAAACGGAAATCACAAAACCAAGCATGCCGGAAATGGCGATGAGCATACCGGAGAATTCCGTGAATTTAATTTCGGCGATGGTTTAGAAAGAATTTCTTTGACTGAAAGTTTGCGAAACGCACAAATCAATAATGGTGTTGATGGTTTTAAACTTACCGAAAATGATTTGGTTGTCGAAGAAACGCAGTACAAGGCACAAATGAGTACAGTCCTCATGATTGATATCAGCCACAGTATGATTTTGTATGGCGAAGACAGAATCACTCCTGCCAAAAAAGTAGCAATGGCACTGGCCGAATTAATCACTACACGTTACCCAAAAGATACGCTGGATATTTTGGTTTTTGGAAATGATGCCTGGACAATCCCGATCAAAGATTTACCTTATTTACAAGTTGGCCCTTACCATACCAATACTGTTGCCGGTTTGCAACTGGCCATGGATATTTTGCGAAGAAAGCGAAACACCAACAAGCAAATTTTTATGATCACAGACGGAAAACCAAGCTGCGTGCGCGAACGCGACGGTTCCTACTATATGAACAGTAACGGGCTTGACGAATATATTGTAGATAAATGTTACACACAGGCACAGCAAGCCAGAAAATTACATATTCCGATTACAACCTTTATGATTGCAAACGACCCTTATTTACAGCGTTTTGTGAATCATTTTACGGAAGCCAATCAGGGAAAAGCATTTTACACCGGACTTAAAGGTTTGGGTGAAATGATTTTTGAAGATTACGAAACAAACAGAAAAAAACGCATACGTTAATTAATTATCTGCAAAAAAATACAAATCGATATTTCAATAAAAATGGAAATAAACAACATAAAAACATTAGGAGAATTAAAAGCCTCAGGGTATAAAAGTATAAGTATTAAAGACGAATTACGAAATAATCTCCGTGAGAAAATAAAATCAGGGAAAGCAGTTTTTGAAGGAGTTCACGGATTTGAGAATACGGTAATTCCGGAATTGGAAAGAGCGATTTTATCCCGTCATAATATTAATCTCTTAGGACTTCGCGGTCAGGCTAAAACACGTTTGGCACGAAAAATGGTCGAATTGCTGGACGAATATATTCCGTTTGTTTCAGGTTCAGAAATTAATGATGATCCGCTGAATCCGATTTCACGTTTTGCGAAAGACCTTATTGCTGAAAAAGGAGACGAAACACCTGTTTCGTGGTTGCACAGAAACGAACGTTTTTTCGAAAAACTGGCAACTCCCGATGTTACCGTTGCCGATTTAATAGGTGACGTTGACCCCATAAAAGCAGCAAATTTAAAACTGTCTTATGCAGACGATCGTGTAATTCATTTCGGAATGATTCCGAGAGCAAACCGCAGCATATTTGTAATTAATGAATTACCTGATTTACAAGCCAGAATTCAGGTGGCACTCTTCAATATTTTGCAGGAAGGCGATATTCAGATCAGAGGTTTTAAACTGAGAATGCCGCTTGATATGCAATTTGTTTTTACGGCAAATCCTGAAGATTATACAAACAGAGGAAGTATTGTAACGCCACTAAAAGACAGAATTGGTTCCCAAATCTTAACACATTATCCGGAGACCGTAAAAATTGCCAGAACAATTACGGAGCAGGAAGCCAAATTAGACAAAAATCAAAGTGATGTTGTATATGTGCCAGGCCTTGCGAGAGATATTTTAGAGCAAATTAGCTTTGAAGCCCGTGAGAGCGAATATATTGACAACAAAAGTGGTGTAAGTGCGAGAATGAGTATTACTGCTTTTGAAAACCTGATTAGCACCGCAGAACGACGTGCCTTATTATCAGGTGCGGATACAACTATTTTGCGTTTGTCTGATTTTGTTGGAATTATTCCGGCTATTACCGGAAAAGTAGAATTGGTTTATGAAGGAGAGCAGGAGGGAGCGGCATTTGTTGCACAAAGCCTTATCGGATCTGCAATTCGTACCTTGTTTTCTGAATATTTCCCTAAGATTGAAAAACTCGAAAAACCGGGCGAAAAAACACCTTATACAGATTTAATTGAATGGTTTTTTGCCGAAAGTGGTTTTGAATTACTAGACGATTGTTCTGATGCTGAATATCAGGCTATATTGGATGAAGTAACTCCGCTTGAGGATTTAATTAAAAAATATCAGCCTCAGCTCGATAAAAAAGACCAGTATTTTATGAAAGAATTTATTTTGTGGGCATTGGTCGAATACAGAAAACTAAGTAAAGACCGTTTTGCAAAAGGACATCAGTTTAAAGATACATACGGAAGTTATATCAGTAAATTATAACGAGTCTAATAAATTATAATATCTTATCAAACCCGACAGTACCGAAGCTTCGTGACTGTCGGGTTTATTTTTAATAAATTTTTTATTTATTGAGAATAAGCCCATTACCAGTTTTATTTACTCTACCTTGCTCCGTTGGCTGTATTTGCAGTTTTCCCAAAATAAAAATGGAAAATAGTTTCGAAGATTTGATTTCGAGTTATATAGAGAATAAAGTAGGCATATCAGAACATTTTTTGAGTCCGGAATTAGCAAATCATTTAAAACAGAACTTACTGGATTTAAATGAGAAAAGTCTGCTCCTCGCCGCTGGAATCGGAAATTCCAAAAAACTTTCTTACGATTCTGCCATCAGAAGTGATTCTATTTATTGGCTGGATAAAAGCCACAACAATGTTTTTGAAAATGAGTTCTTTGCTCAGATTGATGCATTCATTGTTTATTTAAACGAAAGTTGTTACGCCGGAATTACAGGATATGAGTTTCATTATTCGTTATACGAAACTGGCGATTTTTACCGCAAACATTTGGATCAGTTTAAAAATAATCCTGACCGGAAATATTCTATGATCAGTTATTTAAATAGTAACTGGAAAGAAGAAGACGGAGGAGAATTAATGATCCATCAGGAAAATAACAATCAAAAAATTGCACCAACCCAGGGCAAAACCGTTTTCTTTAAAAGTAACGAACTGGTTCACGAAGTTTTGGTGACGCAAAATACCAGAATGAGCATTACCGGCTGGTTAAAGAGCGATTAATTTCTTCTTTTTGAAAGTACAAAAGAGATAAACCTTATTTTTGTACTTAAAATTTAATTCTATGTTATTTCTTATTTTAAGCATAATCTGCAGCGTAATTGTTGGTGTAATTTTTAAAATCACCCGAAAATACAATACCAATCCAATTCAAATTGTAGCTTTCAACTATGTATTTGCCCTGATATTATGTTACGTAACTTTTAAACCTGATGTTTCTGAAGTTCATACCACTGCTCCGTGGAATATTTATCTTGCAATAGGAATTTTACTGCCGGTTGTTTTTCTGTTTCTTATCTCATCCATAAAACATATGGGAATTGTAAAAACAGATGCAGCGCAGCGTTTATCGCTATTTATTCCGATTTTGGCAGCATGGTTTATTTTTAAAGAAGAATTCAACTCTTATAAATTAACCGGATTGATAATTGGTTTTGTTGCGCTGTTATTCATTTTAAGGAAAAATTCCGGAAACGATCAGAATAAATGGATTTATCCCACCGTTGTTTTATTCGGTTTTGGAATAATCGACATACTTTTTAAGCAAGTGGCACTTTACACTGCTTTGCCTTATACAACCTCTCTGTTTGTAATTTTTGATATTGCTCTAGCCATTTCCTTACTTGTTGTGGTGTATTCTTCGGTAATTAAAAAAGTAAAATTAGAACTGAAAAATATCCTTTTCGGAAGTTTGGTTGGTCTTTTTAATTTCGGAAATATTCTTTTTTACCTAACAGCACACAAAGCATTCTCAGAAAACCCGTCAACTGTTTTTGCCGGAATGAACTTGGGAGTTATAGTTTTAGGAAGTCTGATTGGCCTGCTTTTTTTCAAAGAAAAATTATCCAAAATTAACTTCGTTGGAATATTTTTAGCCCTTATTGCTATCATTTTTATTGTTTTTTCTCAATTGAAATAAAAAATAATAATTTGTAAGCTCCTTATTTACAGTGTTTTTTGTAGTAAAATTCATTTTCTTTTAAATTAATTCTACTAATTCCATAGAATATATAAAGTAATTTGTAAATTTGCCTTGACAATGAAAAACTATAGCCAAAATATTGTTCCGTTTATATGCAGCTTTGCGATGTGCTGCATGATGAGCAACGGAATGAAATGGCCTTAATAGAAAATGGACTTGTTAGTTATTTTTTTTTTAGCCTTTCATGCACCATGAAAGGCTTTTTTTAGAATTAGTAAAAAAATTAAAGAAATGAGATCAAATAGAAATAGGAATATAATGATGCAATCCTGCCGGATCAAAATTCCATGTTGTGTCTGTATAGTAGTTGAAATAATACAATAGCTCTTTTACAAGGTAATGAGCAAATTAAATTGATTAACCCAAACTAAAAAGAAATATATCATGAGTGCAGAATTAATTAAACAAAATCCCTTTCAATCTATGATTGATCGATTTAATATTGCAGCAGACATTCTGAATCTGGAAGAATCCATAAGGCAGAAATTGCAGCGTCCGGAAAAACAGATTGTCGTAAACTTTTCTATAACACTGGATAACGGAAGTACACAAAACTTTGAAGGGTACAGAGTGATTCATAACACGGCCTTAGGCCCGTCAAAAGGCGGAATCCGTTATGATAATTCGGTAAACTTAGACGAAGTAAAAGCTTTAGCGGCCTGGATGACCTGGAAATCTGCCGTAACCGGAATTCCTTTTGGAGGTGCAAAAGGCGGTATTATTTGTGATCCAAAAAACCACTCCAAAACAGAACTTGAAAAAATAACAAGAGCGTATACTAAAACCTTAGCAGATATTTTCGGACCGGAAAAAGATGTTCCTGCACCGGATATGGGTACAGGTCCAGACGAAATGGGCTGGCTAATGGATGAATTTTCATTAGTTCACGGAAAAACCATTCATGCTGTCGTAACAGGAAAACATCTGCATTCAGGTGGTTCTCTGGGCAGGGTAGAAGCGACAGGCCGTGGCGTTAGTATAGTAAGTCTTCTGGCACTTCAACGATTAAAAATCAGACCTGCGAGAGCAACTGCTGCGGTTCAGGGATTTGGAAATGTCGGTTTGCATTCGGCTTTGTTTTTATACCAAAAAGGAGTAAAGATAGTGGCAGTAAGTGATGTTTCAGAAGCATTTTATAATCCGGAAGGACTGAATATCCCGGAACTGATTTTATACTATAATTTAAACAATAAAAGTATTAAAGGGTATCCGAATTCGGTTGCCATCAAGCATGAAAATCTATTGCTTTTGGATGTTGATGTCCTGATTCCGGCAGCTAAAGAAGATGTTATTACGAAAAGGAACGCTGCCGATATTAGAGCCAAAATTATTGTTGAAGGAGCAAACGGACCGGTTTCTTCTGATGCTGATGCAATTTTGCACGAAAACAATGTCCTGGTAATTCCTGATATTCTGGCAAACGCCGGCGGAGTAACGGTTTCTTATTTTGAATGGCTTCAGAACTCTCTTTTGGAATCATGGAGAATTCACCAGATCAATACAAGATTGGAAGATATATTGGAGAAAAGTTTTGAAACTGTTTTCAGAACGGCAGAAAAATACAATGTTACGCCCCGTATTGCGGCTTATATTCTTGCTTTGCGAAAAGTTGCTGATACACAGTCGGTAAAAGAAGTGGCACTGGACGCTGTAAAGTATAAACAGAATTAAAAATCCGCTCTGTATTAGATTAAGATAATTTTCACTGGTAAATAGTATTTTCAGAAATATTTATCAGTGAAAATATTTTCTTTTAAAGTATTTATGAATCAAAATGTAATTTTTTAAAATGGAACATATTAATTTTCTTGCTTTCGCAATGCCTGCTTTTTTTCTCTTTTTATTTATTGAGTACAAAATAATGCAGCGTAGAAAAAGACCGGAAATTTTCAATTATGAAAGCTCTGTTTCGAACATTAGTATTGGTATTGCGGAAAGGTTAATCAACTTATTTATTGCTGCAAGTTTTTATCAGTTGTATTATTTTATCTATGACAATTATCGAATTTTTGATATTTCGACAAGTATCTTTGTCTGGTTTGCCTTAATTCTGGCAACTGATTTTGTCTGGTATTGGTATCACCGATTAGGTCACGAAGTCAATTTTTTCTGGGCAGCGCATATTGTGCATCACCATAGTGAGGAATTTAATTTTACTGCCGCAGCCAGAATTACTACTTTTCAGGCGATTGTGAGAACCGGTTTTTGGTGTGTTTTGCCGTTTGTAGGTTTTCATCCAAAAATGGTCATTACCATGCTGATTGTTCATGGAGCTTATTCTTTCTTTACCCACACGCAGCTTATCGGAAAAATAAAATGGCTTGAATATGTTTTTGTAACGCCTTCTGTTCATGGAGTTCATCATGCTTCTGATGAAAAATACCTGGACAAAAATTACGGGGATATGTTTACTTTTTGGGATCGCCTTTTCGGAACTTTTCAAACCGAAGAAGAGAAACCAAAATATGGACTGACACATCCGCTCAAAAGCTATAGTTTCCTTTGGCAGCACTTTCATTACTATTTCGAAATTTATGAATTAATGAAACGTTCAAAAGGCTTTAAAGAAAAATGGAAAGCCGTTTTTGGAAGCCCGGCGCATATGGATCAGGATATCAGGCCTATTCTGGAAAAAAGATTCTTGCAGGACAAAGCTTGCCCGAATCAGCGGCTTCGTTTCAAAAATTACTTATATATACAGTTGGGAATCTGCACGTTATTTTTAACTGGTTTTACTTATTATTTTGATTATTTAGAATTGTACGATAAGATTTTTGTACTTTCTTTTATCCTGCTTACTCTGGTCAATTGCGGTGCATTGTTAGAGCAGCGCAAATGGATGTACTACCTGGAATACGGACGTATTTTTATGATCACAACTTATTTTCTTTACGAAGAGGATTTAACGATATTTCTGTTTGTACCGCTTGCCGTTATGATTTTTGCCGAACAATTGTTTTCTCTTAGTAAGCGTTATCAGAATGTAGTGCTTCAGCTGGAACCTTCAGAATAAAATATATTTCTTTCTACAAGGCTTTTAAAATCTCCAACGGTTGAAACCTTTGGCAATGTTTTTACCATTGTATCCGAATGTATGATTTCAGAATCGAGCCTTTAGAGTAAAAAATAGCCACGACTTCACGAATTATTTCAACAACAAATTCGTGAAGTCGTAGCAAAAGCTTAGTACCTCAGAACCTCAGAGCCTTAGCCCCTCAGCCCCTAAATCGTCTTAATCGCCATAATCTTTTCTTCAAAAGTATCTTTGAAATCCGATTTGCTTTTGATTCTTGTTTTGTACGTGTATATTGTAGCCACAGAAAGTTCCAGAAATTCTGCCATTTGACTGCTGTCCTGGATTCCTAATCTGTACAAGGCAAATATGCGAAGTTCGGTATTTAGGAGTTCGCCTTTCTTTACAATACATTTATGATCATTTGGAAATAAATGATTAAAATCGGTTACAAAAGTCGGGAATAACTTCAGAAAGATTTCATCAAACTGATGGAAGAGATTTTCCCGTTCTTCTTTTACATTATAACGCTTTAGGCTCGCAATAACTTCATCGGTTTTCTTGGTAATAATTTTATGAAGCGTGCTTTTCTGAATATGGTCTATTTTATTAATGAAAGCCGAAGTCGCTTTAATAAAATATGTGATATATTCTTCTTTAATAGCATTGGCCTCACTAAGGCTGATATTCATTTCCTGCAGCTGACTATAGGAAGAAGCCATGATTTTTCTGGCTTTGTTTCTTTCTTTTAATTGTTTGAAAATAATAATCAGAAACAAAATGATTATTACCGTAAGTATCGTGAGCAGAATAATGATTCTTTCCAGTTTATCATTTTTGTCCTTTACATTATTAAGCTGTGCCTTTTCAATAATAGGTAATATCGATGAAATCTCAATTTTGCGATGCCTCGCGTTGTAGAAAGTCGCATCGTCCATAGCAATGTTGATATATTCATTGGCTTTGTCCAGATATCCCATTTTAAAAAGCTCGTTGGCCAGGTTTCGCAAGGCTACCGTTTCTTTTGTGGCATTTTTGACATCGGCAATAGCGGCAAGTGCGAGATAATAAATCGCCTTTTTTGTATAGCCTCTTTCTGAATATATATACCCAAGGCTTGATGTCGCAATTCCGTAATAATCAGGCGGTAAGTCATAATTGTTGATCCAGTAGCTAAAAGCAAATTCAGCGCCGCGCCAGTCTTGTTGTTTTAGTCTTTTTAAACTCTCGGCAGCCCAGTATTCATTTGTGTTAGTTCCGATTAATTCCAGGGCTTTTTTCAGGAAATGATTTCCCTGTTGTACATAATGGATATTAAATCGCTGATCGCGGTTGTAATCGGCTAAATCGTAATAAGCACGGGCTTTTATATTATAGTATTCAAATTTGTTTTTTAAGTCCAGCTTTTGGTCGTCAATGACATTCAGAGTATCAATGGCTTCTTTAAACAAACCCGAAGAGAGCAGTACAAAACCTTCCTTAATACGGCTTTTGGCTAAAAACTTGGGCTCTTTCAGCGCAATTGCCTTGATTTTTGCTTCTTCTAAATAATAATAGGCAGAATCATATTTAAAGGATTTGTACTCCTCAAACAATGACATATAACAATTATAAAGCGCTTCATTATTTTGGCTCAAAGTAAACTTTGACACATTTTTTTTTAATGCTCCAATCTTTTGATATTTCTTTTTGAGATACACCTCTTTTTTGAGGAGCACTTTATCTAATTCTTCTAAAACAGGATTGGTCTCTTTCGCAGTTAGAGAAAAACCCGCTATGAAAAAATATAGAATCAATATTTTTCGCATGGTTATGTTTTGGTTTTAAGGTAAAAATAGTTTTTTGGTTAGTTGAGTTAATTCGTTTTTAATTCAAAAATAAGTCTGAGAGTTAACGACCGGTTATTTTTGAAATTTAGCAAATTTAGACGTAACCCACTTAAAAACAAGTGTTGTTCGTTTAAAAATAGGGTTTAAATGTTAAAAGTAGTCTAATAATTTGCAATTATACAATAAAAAGCAATTATATATGTATATAGTAAAAAAAATATCACGTTTAATTTCCATATTGTCATTTATACCATTATTTATTTGCCGTTTTTCATCTAAACAACGTCTTGATTTTTTGTGTTTTTTAAATTATATAAGTTATTGATAGTTAAATACTTAAATATAAAAATACTTGATTTCTATCTTGATTTTTATCAGATTTTTTTTTTAAGATTTATTTAACTTATAGCTTCGCTCTATCCTTTCGGGATAAAAAAAAACTAACAATCAAACCAAAATTTTATGAAATGTAAAAGTATTTATTGGTTGGCTGTTGCGATGTGTTTATCAGTTATTAGCTGCGACAACACTGACGACGGAAGCCACGTTGATCCGATTACCATCTATGAAAAAGTAAATGGAAATTGGGGATTGACAAATCTGAAAATGGTTGATGAATTTGCAAAAGCAAATAATATCCAGCCAAACGAAGAGAACTTGAGCACCTATTTTAATTACGAAGATTTTAAAATCAATTTCAGCGTAGATGAAAAAAACAGGCCAACAAGTTATGAAGTAACAGGAAATGTTCCTCCATTATTTGCTCCAAAAGGATTTTGGGCGCTAAGCTCAGACTTTCAGCAGACCAACGCAAGTGCAGTAAAAATCTATTTGTACAGCGATGCCCAAAAAACTCAAAAAACAGATGAACTCCGTCTAATCTCGGTTCCCGGGAAAAATGACGAAATGCAGCTTCAATTGGTGCGTACTTCGGGCGGGGCAGATTTTGTGTCTTATGTATTCAAATTAAATGCTATTAATTAAGAAGTAATATGAAAAAGTTTATATATACAATTTTACTTGCCCTTTTGATGGCTCCAAATTTTATTACGGCGCAGGAAAATGCAGGGGCTGTGGGACCAATGTCATCCTATCCGGTAGTGTACAAATATGATGAAGAAGTGACATGGTACTTTGATCTTTCGGGAACTACCTTTGCAGAAACGGAAGATCTTTATATCTGGATCTGGTCTCCATCTGAACCTGATGCAGGCAATTGGGAAAATTCATCTGATTTTGCAAAACTAAAATATGAAGGTGATAAAATCTGGAGTTTTAAGCTGACCCCAACAGCGTATTTTACTAAAACTCCGGAGGAAATCGCAGCAAGCGCAGGATTTTGGTTCCGTTTGAAAAACAAAAACGGATCGAAACAAAGTGACGTAGCGAACATGACGTATACTGATTTTTCGTCATTTAGTACCGCAAATGAAGTGATCAGATCATATCCTTCAAAACCAACCATTGATAAACCGGTAAGTATTTTATTCAATTCTAATTTAAAAGACGGTTTCGCAGGAGTTCCAAGCGTTCACTTTCATAGTGGATTAAACAACTGGGCTGTTTTGCAGGAATACCAAGCCTGGCTTCCGGACGTTTCTGAAAAAACAAAACTAAAGGATTTAGGAAATGGTATTTACAGAATGGATTTGATTCCGCAGGAATACTATAATACTGAACCGGGTTTTGTTATGGAAAACATTACGTTTTTGATGGTAGCAAAAGACTGGACAACCAACTCGGGTGATCAGATTATATATGCAGGCGAATTTGTACCGCCACCGCCACCGGTTTTTGCTTTCTTCCCTTTACAAATAAGTCAGAAAGACTTTTTAGGAATGTCAAGAAAAAATAATGAATCGGGTGTAAACAAGCTAATTTACACGATTACAGCCGGCAGTAAAATCATTTCAGGTGAATTTTCGGGAGGAACGGCTGAGATCAAAGGATTTGTCAATTTAGTTTCAGAACTAAAAGGAATTACAAACTTATCAGAAATTCATGTCCTGGTAAAAGACAACAAAGACAAAACGATTTCAGATACGTCAATTCCGCTTAAGACTTTAGACAAATAATTCACTATCAAATTCAAACACCAATTCTAATGAATAGTAAAAATAAAAAATTAGTCCTGCATCAAATGTGGACTACTAAATCGGCGGTATTGATGATTTTCATGCTTTTTCTTTCGGCAGGAATTTTTGCTCAGGGAAAAAAGCAAATCACAGGAACCGTTTACGACAATACAGGAAATGTATTGCCGGGTGCTTCTATTGTTGAAGTGGGAACCAAAAACGGAACTACAACAGATTTTGACGGAAAATTTTCATTGCAGGTAGCCGTAGGAAGTGCTATTGAAGTTTCTTTTATCGGAGCGACAACTCAAAAGGTTCAGATTACAGGCACAAGCTCTAATCTTGATGTCCGACTGCAAAATGACGGATATGCACTGGCAGAAGTTCAGGTAGTTTCTGTTGGATACGGAAAAGTAAAAAAATCGGATTTAACGGGTGCTATTTCTACAGTAGCCGGAGATGATTTAGTAAAAGGAACAATTTCATCAACAGAACAGGTTTTACAAGGAAAAGTAGCAGGTCTAAATATTATTCGTCCTTCGGGAGATCCTGCTGCGGGTGCTACATTGCGTTTACGTGGAGGAACTTCATTGACAGCAAGCAACAGTCCGCTGATCGTTGTTGACGGAATTGCAGGAGTAGATATCAACGTAGTTCAGCCTTCGGATATTAAATCGGTTGACGTTTTAAAAGATGCTTCTGCAACTGCAATCTACGGTTCAAGAGGAGCAAACGGAGTTATCATCATTACGACTAAATCAGGAACAAAAGGAGTTTCGGTTGTTTATAATGGTTTATCAAGTATTGGTTATGTTACAGACAATTTAGATCTTTTATCTGCAAACCAATGGAGAGGTTACATGCGTGAAACCGGAAATTTGGATGCAGTTGATTACGGAGGAAATACAAACTGGCAAAAAGCGATTGAGCAAACAGCCATTTCACAATCACATACCTTAAGCATTAATTCAGGAAAAGCCGACAGCGGTTTCAGAACTTCAATCGGATATCTGAATAATGAAGGCGTTATCAAAAAATCAGGATTGGAAAGAATCAGCGGAAACGTGAGCGCTTACCAGTATCTTGGAGACAATAAAGATGTAAAATTTGATATGGGATTATTTGCCAATATCGACAAATGGCATCCGATTGATTACAGAATATTTGAACGTGCGTACAACTTAAATCCAACAATTCCGGTTTATGATGCAAACGGAAATTTCACATCTGTAGGAGGAAATATTTATGAAAACCCAGTTGAAATTTTAACGAACAGAACGGTTGATAACAAAAGACACAGACTTTTGGGATATTTTAAAACGGAAGTTAAATTCTTAAATGATTTTATGGTTTCGGCTAATATTTCATTAGAGCACAATGCTGTAAAAGGAAGTACATACAAACCATCTTATGCTGTTATGGAAGGAAGAACAGAAGATGGTTATGCACAAAAAAAATACGAAGAATACACTAATGCACAAGGTGAAATTTTTGTGAATTATAATAAAACTTTAGACAAACACGTAATTGGTGCTTTAGCAGGATATTCTTATTTTGAAAATATCTACGAAGGTTTTGGAGCACAAAGAAGTGGTTTTGTAACAGATGCTTTTGGTTATAATAACTTAGGGGCAGGTTATAATTATCGTCTGGGTGATGTGTACTCTTATAAAGGAAAATCAAATTTAGTTTCCTTTTTTGCACGTGCCAATTACTCTTATGACGGAAAATACCTTTTAACAGCAACCGTAAGACGTGACGGATCAAGCCGTTTTGGAGAAAACAATAAATGGGGAACTTTCCCGTCGGCATCTGCTGCATGGAAAATTTCAAGTGAAGAATTTATGGATGGTACAAAAGGCTGGCTGGATAACTTAAAACTTAGAGTTGGTTATGGAGTTACAGGAAATCAGGACGGAATTGGAGAGTATAAATCACTTTCTATTTTAGGAGTTGGAAATGACAGTTACTACGATCCGGTTACCAAAACATGGAGTTTAGCTTATTCACCAAAACAAAACCCAAATCCTGATTTGAAATGGGAATCTACAGAACAAGTTAATATTGGGATTGATTTCAGTCTTTTCAACAGAATTACAGGTTCATTTGAGTGGTATTCAAAAAAGACAAAAGATTTATTATATACATACGAAGTTCCTCAGCCTCCTTATTTAGTTGGAAATATGCTGGCAAATGTTGGCGAAATGTCTAATAAAGGTGTTGAACTTACTTTGAATGCCAATATCATTAAAGGAGATAAATTTAGCTGGGATGCCAATCTGACTCTTGGGCACAACGTTCAGAAAATCGAAAAACTTTCAAACCCAACATACAAAACAGATGTTATTTACAGCGGATCTCTACACGGATTGGCAGGTATGTCAGGACAATATTCTCAGGTAATTGCCGAAGGATATCCTGTTGGAACTTTCTGGGGTTATCAAAGTGCGGGACTTGGCGATGATGGAAAAATGTTATACTACAATGCAGCAGGCGATAAAGTGCTTGAAGGAGCTTTGGTTGATGCAGACAAAAGAGATTTAGGAAATGTTCAGCCGGACCTGACTTTAGGAATCGGAATGAATTTCAAATATGGAAATTTTGATCTTGGTATTTCAGGATACGGAATGTTTGGCCAAAAAGCATTAAATGCAACCAATATGATGCTAAACGATCCAAACAGATTACCGGCATTTAATGTACCGGATGATTTCTTAAACAGCGGAATCACTTCGTCTCCAAAATATTCAAGTTATTGGATAGAGGATGCATCTTTCTTCAGGCTTCAGACACTTTCAGTGGGATATACTTTACCATTGAAATACAAAAGCAAAGTGAGAGTTTACCTAATGGGAGAAAACCTTTTTGTACTAACAAACTACAAAGGAGTAGATCCTGAGATTGGATTAAATGCACAGGACGGAATCAATCAGACCGGGGTAATGGATCTTACAGGACTTGCAGCTCCCGGAATTGACCGATACAACAATTATCCAAGACCAACTACAATTTCTGTTGGATTAAATTTCACGCTGAATAACTAAGCGAATTGATAACCATAAAATATTAAAAATGAAAATCAAAATAACAGCAGCGATACTTTTAAGCATGCTTTTTACGGTGTCATGTACAGATCTGAATGAAGAATTATATGACAGGGTAGAGGATGGGAATTTTGGAAACACTCCAAAAGAGATTGATGCATTAGTTGGTGGCGCTTATTCTTCATTAAGAGGATTTGCCGATGGAATATCAAATAACTATCCAACTTGTGAGTATGTTTTCTTTTTGAATGAAGTTGTTTCTGATGAAGCTACTATCCCGACAAGAGGCACTAACTGGTACGACGGCGGACAATATCAGGACGCACAAAAACATACCTGGAAAGCCGACAACAGAATGATACTTTCTGCCTGGAGATATAACTACACAGGAATTGCAAAAATCAATGCCATTATTTATCAGATAGATAAATCGTCATTGACAACTCAGGCAAAAACACCAATTTATGCAGAGTTAAAAGCAATCAGAGCCTATTACTATTACAATCTTCTGGATATGTTTGGTAATGTGCCAATCGTAACCAATTTTGAAGACGTTGATTTGCCATCAAACTCGACAAGAAAACAAGTTTATGATTTTGTAGAAAAAGAATTACTGGATGCAATCCCGTATTTGAACTCAAGTGTAGTGTACTCAAAATTAACGAAAAATGTTGCTTATTCTATCCTGGCAAGATTATATCTTAATTCAGAAGCTTTTATCGGGACACCTCGCTGGCAGGATTGTATCGATATGTGCCAGAAAGTATCAGGATATACATTAACACCTGATTTCTTCGCCAATTTTGCTACAGAAAATCAGACGTCAAGCGAAATTATATTTGCTATTCCATACGATTCAAAAGCAGGAACAGTGGGTAATTATATGAGTTCAATGTCTTGTCACTATTTACATAAACTGACATTGTCACCAACAGGAAATTATCCTTGGAGTGCCAACGGAATGTGCGCGCAGCCTGGAGTTTATTCGGCTTTTGCAGACACAGACAAAAGAAAAAAATGTATGGTTGCAGGAGATCAGATCAATCTGGCTACAGGTTCTGTAATTATCATGGATAACGGAGAACCGCTTACGTATACCGAAAACCTGACAAGTTTAACCGATGCTAAAGAAAATGAAGGAGTTCGTTTAGGTAAATACGAAATGAAAGCCGGAGAAAACTGGGAACGTGATCATGACTTTGTATTAATTCGTTATGCAGAAATCTTAATGATGCAGGCAGAATGTTATGTACGTCTTGGTGCACCTGAACTGGCAAGACCGTTCTTACAGCAAATCACAGCACGTGCAGGAGAAGAAATGCCAACAACAATAGATCTTGCTTTTATAGATCAGGAATTGCTTAAGGAATTTACTTTTGAAGGAAGAAGAAGAACAGACAATATCCGTTTTGGAACTTTCTTTGACCCATGGTGGGAAAAAGGAGAAACAGAAGCCTACAGAGCTATTTTTCCTATTCCGACTTCAGTGTTAACCACTAACAAAAATTTAAAACAAAATCCTGGGTATCCTTTAAATTAGGGTATAAAATGTCAGTCTTCCATGTTGGTTAGTCGTGGAAGGCTGACATATTTTTTAACGTCAATAAATAATTATGAAAAAATATATCACATTATTGTTTTTTGGTATAATGAACATTTTAGTTGCCGTCGGATGCAGCAGCGACGATAAAGGTTCAGATAATCCCACAGAACCAGAAAAAGTAGCAGCCGTTGCCATTGAAAAAACAAACAGCACCAAAATTTATGTTCACTATATGCCCTGGTTTGAAACCAAAGAAAGCAGTGCCGATAAAAAATGGGGTTATCACTGGACAATGGGCAATAAAAATCCGGATAATATCGGAACAAATAACCGCAGGGAAATTGCCTCGTATTATTATCCGCTTATCGGGCCTTATCATTCAGGTGATAAAAATGTGATCGAAAATCATTTATTATTGATGAAATACTCCGGAATTGATGGTGTTTTGATCGACTGGTACGGCACTTACGATGTCTATGATTACAGAATGGTAAAAGAAAATACCGAACAGCTTATCGCAATGCTGGACAAAGTAGGTTTAGAATATGCCATAGTGTATGAAGACAGGGTTACAAAAAGCGCGGTCGATGCAGGAAAAGCCATTTCGGTTACAAGTGCAGCCAAAACAGATTTAGCCTATTTGCAAAACAATTACTTTGATGATAAAAATTACATTAAGGTAAACGGAAAACCTTTGCTTCTTAATTTCGGGCCAATCGTATTGCAGACACCTGCAGAATGGACAAACGTTTTTAATACGCTGACCACAAAACCAACTTTTGTAACACTTTGGGACCAATCTGTAGAAGCCGGTGAAAATGCTTCGGGAGAATACGCCTGGGTGTACAAAAACAACACTTACCTGACTAATTTTTATACCAACACAAAACCAAAACTTTCTGTTGCAATAGGAAGTGCTTATCCCGGTTTTAAAGATTTTTATGCTGAAGGCGGCGGCGGGGCAGCAATTGGATGGACTATTGAGCATAACAATGGTGCAACTCTTGACGAAACCCTTAACATGGCCAAAAACGCCAATTTAAATTACCTGCAGCTGATTACCTGGAATGACTTTGGCGAAGGAACAATGTTTGAGCCGACAGTAGAATTTGGTTACGCTTATATCGAGAAGGTAAAAGCATTTGCCGGAGTGAAAAGTACAGAAAATGTTTTTCCGGATATCAGTAAATTATATGATTTACGTGTCCAAAAAAGTGGGAATCCTGATGCCCAGAAAAAGTTAGACCAGGCCTTTAATTATTTTGTTTCGATGCAGTCAGCCAAAGCAAAACAAGTACTAAATGAAATTAAATAAGAGCTGTAATTAATACCATTAAATAATGAAAAACATAAGATATAGATACTGCCTGATTACATTAGCGTCAATGCTGATTTTTGCCTGCAGTACTAAAACTCAAAAAACATACAAGATCAGCTCTCCGGGAAAAATCTCTGAACTGGTTTTTGAATTAACAGCTTCAGGTCAACCGCAATACAGCTTTTCATCCAACGGAAAATCAGTTATAGAACCTTCTTTACTGGGATTTGAATTTCAGCAAATCCAGAAAATGACGGATGGTTTTGAAGTGGTTTCCACCGAAGAAAAAACAGCGGATCAGACCTGGGAACAGCCCTGGGGCGAATTCAAAAAAGTAAGAGATCATCATACCGAAATGATTGTTCACTTAAAAGAAACGGCTGGAGATGAACGTTTAGTTGATATCATTTTCAGGGTTTTTGATGATGGATTAGGATTTCGATATGAATTTCCGAAACAACCCCATTTAGGAAAAGTAAAAATCTCGAATGAAGTAACACAATTTACTTTTAAGGATAACAATGAAGTTTGGTGGATTCCGGTACATCGTGAAAACAGTTATTACGAAAGCACGTACCGTAAAACATTAATGAGTAAAACCGATACGATTAATACGCCTGCAACTTTTGAAACAAAAGACAAATTGTACGTAGCTATTCACGAAGCAAGCCTGACTGATTTTGCCTCCATGACGTTATTAAAAACTTCTGATAAACAATACAAAAGTGATTTGGTGCCTTGGGCAGATGGTGTAAAAGTTTATGCCGAAACACCTTTTAAAACACCATGGAGAACGGTTGTGGTGGGTAAAACTCCCGGAGATGTTGCCACTTCTACCATTATGCTGAACCTGAATGAACCTTCAAAAATTGAAGATTTATCATGGATTACACCATCAAAATACATTGGAATCTGGTGGGGAATGCATTTAGAAAAGTTCACCTGGGGGCAAGGGCCTAAACATGGCGCGACCACTAAGAATACAAAAGAATATATTGATTTTGCTGCGAAAAATAATTTTGACGGAGTTCTGGTAGAAGGCTGGAACGAGGGCTGGGACGGCGACTGGACTGCCGACGGATCTGCATTTAGTTTTGTAAAAGCGTACCCGGATTTTAATCTGGAAGAAATTACAAAATATGCTGCCATCAAAAACGTTCGTTTAATCGGGCATCATGAAACAGCGGGTGCAACCAAAAATTACGAAAACCAGTTGGAAGATGCTTTTAAACTGTATCAGAAAATGGGAGTTAACTCCGTAAAAACGGGTTATGTAAACAAGTTTTTGGATAAAAAAGAATGGCACGACAGCCAATACGGAGCTCGTCATTACAGAAAAGTAATTGAAACGGCTGCGAAATACCATATTATGATTGATAACCATGAACCCATGAAAGGTACAGGTATTCAGCGTACTTATCCCAACTTCATGTCGCAGGAAGGCGGAAGAGGGCAGGAATATAACGCATGGTCTGTTGACGGCGGAAATACTCCGGAGCATCTGACAACTTTGCCCTTTACAAGAATGTTATCAGGGCCTTTTGATTACACACCGGGTAATTTTAATTTTGATTACAAAACACCTTCAGGAGCGAGAGTGCAGACTACTCTGGCCAATCAGCTGGCATTATATGTTATTATTTTCAGTCCGTTGCAAATGGCTTCTGATTTGCCTGAAAATTATGTGGGTAAACCGGAATTCCAGTTTATAAAAGACGTTCCGTGTACGTGGTCAGACACCAAAGTTCTGGATTCTAAAATTGGAGAATACACTACGATTGTACGTAAAGACTGGGACGGAAAAAACTGGTATTTAGGCTCTATTACCAACAGAAATGCGAGAGATCTGAAAGTAACTTTGTCCTTTCTGGACAAAGACAAAGAATATGAAGCCGAAATTTATGCAGATGGAGCAGGAGCGAATTATAAAACCAATCCGTATCCTGTTATCATTTCGAAACAGAAAGTAAACAACAAAACAGTTTTAGATTTAAAACTGGCCGCTGGCGGAGGAACAGCAGTAAAATTTTCCCCAATCGAAAATAAGTAAGTTAAGTTTATTTTGAGTTAAGTTGAGCAGCAAACCCGGTTTCTAAAACAGATCGGGTTTGTTTTTATTTTAGATTTTAGATTTTAGATTTTAGATTGAAGAATTAAGAATTAAGAATTAAGAATTAAGAATGATATCTTTAATCAACTCCAATTATACACACAGGCAAAACCTGAAACCTGAAACAAAAAAACCTCAGTACCTCAGAACCTTAGCACCTCAGAACCTTTAAAAAAATCAATGCTTATAAAGCTTCACATGGTTTCCGAAAGTGAAAACAGCACTAACAGTTGGGCCGTTGTAGCCCCATTTCAGATAACCGTTTAATCGTTCTTTAACGGTGTCTACTCTAAAATTCAAACCGGTATAACCCGCACTCAGGCTGAAGTTTTTATGAACATTAAATAAAACAGACAAATTGTAACTTAAAATTCTTCCGTCGATATCCTCAATTTTTACAGCAAGATAATTTGCATTCACATAGAGACCAAAGCGTTTTGCCAATACAAATTCACCCCAAACCCCGATATCGGGTAATGGCGCTGTAAAGGCAAAATTGTCATGAAATTCAGCACTTGCCTGATTAGCATCTACACGAATACCTAAATCAGCAAAAAGCACATGCGCACCAATTAATAATCCCGCCTCATATTTGGGTTTGGATAAAAAAGCATAACCATAGGCGATGCGGGCAATCTGAACATCAAAAAAGGCAGTGATACGGGTATTTATATTGTAAGTATGTTCACCAAACTCAATTTCTTTTTGCAGTGTTTTGGATGAACTTCTGTCTAAAGCAAAATATTCAGCTCCTAGTCTTGATCTTCTGGAAATACGCCACTCAAACGTTCCCAGAAAAGAAGTACTAGATTGTGAGAAACCTAAATCATCTTCGAGATCAATTTCGGTTCCAATTCTGCCATTATTAGAGCCAACCTGTATCTGAGTATTGTTTACCGGAAAAAATGCACCCGCTGTAATTTTAAACCTTCGTGCGTGCCAGGGATAATCTTCAGCATACTGATTTTGAAGATCTTCATTTTCTGTTTTGTTTAAAACGGCATCTTCTAAAATGGTATTGTCTGCAATGGTTTGTGCATTTACCGAAACTCCAAAAAGAATAATAGCTAATAAAAAGTATATATTTTTCATCGATTAATATTTAATGGTTAGAAAAATTTAACCATTAAAGTTAGTAAAAAATATCTTTCATTTTGAGTTTTAAAAGGCTTTTTTTGTTTATTAACTATTTTGAAGTCAGGTGTTTATGTTTTTTTTCGGTTCAAAGTTGCAGAGGGGCAGAGGTTTTTGAAAGTTGGATTGAATATAAACTCCTGAGTGCTTATGCACAGATAAAGCCTGGCTGCGTGAGGGATAGGAGGAAGCTACCGAAGTAGCCCGGATAGCCCGACAGCATCCCGGTAAGAGGGCACATATGCGCACAGTAGTTAGCCCTCTTATCGGGATGGTGGCACGCCCTGAAAAAACGATGACTTCGAATTGTTACACCCGGTTATAGTCGGCTCTCCAGTGTACTATTGCTTTTTTGATGGCAGCTCCGGAAAGACCGTTTTTCAGCGTGTCTTCAACGAGCGGTATTAATTCGTTATCCGGCGCAAAACGTAAGGCAAAAATCTGCTCATCGGTAAGTTTATATTCGAATTCTTCGAGCCTTTTGCCGGTGAGTGTGAAATAACGGTAACGAAGTTCCAGACGTACGATCCTGTTTTGAAGCGTAAGTGCATAATGCTGGCGTAACATAAAGGCCAGACAGAATAAAAAGATAAAGGCAACACTTATAAATGCCCAGATTAACTGATCCAGTGTCGTTATTGTAAAATAAATACTTGCTGACAAAAATACAATCAGTATGGGATAATAGACAAAATGATGAGGGGGATAAAACCGTATATGGTTTTGATACGTTTGAATTTTCATAATGATTTGGGTTTGAGAAATACGGGTTAAAAGTATAAAAGCTATTCTAATTAAAGAATAGCTTTTTTCTCAAAATAAACTAACAACCAATATTTTTATAATTTAATCTTAGATGTACTTTATAAATAGTGAGTCTTTATAAAATAGAAGAGTTTAATTATTTTAAAATATCTTAAAACCTTTTGGTAAAATTATAGTAGAAGTAGAGTTTTGTTGTTATATTTTAAAACATAATTCTTACAGAATTCAAATATCTGACTTTATGAGTGAGCCATTTATTTTCCACTCTTCTAATTTGGACTGAAAAGATTTACTGGCATTTGCGGGACTTGACGAAGGCAATGTAATCTGATTATAGGATTTTTGCAGCGATACATATTTTTTGAAGAATGCGGCTGCCTTTTGTCCGTTAAAAAATATGGTGGTAATGTTTGGGTGGTTTTTTAAGAACGTTTCAAAGTCATTTGCAATTTCGTTTTTTATGGCACTGTCCAGACTTCCGACCCTGTCGCAAAATTGCAGTACATCCCAGACGGCAATATTATTTTTTTGCAAAAGTGCTTTTCTCGTTTCATAATCATTTGAGAAATCTTCTTTGAGAATGGTGAACATAAATTTCCAGAAATTGTTCTGGCTGTGACCATAATACTGATTGAGTTCTAAGGATTTTGTGCCGGGCATTGTGCCCAGAATCAAAATATTAGCCTGGTCTGAACTTATTGGGGGAAATGAAAAACTCTTCATGCTGTACTTAGGAAATGAGTAATTATTTTTTTAAGATAATCATATATAGATAATTATAAAACAAAATACGAAAATTATATAACAATTGCGGCTGATGTTTAATCGAACTTTGATTTGTAGATGTAAAAGAATTTCTAACTCCCAAATTGAATCCTTCTTTTGATAAAATCTATAAAATCAGATTATAGAATTTTAAAACCCAGCAAAATGAAAACAGTTACCATAAACACAGAAAAAATTAAAGGTATTTTTGAAACTTTGTCGTTAAATCTAGGCGGAAAAGTGACTTTTGATCTTGACGAATATACTTTGGATGTCAATAACAGTTTTGCTAAAGGAACAATTATCGGAGCTTCTTTTAATGATGATATTTCATATGTGCAGTTTGATATGACTTTTTCTGCTGATGTAAAAATGAACATTACTAATCTGAAATCGGCCCCGGTTTATTTTGCTTATTGTTCTAAAGGAAATCTGTCTCATAGTTTTGGTGTGGTAGGTGAAGAAAGAAAACTAAAAACATTTCAGACTGCTATTCTTTCCTCTAAGGAGAATCAGGAAAATGTTTTATTTTTTGAAAAAGATAAAAGAACTCAATTTACATTGATTCTTGTTGGTACCCAGGCTGAGGTAAAAAATCAGATAAACTCGCTGAACGAAAAAGTAAAAGAAACTTTCTTTGGAGATAATGGCAATGATGATTTCTTTTATATCGGCTCGTACAATCTGAGAATTGCCGAAAAAATCGAGCAGTTGAATGCTGTGACCCAAACCGGAATTGTTCGTCATTTATTAAAAGAAGGAATTCTGAGAATTATCCTGGCCATGGAAATTCAGCAGCATACAGATGATCTTGCTTCGGCATCAAAAGATTCTAATTTCCTTACTTTGCGTGAAATGGAACAAATAAAAGAATTATCTGAAGCTATAAAAGCAAGTCCTGAAGAAGCTTTTACGATTAAATCATTAAGCAAAAAATCAGGTCTTTCTCCAAATAAACTACAGGAAGGTTTCAAAATGATTCACAACCGTACTGTAAATGATTATATAACCCATATGAGAGTTCTAAAAGCCGAAATCTTAATTAGAACATCTGACTTAAATATTTCTGAAATCGTGTACTGCATTGGTTTTACCAGCAGAAGCTACTTTTCTAAAATCTTCAAACAAAAATTCAATTGCAGTCCAAAAGAATATAAATTTAATTTGAATCCGTTGGCGATTACAGCTTAGTCTAAAGTTGCTAAGGTTCTGAGATACTAAGGTTCTGAGATTTCTGGTTTAGAAATCCCGGAACCTTATTTTTTTTTAAATATTTACACTCTAAACTTCTTTTCTTAGAAACTTAGCATCTCAGAACCTTAGTATCTAAAAAATAATTATATTTGCATAACTAATTATGTAATTAATTATATTATGGATTTTTTTGATAAAGTTGGAAAGGTGGCTTTGGGAAGTCGTCTTCGATTAATGACGGCAGCTATTACAGATGATGCAGCGAAAATTTATGAGCTGTACGGTTTGGATTTTATGCCAAAATGGTATCCGGTATTTTATTTGCTAACGGAAGAAAGGGAAATTACCATAACAGAAATTGCGAATGAAATTGGTCACTCACAACCTTCTGTAAGTAAAATTATCCAGGAAATGACTGCCGCAGGTTTGGTTCATGAAAATCTGAAAACAGAAGATAAACGCAAAAACAGTGTTGCGCTTACTGAAAAAGGATTGTTGATTTCGAATGAGTTAAAACTTCAGTCTATAGATGTTGAAGCGGCTGTTGAATCTCTTATTGCAGAATCAAACAATAATTTGTGGGCAGCACTTGAAGAATGGGAGTTTTTACTGGAGCAAAAATCGCTTTTGAAAAGGGTAGTTGAAAATAAAAAATTAAGAGAAAGTGACGATGTTGAAATTGTTGAATTTGAGCCTAAATATCAGGATGCTTTTAAGGCTCTGAACGAAGAATGGATATCGACTTATTTTGAAATGGAAGAAGCGGATTATAAAGCATTGGATAATCCGAAAGAGTATATTCTGGATAAAGGAGGTAAAATTTTTGTTGCTTTGTATCATGGCGAACCTGTGGGTGTTTGCGCCTTAATCAAAATGCATGATAAAGATTATGATTTTGAAATGGCAAAAATGGCCGTGTCACCAAAAGTTCAGGGCAAAAGTATCGGATGGCTTCTTGGAAAGGCAATTATAAAAAACGCCAAAGACCTGGGCGCAAAAAAAATATACCTTGAAAGTAATACAATCCTAAAACCAGCCATTAATTTATATCACAAAATGGGATTCCAAAAAGTATCCGGCCTGCCAACACCGTATAAGCGTTGTAATATACAGATGGAGTTGATAATTGGGTAAGTTGCTGAGGTTCTGAGGTACTAAGATTCTAAGTTTTTTTTGCCCTAAAGCAGAACATCTTAGTACCTCAGAGCCTTAGTATCTTAGCACCTAAAAAAAGAATCTATCTTCCAAACTTATAATACTCCAAATCAGCATGTTTCTTGTCTTCAATTGAACATAAAATTGAATTCATTGCGATGACGCTAAAGGTGATTCCGTTTCCTCCGAAGCCCAATACATAGTGTTCGTTTCGATTTTGATTGGGTTTTCCGAAATAGGGAAGTCCGTCTTTGGTTTCGCCAAAAGTTCCCGCCCAGGAATAATCCAGCTTAAAATTGACTTTAGGGAATTTTCTTTGAAATTTTTTCAATAAGAAAAGTTCTTTCTTAGGGATTAATTTATCGCGTTTTTTAGCATCTTTAAATTCTTCATCACCACCGCCCATAATGATTCTGTTGTCTGATGTGCCTCTAAAATACAGGTATGGCGTTGAGGTATCCCAAAAAATGGCATTCTTAAACGCTTTTGGCAATTCGGGAAGGCATTCGGATGCAATTGCATAAGTGCTTTTAAGATCAACAACTTTTTCTCTGAGTGTTTCTGTACTTTCATATCCGGTGCAGTTCACCACATGGTCAGCCGTAATTTTGCATTTATTTTCTGTATAAGCTACGAGTTTGCCTTTTTGCTCATGGATTGAGGTAATATTGGTCCGGTCAAAAATCTGCATTCCTTTACCCTCGCAATAGCCAATCAGGTCATAAGCCAGTCGGTAGGGATCGACCACTGCAGCAGTTTTAGATTCTATCGCAGCCAGTGCATTTAGGCCAAATTTTTCGAGATCCCATTTTTCCAGCCAGGTAACATCAAAACCACTTTCTTTGCGGCATTTAAATTCTGCTTTCAGAAAGGGCAAGTCTTTTTTTAAGGAACAAAAGTAGATGCTTTTTTTAAACTCAAACTGGCAGTCGCTTTTGATTTCGTCAATAATGGCACGCAGGTCAAAAATGGCTTTTTTCCCGTTTCTGTAACTATCTACGGCGCATTCTACTCCTCTTAGTTTTACAAGTTCATGTAGGGACACATCAATTTCGTACTGAAGTAATGCAGTACTGGCAGCAGTGCTTCCGTTAGCGATATCGCGACGGTCGACCATTACTACTTTTTTGCCTTCATTTATCAGTTTATAAGCCATCAAGGCTCCTGTAATTCCTCCGCCTATAATTAAAATTTCAGTTTCCAGATCTGAATCTAATGAAGGATAGGATTTATCCATAGAATGTTTTAACGGCCAGAAGGTTTCAGTTGAGCGTAACTTCATCTTTTATTTGTTTTTAGTCCTGATTTGTGTCCTTTTTTTATCTTTTCTTTCGTGCTGTTCGTGCGCTTCGGCAATAGAATGTGATTTCTGAAAGCTTTCTTCTTTTTTAGCGAGTTCACTCAGTCTGTGATAATACTTCTGAACGATAATCATCTCTTCCTCAGTCATACTTTCAATATCAACTAAACTATTACTTGAGTATTCATTGGATGCCACTAATTCATTTAACTTCAACTGAATAGCCAGTGAATCTTTATTTTGTGCTTTCTGAATTAAGAAAACCATTAAAAATGTAATAATGGTGGTTCCCGTATTGATAACCAGTTGCCAGGTTTCTGAATAGTCGAAAATGGGTCCGCAAATTGCCCAGATGACTACGATTAAAAAAGCACTTAAAAAAGCAGTTGTACTCCCGGCTGCTTTAGAAACTTTGGAAGCAAATTTTTCGAAAGTGCTGTTGCCTTTCTGTTTTTTAGTTTTCATTTTACTTGTCTTTTCGTTTACTGACCTTTTCTTCCCGAATGACTTTATTGTTTTTTTCGTCATAAACAGCGTCCTCGATTTTCTGACCGGTTTTACTGAAAATCTTAATTTTAGGCTCCTGATGTGTTCCGGTAATTACGATTGGAAAACCGATGATTCCGAATGGAGGAAGTCCCAGACGCATTCGCAGGTCAAGTAAGCCGTCAAAACTGGTCGTACCTTTTATAGTAGGTTTAAAAACGGAAACGTTAAATGTAAAAGGCTCAATATGAATTAAGTTGTTGTCTATTGTAGACTGAATCTGAATGCCTTCCAGACCCGGGTCGTCTAAGCCTTTCTGACCGGTCTGAGAACTTATTTTTTCAAACAGTTTCAGGCCTTTTACTTTTACATCCCTTAAATTAATCGTTCCGCCTCCCTCAAGAGATTCGTAAATGGGTCCCATATTTCCGTTAAGATCGCCTTTTACTTTATAGTCGATAGAAATAATTCCTTCTGCTTTCTCAGCAACGGTAACCATATCATGAAACATCGGAATTTCTTTGTAGGCTCTCTGTACGCTAAAATCTTTGGCCGTAAAGTGGGCATCAAAATTGGCGGTAGTAGGAGATTCGTCCCTGTATTGGGCATTGATTCCCAAAATACAGTCGATGATGTTAAAATTGGCATTTTCTAAGAAAAAATTACCTTTTGTAATCCCCACTTTTCCGGTAAGTTTGTTCAGAACCAATCCGTTATATTCTACCTTGTCAACATTGGTTGTGAGTGCAACATTTAAATTTTTCGGAATAATAACAACACCGCTCATTTTCGGGTGATCTTCTTTGGCATATTCAACTTCACTGTTTCGATCCTTATTTTCCCCTTTTTCAAGAGCCATAAATTCGTCAACATTGATCAGTTTTGATTTCATCTTGAAATCTCCGCTCAGAGTTCCGTGCGATTCCAGAAAATAATTGATCGTATTAAGTAAATATCCGTTAATGGCAAAATCCGATTTTCCGTAAGAAGCATTAAATCGTTCAAACCACATTTTTTCATTCTGAAACCTGAAATTTCCCTGTTTAATAAAAAAGGCTTTCGGGAAAAGTTCGGAGGTTGCTTTTATGTTTTTTAGGATAATAGTTCCTTTATTGTCCAGTTTGTCGTATTGTCCGGTGGTAGCATAACTTTGTTTTCCTCTTAATGAAAGATCAGCTTTTGCGTATCCGGTTATGTCAACGTCTTTTCGTGAAAAGACTTTATAGATTCGGCCCACATTTAGCTCACCCTTTATTTTTGCATTATAAGCCAGATCGCTAAAATCAGAAAGCGTTGCATTTACGTACATCGGATTTCCTTCAAAAACAAAAGAAGCGGGCGCTACAGAAACAATTAAATCTTTAAATGTACCAGCTTTGTTGAGTACATTGGCTACAAAAGTAATATCGGTTATCGGGTTCGGATAAGCATCTGTTTTCAGCGACCCGTTTCGAAGTGAAATTCCTCCAATTGTTTTTGGAAATAACTTTTTTGTAGTGCTAAAAGTTCCTCTTGCCTGAATATTTGTTTTTAAAATACCGTGTAAGTCAACTGTATTCAGTCCCAAAGCCGCATCAACAGTAGCAAGGTCCAAAGCACCTTTTACGCTTGCGTTTACATCCATTTCAGTAAAACCTTTGCTGTGCAGATAGGCGGTAAAATAATCTTTTTCTCCAACCTTAAATTTCATTGTATTAAGATTGATCAATAATTTTTCGATGTCAAGCTGAGGCAGTATAGCATTCAGATCCATCTGAAAATCAGTCAACGGGGCAGGAGCGTTTTGATAATTGATCGCACCCTTGTTGATTTTCATATGAAATGCCAAATCCGGTTTTTGCTTTTTGGCGACATTATAATCTCCTTTAAAAGTAAAAAGCAGATCGCTGTTTCCTGAAATCTCCGTTTCATTCATCCATGTTAAATATTCCGGAGGCATAACAGAAAATAAATCTTTCAGGGTTGTCTTTTCTGATGCCGCTTTGATATTGATTTTGTAACCGTCTCTTAAAATGGTAAATAAACCCGTAAATTTTAGCGGTAATTTGTTGATTTTTAATTCGTTTTTCTGAAGAATAAACGAAAGTGCATGGGTGTTGATTCGTGTAATCAGATCGGCGCGGACTTCTTTTTTTCTAAGATAAGCGGTTCTGTCATAATAGAAATCAACGCTGTCAATTTTGGCATCGGTGTTTAAGTCAAAAATATCTTCGCTTAAATTTCCTTTTCCAACATAATTAAAACCTTTTGCATCGATCAGGATTTTGGCCGAACGGTCGTTATATTTTACATGACAATCTTCAAGATCAATTCGTTCCAGGCGAATCGCTGTTCCTTCTTCAGGAGCATCTTTTTTGTCTTTTTTATCTTCGGGCGCTATGTAAATGTTATAATTGGCTTGTCCTTTTTGGTTTACCATTACATTTATCAATGCTTTGGAGATATATAATTTATTGATTTTTAACTCATTATCAAAAATCAGCCTTTTGAGGTTGATACCAAAAGCCACCTGTTCTGCTTTTAATAAAGTATCATTACGAAAAGGAGCTGATCCCGTAAGGGATAAATCGTCTAATGAAACAGTCAGGGATGGAAAATGGGTAAAAAAAGAAAGTCTGGATTTCGAAAAATCCATCCTGGTGTCTAAACTCTGATTGGCCACTTTTTTTACCTCAGAAGCAATTTTTCCGGGAAATAGTAGTGGAATCAAAAAAAGTAATAACAGAATTCCTGCTATTACTATTCCTGAAATTTTTAAAATTTTTAGGGCGGTATGTTTGAATGAAAATGGCATATACGATAGATTTAAAAAATTCGATATTCTAATCCGGTATTTTAGCTAATACCTAAAAACCGGATTTTTTTAAGAAAAGCTACTTTTTGTCTTTCTCGGCTTCTGCCTTCTTAGCATTCTCTTCTTTTTCTTTATCTTCCTTAGCTTTTTGCTTTTCCTTGTCTTCTTTTTCTTTTTCTTCTTTAGCTTTTTCCTGCTGCTCTTCTTTTTTCTCTTTTATTTCTTCCTGTTTTTTCTCTTTTTCCTTTTCTTTTTTCTTAAAGTATCCTCTTAACAGAAAATTACTTTTGGCCGCTTCCATATTTTCGCTGAAACCTTTTGTACCGGTTTCAAGATTAGAAAGTGTATTCGAAACGCTGTTGGCCATTTTGTCATCTTTGACCAATCTCGCCAAAGCACCGTTTCCGTTATTCATACTATGACTGAAAATAGCAAGCTCATCAGAAATAACACCTACGTTATCAACGCTTTTCTTAACGCTCTTCATTATATCAGCCATTTCAATTCCGGCAATTGAAGCAATTTTTCCATTGTTTTCGATTACTTTTTGAGAATGGACACCAGGAGAAATGGTAAGTACTTTGTCTCCCATTAATCCGTCAGAACCTATGCTGGCGCGTGCATCTGTTTTAATAAATTCACGGACTTCATCTTTTATAACCATTGCGACCACCACTGTTGAATCGTTTACCAACTGGATCTCTTCGATAGTCCCGATATTGATTCCCGAAAAACGCACGTTGTTTCCAACCTGTAAACCGCTTACGGTTTTAAAGCTTGATGTAATTCTGAAGGTTGAACCAAAAAGGTTTTTTTGTTTTCCGATAAAATATACTGCAAGTATAAAAAGCAACAATCCTATTGTTACAAACATTCCTAATTTCCAAGTATATCCAGATTGCTTATCCATGATTTCTAAATTTATTTTTTTATATTATTCAAAAAAAGAGCGAACCCATTCATCGTCACTTTTTTCCAGTTCTTCATATGTACCTTCTGCGTGTATAACTCCATCTTTTAAGACCATTATCCGATCGGCAGTTAGTTTTGCACAAGCCATATCATGTGTAATAATAATCGATGTTGTTTTCCATTTATTCTTAATATCAAGAATCAGTTCGCTGATTTCCCTTGATGTTATAGTGTCTAATCCTGTTGTTGGCTCGTCATACAATATAATTTCAGGTTTTAAAATTAAAGTACGTGCCAGACCAATCCTTTTTTGCATACCGCCTGATAATTCAGAAGGCATTTTGTCAATGGCATCGGCCAGACCAACATTTTCCAGAGCTTCCAGAACTTGATTTTCGATTTCATCTGAAGTTAAATCCCGGTTGTGTTTTCTTAATGTAAAAGCCAGATTTTCCCTGACTGACATAGAATCGTACAATGCACCGCTTTGAAATAAAAAGCCAATGCGTATTCTTACTTCATTAAGTTCACTTTTATTCAGGTTAAGGACATCTTCGTCAAAAACCTTTATTTCGCCCTTGTCAGGCACGATCAATCCGACAATACATTTTATAGTTACTGATTTTCCTGAACCTGAACGTCCTAAAATCACTAAGTTTTCTTCTTTGTTTACAGTAAGGTTTACGCCCTTTAAAATCTGATTGTTTTTGCCAAATGTCTTGTGCAAATCAGTGATCTGGATTATCGGAGCATCTTTTTTATCCTTCTTTTTGGTTTCGATATGTTTTTTTTCCTCAATCATTTTTAAAAGATTAAATCGGTTACTTGTACTGCAATCATATCTATAATAAAAATCGCCAGTGAAGCGGTTACAACGGCAGAGTTTGCTGCTTTACCAACACTTTCAGTTCCGTTTGCGGCGTTAAATCCTTTAAAACAACCGATCATTCCGATAAAGAAACCAAAGAAAAATGTTTTGATGGTGGCCGGAATTAAATCTGAATAATCTAATGATTCGAAAATCTGGGTAAGGAAACGGTACATGTTCACATCATCGTGAATATTGATCCCCACATAGCCGCCAAATATCCCTACAGCATCTGCAAAAATCACTAATATCGGTACCATAAGGGTGGTTGCCAGAATTCTCGTTACCACTAAATAATTATAAGGATTTATAGCCGAAACTTCCATGGCATCTATCTGTTCGGTCACTTTCATTGATCCTAATTCGGCACCAATTCCCGAAGAAATTTTTCCGGCACAAATCAGTGCTGTAATAACCGGTGCAATTTCACGAATCAGCGAAAGCGCTACCATTCCCGGTAACCACGATTCTGCACCAAACTCCACTAATGTGGGACGTGACTGAAGCGTTAAAACCAAACCCATAATAAAACCTGTAATGGCAACCAGCGGGAAAGATTTATAACCGATAACATAACATTGTTTTCTGAACTCTTTCATCTCGTAAGGAGGTAGCAAAACCTCCTTGAAGAATCTGGTCGCAAACAATGTAGCATTTCCTATCCCTTCGAATGTATTTTTTAGAGTGAGAATCAAAGTAATTGTTTTTAGTGGTTATGAAAATTATAATCTGAAAACCAATCAATTAATAAGATCCGGTTTCTGATTTTTTCCTTTATTAAAATTACTTTAACAGTTGGCGAAAAATATTACAGAACTTTTTCAGAAGTTTATATAATTAACATAATGGAACACAATAAGTTGAAAAAACAACTTTATGAGACATTTGTTAAAAACAAAAACTCCCTTTGTTTAAAGGGAGTCTGGAGAATTATTGATTTATTTTTTTAACATTTGGCCAATTAGATACTTAGCGTAAATACAGTTACTCTTTAAATTTTTTGAATATGGAAGTAGCAATATGTCCGCCAAATCCAAATGTGTTGCTCATGGCATAATTAACTATTCGTTGTTGTGCTTTTCCAAGAGTAAAATTAAACTGGCCTGAAAAATCCGCTTCAACATTCTGGGTGTTTATGGTGGGCGGTACAATGTTTTCCTGAACTGCCTTGATACAGGCAATGGCTTCTATAGCTCCCGCACCCCCAAGTAAATGGCCGGTCATGGATTTTGTCGCACTGATATTGGCATTAGGGTTTATTCCGAATACTTTTTTCATGGCTTTGAGTTCACTCAGATCTCCGGTTGGAGTAGAAGTAGCATGGGCATTGATGTAGTCAATTTTGTCCGGAGTAATTTCAGCTTCTTCGAGTGCAAGTTCCATTCCGAGAATAGCACCTTCACCATCCGGATGAGTTCCGGTTAAATGGTAGGCATCTCCGGCCAATCCGCCTCCGACGATTTCGGCAAGAATTACGGCATTTCTTTGTACAGCGTGTTCGTAACTTTCCAGAACAATAGCACCGGCACCTTCGCCCAAAACAAATCCGTCTCTGTTGACATCAAACGGGCGGGAAGCTGTTTTATAATCGTCATTTAAGGTAGATAATGCTTTTGAAGCGTTAAATCCACCGATTGAAGACTCTGTAACTGACGCTTCAGAACCACCTGTGATGATCATATCTGCTTTGCCCCAGCGGATATGATTAAAGGCATCAATGATTGCCGTGTTGCTGGCAGAACAGGCTGCAGCAGTTGTAAAATTGATTCCGCGAAGGCCGTATTTAATAGAAATGACCCCCGAGGCAATATTGACAATTCTTTTTGGAATAAAAAACGGACTGAATCTGGGTACGCCGTTGCCTGTTTTATATTCACCAATTTGTTCTTCAAATGTAGAAATACCGCCATCGCCAGCTCCCCATATCACTCCGATTCTGTTTTTATTCAGGATATTAAAATCAATATTGGCTTGTTTTACAGCTTCATCAGTTGCATATAAGGCATATTGCGTAAAAAGATCATATTTTCGGATTTCATTCTTTTCAAAAATATCCTTTGGATCAAAATTTTTGACTTCACAGGCAAATTTGGTTTTAAAATGTGTAGTGTCAAACCTTGTTATCTGAGATGCGCCACTAACTCCATTAATTAAAGAATGCCAGTATTCTGAAACATTATTTCCTATCGGAGTTATAGCTCCCATTCCTGTTATTACGACTCTTTTCATTATTGTTGAATTTTTAATTCTTTTAATATTGTTTCTTTTACTATTTCAAAATCATTTTCATCCGTAAGTCTGGATAATTGTATGATGGCTACCATATTGGTAATTATCATCAGTGCTTTGGTTCTTGGAGTGGTCTGAAAATCAAATATTTTTAATTCTTTCCCTTCAGTTAATATCTCTGTTATCCAGTTGAGAACCAATTCTGCAAATTTTTTAAGTTCGGTTTTTATGCTTTCGTCGAGAGTATTCAGATCGGTTGCGAGTGATCCGACAATGCATACTTTATTTTCGTATTTGATTTGAGTCTGTACGTCCAGAAAAGCTTCAAGCTTCTTTAAAGGAGATTCATTTGCCACTTTTTTTATCAAAGTTTCACATCTGTCTATGTGTTCCCGGATTGTCGCTACACCGAGATCTGATTTTGTTGGAAAATGATAATGTATAGAAGCCGTTTTGATTCCGATATCATTAGAAATATCTTTAAAACTAAAGGCATTATAGCCTTTATCCCTAATAAACTGGTCTGCTTTAGTAATAATATTTTCTTTAGTTGTCATACGATTTCTTTTCTACAAAGATACTACCTATTAGTAGATAGGCAAATTATTTATGAGTTTTTTAAAGAAAGGCGATATTACAAATAGGTATAAAAACAAAAACTCCCTTTGTTTAAAGGGAGTTTAAGTGTAATAACAAGTGATGTGATTACGCAGTTAATGGTTAGCTATAAATATATTATGAATTGATTGCTATGTTTTCTTTAGCTTTCATCAATGGAATTACTTTACTTTCTGACAGTTTTAGGTTTTCCATAATTAATCTTGCGGTCAGGTAACAAATCGTTGATTCTGCACCCTGATTCAGGTTTACGTTTTCTTTTTCAAGACCGTCATAACCGCCTCCGCTGATTGGGTTGTACATCACCTGATTTAAGTGATTTTTACCTAAAAACCAGTTAAATGCAGTTTTCATTTGTTGTTTGTATTCCGGAGTTTTGAATGCTTTGTAAAAAGTATTCAGCGTCATAATGGTATATGCAACATCAATTGGCTGTTCTCCGTACTGATTTGGTTCTGTTCCTTTATGGTACCAGCCATCATTAGAGATTACTTTGAAAGTATCGTTTACAAACATTTTTGAACTTAAGAACTCAAGTGATTCCAAAGCTACTTTTTTGTAAATAGGTTTGTTGGTTACTAAATGAGCATATAACATAGATTCCGGAAGAATTCCGTTGGCATAAGTCATATAATTTTCAAACCATTTCCAGTCTTTTGTAGCATGCAATTCGTATAAAGACAATAATTTGGCATTCAGCTTATTGATAATTGCCGCTACATACAAATTAGGAACGGTAGTATGGTATAGGTAAAGTCCTTTTGTTGCAAAAGCAATAGAACGTGGTGACTGAATATTTTCTGCCCATTTCAAAGAGTTTAACAAACATT
Source organism: Flavobacterium sp. HTF (assembly GCF_003105115.1). Taxonomy (GTDB): domain Bacteria; phylum Bacteroidota; class Bacteroidia; order Flavobacteriales; family Flavobacteriaceae; genus Flavobacterium. Next base: position 2,518 of record NZ_QETH01000043.1, on the reverse strand, counting down.
TTGAGGCTTTTTTGGAAATAGATTCCGGAAGAATATCAGAATGAGAAACAACAGTTCCTAAAGCCCAGATAGCACGTGAATTTGAATCTTCAAGATTTACTTCGGCATTTTGCTCAATATGTTCCCTGTTGTGTTCATCAACATAGTTCATAAAATTACCTTTTGGTTTTTGGCAACGCTCGATAAAGTCCAGATAAATTAAAATATACGGTAAATCATCTTTGTCTTCTGTCAGTTTATAATGCATACAAAGCGCAACTAAGGCACGTGCATTATCATCAAGAGTATAACCTGAACCCAAATCAGGAACAGAAATTTTGCAGAATTGAATAATTCCTAATTCTGTTGTCATTTTTTTGATATGAGCCAATTGAATAGGAGGATACGAGAATTTAATTTCATTCGGATTTTCCATCAGTTTTTTATAAGTGGTCATATGAGTAATTCCAACATTTTCCCAGGAAGAAGCACGGGTTTTACCAAATGCCTTAATTCCCATTTCTTCTCTTAGATTTTCATCTAAAAATAATTTAATGGCAGCATCAGCAAACTGGTTTTCGTCTCCGATATCAACCAGGATTCCCATATCAGATGATAATACTTCACGGGTATGTGGAATTTTTGATGCTACAATTGGACAGGCACAACTCATAGCATAAGAAAAAGTTCCGCTCACAGCCTGATTAGGATCTTTTGAGGTAAACATATAAATATCAGTTGCCTGTAAGTACTGTAACAATTCTTCAGTATCCAGGTATTCATTTATAAAACGAACATTGTTTTGTAAATTTAATTCCTCTACAATTGCTTCCAGCTGATTGCGGTAAGCGTCTACACCATCTATAATAAGATTTGGATGTGTTCTGCCAATAATTAAATAAAGAGCATTAGGTACTGTCTTTACAATTTTTGACAAAGCTCTTAATCCGGTCTCAATATTTTTTCCTTCACCCAAAAGTCCAAAAGTGGATAAGATAAATTTATCCTGAAAATCAAATTTTTCTTTTGCTTTTTGAGTTGGTTTGTAAACAACAACGTGAGTTCCGTGTGGTACACAATTAATTATTTCATCTTCGATATCATAATCCCTAACCAAAATCTCCTGAGACTGGTTTGTCATTACAAAAGCTGAATTACTATAACTTAAAAGTAATTTTACGAAAGTTTTTAATTCATTATTTGGATTCTGTATTACGCTGTGAAAGGTAAACGTAACCGGCTTTTTGATTTCATTTAAAAAATCTAATAAGTGGTCACCGTAGTTACCTCCAAACAAACCAAATTCATGCTGAATGTGAACGAGCTTTACGCTTTCGTCAGCATTAATTTGTTGTGCTACAGTAGTATATTCTTCTCTGTTTTTTGTGTTTAAAGTAAAAGCCTGCGTTGGATTTTCCTGTGGTTCTTTAACCAGTTCACAAATTTCACAACTTATCGATTTACCAAAAACATCAGTAATTCCTTTTATTGTATCCTGCGTATAAGTCGCGATCCCGCATTGAGTTGGCGGAAAAGTCGATAGAAAAACGATCTTAGATTTAGTTATTGCTTTCATGGAGATTATTTTTTAATTCGTTTAATAAGTTGTTAAAATTTAGTGATGCATATAATGAGCAGCACCGTATTATATAGTATAGTAATGAAATGGCTTGGAGTAAATGTCTGATTTTAAGACTCTCAGCTCCTTTTTTAAAGTCTTACTGTTTTTTCTGACATTGCAGCTTGTTTTGTAGCCAATTCCATATGTTTTTTAAAATATTATTTAAAATTACCCCGATAACACAGCTGCGATTAATCCAATCCATTAAAAAATTAACTCTAAAGCTTTTTTGTGGGAATTCTGTAAGCCTGAAAGCAGAATTCTGATACTTCTGCTGAAATATTGATTTTATTGTGTTTGTTAACTTTTTGGGATAATAAAAAAATGGATAGAGTTAAGCGAAAGCTAATTTTAGTAAGAAATTTGAGTATAACAAAAAGACAAATAGTCGTATTTATAAACTAAAAAATCAAATCATATGTTACGTTGGACAGTCATTTTTATTATTCTTGCTATAATTGCCGGAATATTTGGTTTTGGTGGAATTGCTGCCGGAGCTGCTAGTATCGCAAAAGTTTTATTCTTTATATTTTTAGTGTTATTTATTATTTCATTAATAAGCGGAAGAACAAAAGTTTAGTCGATTATTCACTAATCAGAAAAAAAAGCGTCGCAGGTATTATTTACCTGCGACGCTTTTTTTAATGGATAATATCAGAATGAGATAATTAGATAATTAGAAAATTCTGAAAATTACGGATAATTAGAATCACGGATGAAAATTGTAATGTTTTTTGGTTATGTAAGCGATTGGTAGTCCGACACAAAATATTAAAATTATCACGGATAATAAAGTTGGAAAATCTAAACCTTATGCCGGTAAAATTGGAAATACAATGGGAAAAACAATCAGGTTTATAAATATCCAGACAAAAATAAAGTACAAAATTCAGGAGAGAAAAGTAGTTCTGTTTAAAA
>NZ_QETH01000042.1 GCF_003105115.1 Flavobacterium sp. HTF | reverse complement strand
TGTAAGTCGTTTGAAAATCAATATTTAGCATAAAAAAAAAGTCTTTTCAAATAAATGAAAAGACTTTTGTCGGGGTGGCAGGAGTCGAACCTGCGGCCTCCTGCTCCCAAAGCAGGCGCGATAACCGGGCTACGCTACACCCCGTAAGCGGGTGCAAATATATAACTATTTTTTGCTTATCCAAAACAATTTTTGAAATAAGAATATTTCTTTTAAAAAAGAATAAAGCATAATGAAGAACAAATTTCAACTGCAACAGGTTTTAGAGCCAAATTGCACTTCAGTTATCTTCAAATTTTCCGGTTGTTTTCTCTTAAAAACAAAAAAAAAATCTTTGAAACACGCACCAAACAACGATTATCCAAGGTTTATCAAATGTTAACAAAATAGATTTTCAAAAACCATAAATAATTGTATTTTTACGGTTCAAAATTCAGAAAATAAATGGGCAAAATCATTGCGATTGCTAATCAAAAAGGAGGCGTTGGAAAGACTACTACATCTGTAAATCTTGCAGCCTCATTAGGTGTTTTAGAAAAAAAAGTATTACTGATCGATGCTGATCCTCAGGCAAATGCTACATCTGGTCTTGGAATTGACGTAGAATCTGTAGAAATCGGTACGTATCAGATACTTGAACATAGTCACACCCCAAAAGAAACTATTGTTCAATGTTCCGCTCCAAATGTTGATGTGATACCTGCTCACATTGACCTTGTTGCCATCGAAATCGAATTGGTTGATAAAGAAAACAGAGAATACATGCTAAAAAAAGCATTAGAAAGTGTTAAAGACGAATATGATTATATCATTATCGACTGTGCACCTTCTTTAGGTTTATTAACCTTAAATGCCTTAACAGCCGCTGATTCTGTGGTTATTCCGATTCAATGTGAATATTTTGCACTTGAAGGATTAGGAAAATTACTGAATACGATAAAAAGTATTCAGAAAATACATAACCCTGATCTTGATATCGAAGGATTACTGCTTACAATGTATGATTCAAGATTACGTTTATCTAATCAGGTTGTAGAAGAGGTTCAAAAACACTTTAACGATATGGTTTTTGATACCGTGATTCAGCGAAATGTAAAATTAAGCGAGGCTCCAAGTTTTGGCGAAAGCATCATCAATTATGACGCAACCAGCAAAGGAGCAGTTAATTACATTAATTTAGCTCAAGAAATTATAAAGAAAAACAGTAAATAGTTTTTATGACAAAAGCAATTAAAAAACAAGCCTTAGGAAGAGGATTATCAGCATTATTAAAAGATCCGGAAAACGACATTACATCAGTAGAAGACAAAAATGCTGACAAAGTTGTTGGAAATATTATAGAGCTTGAAATAAGTGCTATCGAAATAAATCCGTTTCAGCCAAGAAGCAATTTTAATGAAGAATCATTAAGAGAATTAGCTACTTCTATTAAAGAACTTGGTGTAATTCAACCTATTACTGTTCGTAAATTAGAATTTAACAAATACCAGTTAATTTCCGGAGAACGTCGTCTTCGTGCATCAACTTTAGTTGGATTAACACACGTTCCGGCTTACATTCGTATTGCTAATGACAATGAGTCATTGGTAATGGCGTTAGTAGAAAATATTCAGCGTCACGATTTAGATCCAATAGAAATTGCACTTTCGTACCAGCGTTTGATTGACGAAATTCAATTAACACAGGAACAAATGAGCGAAAGAGTTGGAAAAAAACGTTCTACAATTGCAAATTACTTACGTCTTTTAAAACTGGACCCGATTATCCAGACCGGTATCCGTGATGGTTTTATCAGCATGGGGCACGGTCGTGCAATTATCAATATTGAAGATTTAGACGTTCAGACCGATATTTATCAAAAGATTGTAAGTCAGAATTTATCTGTTCGTGAAACGGAAGCTTTGGTTAAAAATTATCACGAAGGCCAACAGCCAAAAGCAGAAGGAAAACCGAAAGCTGATTCTGCATTTATTGTTAGGGAAACACAAAAAAATACCTTCAACGATTACTTTGGTTCGAAAGTTGATATAAAAGTCGCTGGCAATGGTAAAGGAAAAATTACGATTCCTTTTAATTCAGAGGCCGACTTTAACAGAATTATAAAATTAATAAACGGATAGTGAATAAAATTGTCCCCATAGGTTTGTTGTTCTTTCTCACAGGAACCGTTTCTCTTTTTGCTCAGGTAAAAGAAGACACGGTTTTGGTCGTTAAAGACACTACCAAGCTGCAGGAAATAGATCCTCTGACTCCGGCAAAAGCTGCATTTTATTCTGCAATTTTACCCGGTTTAGGTCAGGCATACAATAAAAAATACTGGAAAATCCCTTTGGTATACGGAGCGATCGGTACCAGTTTGTATTTTTACATTGACAATAACAAAAAATACCACGATTATCGTGATGCCTACAAAAGAAGATTAGAAGGATACAACAATGATAAATACGAGTTTTTGGACGACAGCAGACTTATTGCCGGACAAAAATTCTATCAACGAAACAGAGATTTATCGGCTTTATTTGTAGTAGGCTTTTATGTTTTAAACATTATCGATGCCAACGTTGATGCGGCATTGATTCAATTCAATGTAAATGAAAGATTATCATTACGTCCGGAAATCTATCCCGATGATGTAACTTTCAGGCCAAATGTCGGACTAACTTTTAATTACCACTTTTAATAGATATTATTTCTATTTAAAATCAAAAAATACATATAATGAAAATTGCGCTTTTAGGATACGGAAAAATGGGCAAAGTAATTGAACGAATTGCTTTGGAAAGAGGTCATGAAATTGTTTTAAAGAAAGACGAATTTAATACCTATGATGGCCTTTCGGGCGCAGATGTTTCTATCGACTTCAGTGTTCCTACAGCAGCTGTGGCTAATATTTCCGCAAGCTTTAATGCAGGCGTACCAGTAGTTTCGGGTACAACTGGCTGGCTGGAACATTATGATGAAATGATTGCTCTTTGCCATGATAAAAAAGGAGGATTTATTTCCAGCTCAAACTTTAGTTTAGGAGTAAATATTTTCTTTGGACTTAATGAATATCTGGCTAAGATTATGGCTCCGTTTGACACTTATAAAGTGACCATGGAAGAAATACATCATACACAAAAATTAGATGCTCCAAGCGGTACTGCAATTTCTTTGGCAAAAGGAGTAATTGAAAACAGCAAGTATTCAAACTGGACAATGGAACAGCCAAATGCAGATGAAATTCATATTGAAGCCAAAAGAATTGGTGATGTTCCGGGAACACATACGGTAACTTACGATTCTATTGTTGATAATATAGAAATCAAACACACGGCTCACAATCGCGAAGGATTTGCTTTAGGAGCTGTTATTGCTGCAGAATGGCTGGCTGGAAAACAAGGCATTTTCAGTATGAAAGATGTACTAAACTTACAATAACTGAATAAAATCAGAAGCAATAATCATTACTACTTCAGGTTTTAACTTAAATAAAATACTATGACATTATATCTTTGGTTTGTTTTTTTCTTAGGTGTACAAATTATTCATTTTTTAGGTACATGGAAATTGTATCAGGCAGCCGGGCGTAAAAGCTGGGAAGCTGCGATTCCTGTTTATAACTCCATTATTTTGATGAAAATTATCGGCCGCCCAACCTGGTGGACTTTATTACTTTTCATTCCGATTATTAACCTGATTATGTTTCCGGTTGTCTGGGTAGAAACCTTAAGAACTTTTGGTAAAAAATCTACTTTAGATACACTTTTAGGGATTTTTACTTTAGGCTTTTACATCTATTATGTAAACTATACTCAGAAATTAGAGCATCAAACCAACAGAAAATTAATTTCTGAAAACAAGGCTGCAGATACGGTAAGTTCATTACTTTTTGCCATTATAGTAGCGACACTTGTTCATACTTATGTTGTACAGCCCTATACAATTCCAACTTCTTCATTAGAAAAATCATTATTAATTGGTGACTTTCTTTTTGTAAGCAAAGTTAATTACGGCCCAAGAGTTCCGATGACTACTATCGCTTTGCCAATGGTTCATGATTCGATTCCATTTACAAAACAGAAATCGTATCTAAAATGGCCACAATTGCCTTATTTTAGATTACCAGCATTTGAAAAAATAAAACGAGCTGATATTGTCGTTTTTAACTGGCCTGCAGATACTGTACATTACTTTTATGAGCGCAAAGGAAACCCTGGCGTGATAAAACCGATTGATAAAAGATCAAATTATGTAAAAAGATGTGTTGGTATTCCCGGAGACAGTTTATCAATCGTTGACGGTTACGTTTTCATTAACGGAAAAAAATTAATCCTTCCGGAAAGAGCAAAACCTCAATATTCTTACACTATTGCATTTGACGGAAAAACTCCTGTCGATTTACAATCTTTAATTAAAGAACTGGATATTACTGACGGTGGCTATTTCAAAAATGAAGAGAAAAGAGATACTCTTGTATTAGGAGCTTTAACAGAAGCCGGTGCAGAAAGATTTAGAAATACTCCTGGTGTTGCTTCAGTAACCCGAAAAATTGACAAAGGAAATGATAATGCGATATATCCGCATATCAATAAAGGAAGCCAGGACAATATGGGGCCAATTTATATTCCTGAAGCCGGAAAAACAGTAGCATTGACAAATGAATCTTTACCGTATTATAAAGATATCATCACCAATTATGAAGGCAATACGTTGCAAATTGATGGTGCTCATTTTATAATAAACGGAAAACAAACCAACAGTTATACCTTCAAGCAAAACTATTACTGGATGATGGGAGACAACCGTCATAACTCTGAGGACAGCCGTTATTGGGGTTACGTTCCGGAGAATCATATAGTAGGAAAACCGGTTTTTATCTGGCTTAGCTGGGATACAAACGGAAAAGGGATTAACAAAATTCGCTGGAGCAGGGTTTTTACCACTGTTGATGGAGAAGGACAACCTCAATCTTACTTTAAATATTTCCTGATTGTTCTTGCCTTATATTTTGTTGGAGAATTTTTCTGGAGAAAAAGAAAAGAAAATAAAGCATAATTAAAATACGTTATTTTTGTTTCAGGTTTCAAGTTTCAGGTTTTTGTATAAACCTGAAACTTGAAACCTGAAACTTTTAAAACAAAAAAACATGAACTCCTTATTACTTCCTACCTATTTTCCGTCCATTAGCCACTTTGCAGTAATGGCACAATCTGAAAATATTACTTTTGAAATGGAAGATAATTTTCAGAAACAAACGAATAGAAATCGTACTTACATCTATAGCCCGAATGGAATTCAGTTACTGAATATCCCCGTTAAACATTCAAAATCCGTACATCAGAAAACGAAAGATGTTCTGATCGAAAATGAATTTGACTGGCAGAAACAACACTTTAAATCACTGGAAGCAGCTTACAGAAGCTCACCTTTTTTTGAATTTTTTGAAGATGATATTCTACCTGTTTTTGAAAAAAAACATACTTTTTTAATGGATTTAAATCTTGAAGTTTTAGATATTGTAACTAAATGTTTAAGAATGAAATTAGAGTATGGAAAAACAACTGAATATTTTCACGAAGTAGAAAATATTAAAGATTTCAGATATCTCGCAAACGGAAAAAAAGACGCAAATTCATTCGAAAAATATCCGCAGGTTTTTGATGACAAGCACGGTTTTATAAACAATCTGAGTGTATTGGATTTACTTTTTAATGAAGGTAAATTTGCTATGGATTATTTAAAAAACCAAAAACTATTGTAGAAATAGTATTTATATATTTTGTGAATCTGGAATTTATTCCATTGAAAGCCTTGCCATAATTGGGTAATGATCTGAGTTTTCAAAATCAGAAAAACTTTCAAAGTTTTTAACTTTCATTTTACTGTCTGAAAATATATAATCAATTCTTGCCGGGTAATAACGAAACTTATAAGTTGCTCCAAACCCTTCTCCGGCTTCTTCAAAAGCATCTTTTAATTTTCCTTTAATATTTCTGTAAACATATGAAAACGGACTGTTATTCATATCTCCGCAAATAATTATAGGGTTCTTGCACTGCTTGATATTCTCTTTGAATTTCTCTGCCTGCTCCTGCTGCTGTCTGAACGCCTTACTGATTCTTTTGTAAATCGCCTGAGATTTTTGCTGGTTTACATTATCAATATCATGTGAAATCTCATCTACATCCGGAGAAATTTTAATGGACTGAAGGTGCATATTATACACACGGATAACGTCTTTTCCTCGTTTTATATCTGCATAAATGACATTGTTACTTGAATTAGGAAAAACAATATTGCCTTCATACAAAATTGGAAATTTTGAAAAGATAGCCTGTCCTGTTTTAATCTGATTTCCGTCAATGAAGATATAGCGGTGCGGGTATACTTTTAAGTCAATATGAGCTGAATTTGAATATTCCTGAATACATAGAATATCCGGATCCTTCTCATCTATAAAAGTTTTTATATTAGATGGAATATCATCACGATCCAGCCATTTAAATACATTAAAAAGACGGACATTATAACTCATTACCGAGAAATCTTTTTCATCCTTTACATATTCTTTTGCAGAGAATTTGTAAAATTTACTGATAAAGGTAATTCCTGTCAATAATACCAGACCGGACAAAATAAGACGTTTTTTAAACTGAATTGCCCAATAAAGGAAGAACAATCCGTTCATAACGAAAAATGCCGGCATAAACAGCGTAAGCACCGACAAAAGCGGAAAGCTCTTGGGTGCCAGAAAGGGTAAAATATAAATACTAAATGTTACTACAGTCAGCACTATATTCAAAAAGAACATAATTTTATTAAACCAAGACAGGTTCTGCATGTTTTTTTCTTTATTACAAGGATTATTTTCCTGCTTTAAATAAAAATTCTTTTTCTTCTTTGGTCAGACAATCATAGCCGGACTGGCTGATTTTATCCAAAATTTCATCAATCTGTTGTTGCGTTTTATCTTTCGTAACAATTCTTGATGTTGGTTTTTCTGTAGGTTTTTTATAATTCTTATGAACTGTTTTGAAGGGGGTTGTAGGCGATTTCCTGAACAAATTGGCAAAAAAATCAATTGTTCTGGAAACAGCGATACTCAAATCAGTTCCATTTTGAAGCAATTTAATAAAAATAAATCCAAATACAGCACCCGCAAGATGCGAAATATGCCCGCCCATATTACCAAGGCGAAACTGCATTAAATCTAAAAGTAAAATTACTGCCGTGATATGCCATAATTTAACATTCCCAACAAGCAATAAGCGAACATTCATGAGTGGCTGATAAGTAGTCGTTGCGACTAAAATTGCCATAATTGCCGCCGAGGCACCAACTATTGAAGCCGTATAATTTAAAAAATAGTAACTCAATACAAAAACAACACCTGAAAAAATAGCACTCAAAATATACAATCCTAAATATTGTTTCTGAGTAAAAAAGGTTAAAAACAATGAGCTTGCAAAATTTAAAACCAGCATATTAAACAACAAATGCAAAAATCCGTCGTGGAAAAAAGCATAAGTCAAAAACGTCCAGGGCTTGAATAAAAAAACTTCAGGATCTGATGATAAAGCCAGCCAGTTCGGGAAAATAAATTGTCCTATGGCGAATTCGTAAAACACGAACGAAATCAGAAAACAGGCAATGTTCCAGTATATAACACGCATTGCAATACCGCCTAATTTATATTGTAGTTTTAAATCATCAAGAATATTCATAAAAAGCTTCTTTAGGTTTATTTTTCAATATTAAAGTTAAAAATTAATTCCAACGATTGTTATTAAACTGGTTTTTTTTCCAGTATAACATCATCAAGAAACCTGTAAGCGCTCCTCCAATGTGGGCAAAATGCGCAATTCCAGTTCCTCCGCTTCCAAATATTGAGCTTCCTTTAAAGCCCAGAAATAAATCTACTGCTAAAATTCCGGGAACAAAATATTTGGCTTTGATTGGTACCGGAATGAACATCAAAGCTAATTCTGCATTTGGAAACATAAAAGCAAAAGCGGTCAACAAACCATAAATAGCACCTGAAGCTCCTACGACTGTACCAATATAGGCGTCCGTAAAGCCATTAAATTGAGAAACTGATACCAAATCCTGCCATCTTGTGTCAATTCTTCCTTCGCTTAAAAGCTTTATGATGTCAGCTTTCTGATAACCATTTGCTATTAAAACATTCATTGTATCCTGAAAAGAATAATAATTTACAGCTGTATGTAATAACGCAGATCCCAATCCGCAGGAAATATAAAAAAACAAAAATTTCTTACCTCCCCAAAAATGTTCCAAAGCCGAACCAAAAGAAACCATTGCAATCATATTAAAAGCGATATGCATAATTCCTCCATGCATAAACATGTGCGTTATTGGCTGCCAGATTCCAAAATTTGGGTTTTCTGGAAAAAACATAGCCAGATACTCATAAGAAACCGGAACCAGCTGAGAACCAATAAAAAAGATAATATTGATTATTAATAATTGTTTTACTACGGGAGTCATATTCATCATAAGGCAAACTTTTTATCTATATCTTCCACACGCATGGTGATGAAGGTTGGTTTCTGAAAAGGTGAAATATTTGGATCTTTACAGGCAAATAATCCATTTACAAGATTATCCTGCTCTTTTTCGGTTAAATAAGATCCTGTTTTAACCGCTAAACTTTTTGCCATTGATTTGGCAATCGTATCATTCTGGCTGTAACTGCTGGCAGGGATTCCGTCCTGCAGGTCACTTAATAATTGTTCGATTACAAGAGAAACTTCACTTTCTGTAATATTTACCGGAATTCCCGAAATTACTACATGGTCGGTTTGTGCTTCTTCAAAAACAAAACCGGTCGTTTCAAGAGAAGGCTTTAATTCTTCTATCAATTCCATTTCACCTGTTGAATAAAACAAATTCAACGGAAACAATAATTGCTGACTTGAAGCCTGATTTACTGTCATATTCAGCAAAAACTGCTCATACAAAATACGCTGATGAGCACGTTGCTGATCTACAATTACCATTCCTGATTTTATTGGAGAAACGATATATTTTTTATGAATCTGATACGTTTTCTGAATCGCCTGTTCTACTTCTTCATCATTAAATAAAGAAGAAGTAACTTCTTCATTTTCGAATGTAAAAGGGGAACTTTCGATGCTTTCAGGATTTTCCAGATCTAAACCTACGTACAAACTTTCCCAGCTTGCTGTTGGCTCTACTTTTTTAGAATAACCCGAATATGAACCGGAACCGGAACTATTCCCGGAACTTACTCCGGAGCCAGAACCAGATTTAGAATAATGCTGGTTTGTTTTATCATCTGTAAACGGATTAAATGTTCCGTCAACCTGGATTGTTGGCGTTTCGGCTTCCATATCTTTATAGTGATATGGTGTATCCAAATTGGCATCACGATCAAAATCCAAAACCGGTGCAACATTAAACTGTCCTAAACTATGTTTGATAGAAGCGCGTAAAATAGCGTACAAAGCCTGTTCATCATCAAACTTAATTTCTGTTTTGGTTGGATGAATATTGATATCGATTGTATTGGGCGGAACTTGTAAATAAAGAAAATAGCTCGGCTGACAGCCATCTTTCAGAAGTCCGTCATATGCTGCCATTACAGCGTGATGCAAATAACCGCTTTTGATAAAACGATCGTTTACAAAAAAGAATTGTTCTCCTCTGTTTTTCTTTGCAAATTCTGGTTTGGAAACAAATCCCTGAACATTTATAATTTCAGTATCTTCATTTACAGGAACTAATTTTTCATTGGTTTTACCGGACATAATCCCCACAATCCTCTGACGATATCCTGCGATAGGCAAATTATATAATTCACTTCCGTTATGATAAAAAGTAAAATGGATATTTGGGTGTGCCAAAGCTACACGCTGAAACTCATCCATTACATGACGAAATTCAACGGTATCGGATTTCAAGAAGTTACGGCGGGCCGGAATATTAAAAAATAAATTTTTAACCGCAAATGAAGTTCCTTTTGGCAAAACGGCTACTTCCTGAGATACAAATTTACTGCCTTCAATAACGATATGCGTTCCCAGTTCTTCCTGATCCTGTTTGGTCTTCATTTCCATATGGGCAATTGCCGCAATAGAAGCCAAAGCTTCTCCACGAAAACCTTTTGTATGAAGAGAAAACAGATCCTCAGCCTGACGGATTTTTGAGGTTGCATGGCGTTCAAAGCACAAACGCGCATCAGTAACACTCATGCCCAAACCATTATCGATTACCTGAACCAGTGACTTACCGGCATCTTTGATGATTAGTTTAATATCGGTTGCTTTCGCATCAACAGCGTTTTCTAATAGCTCTTTCACAACTGAAGCTGGCCTTTGAACCACTTCTCCAGCGGCAATTTGATTAGCAACGTGATCCGGAAGTAACTGAATAATACTCGACATTAAAAAATTTGGGTTTAAGGTTGTTTCTTCGATTTCAGATTGTTATAAAATCTCAGATTGATATTGTTAATTTTATACTGGTTTTAAAAACCAAGGTGTACAAATTTAATGAATTTTGGTCGTGAATCAGAATATATACAATCATAAAAAAAACAAAAAACCTATACTATTTTTACACAGCATAGGTTTTAATATTTTTAAAACAATTGTGTTTATTCATTCTCTATTTTTCTTGGTGTCTCTTCAATTTGAATTGCACCGGAAGATAGCAAAGGCTGATTAAAAGGATGTGCTATTGAAGCCTGTTGGCGGATATACGCCATTTTTATAGCAGCAATTGCAGCCTCTGTTCCTTTGTTTCCGTGAATTCCTCCACTTCTGTCAATGGATTGTTGCATGTTATTATCTGTAAGAACACAGAAAATAACCGGAATATCAGTCTGAACATTAAGGTCTTTAATTCCTTGTGTTACACCTTCGCAAACAAAATCAAAATGTTTTGTCTGCCCCTGAATTACGCATCCGATTACAATAACTGCATCAACATTTTGTGTCTGCAGCATTTTTTTTGCGCCATAAATTAGCTCAAAACTTCCCGGAACATTCCAGCGGATAATCTGCTGGGCAGGAACATTGCAATCAATTAAGGCATCAAAAGCCCCATTATAAAGTCCTTCGGTTATAGTGTCATTCCACTCAGAAACAACAATCCCAAATCGAAAGTCTTTCGCATTTGGGATTGTGTTTTTATCGTATTCTGATAAATTTTTATTTTCAGTAGCCATCTTTTATATTTAAGATTTTAGAATTTTGATTTCAGATTGTAAAAATACAAATCTAAAATCTAAAATCTGAACTCTATAATAATAATTATTGTGCTAATCCGATTAATGCATCAACAGAAGCAGCTTCCGGAGTTGCATCAAAGTTTTCTTTGATATCGGTAAAATATTTTAAAGCATCCTCTTTTTGACCTAAAGCCAAAGCAGTTTTACCGGCTTTTAATAAGAAACGAGGCGTTGTAAAATCGTTTTTGTTAGATTCAGCAGCTTTTACATAATAGTCCAAAGCTTCTTTTTGTTGATTTTTTTGAGAGTAAGCATCTCCGATTGCACCTTTTGCCAAAGCACTTAAAATCAAATCTTCAGATTTAAATTCACCTAAATATTTAATTGCATCGTCAAATTTACCTGTGTTCAAATAAGCCATACCAGCATAGTAGTTAGCTAAGTTCCCGGCGTCAGTTCCTGAATACTGATCAGCGATTTGCACGAATCCGAATTTACCTTCAGAACCATTCAAAGCTAATTTGTATAAAGAATCGCTCGCAACACCATCAGTTGCTTTTTGGAAGTTTTGTTGCGCAACAAACATTTCATTTGCAGCTTCATCCTGTTTAGGGTTTTCAATAAATTTCTGGTAAGCCAAATATCCGATAGTCGCAACAGCAATACCAGCAACTAAACCAATAATGATTTTTTGATTTTTAGCAACCCAATCCTCAGTTCTTGAAGCAGTTTCATCTAATTTAGAAAAAACACCAGCTGTTGTGCTGTCTTTTTCGTCAATGATTACCTGTTGTTCTTCATTTACTTCTTTAACTTCCTTCTCTTTTGGTGCTTTATATCCTCTTTTATTGTAAGTAGCCATTTAAAATTAATTTAGTGAACGGCAAAAATAAAATTTTTATTGAAATTGACGTTAAAAAAATCAAATTTATCACTATTTTAAAAAAAATAATTTCAACAAGCGTAACTCCTTTTTGCTCAGTGGCAAAATAATTCATTCCGAAAAGCCCTAAAATCCTTTTATATCGATAATTTTCGATAATTTGCACCCTCAAATTTTGCTGCTCAAAAATGGCAGTTTCTATCCCAGAGTTTCTTAAAAAATGCATTTAAACAAAATTTCTTTATTCAATTATAAAAACTTCTCCGAAGCCAGCTTTGATTTCGACAGCAAGATTAATTGCTTTGTCGGAAAAAACGGAATCGGAAAAACAAATGTGCTTGATGCAATTTATCATCTGGCTTACGGAAAAAGTTATTTTAACCCTCTTGCCGTTCAAAATATTAAACACGGAGAGGAGTTTTTTGTGATTGATGCCGAACTTGAAAAAAATGACAGAACTGAGCAAATTGTCTGCAGTTTAAAAAAAGGTCAGAAAAAAATCTTAAAAAGAAACGGAAAAGCTTACGACAAATTTTCAGATCATATCGGATTTATTCCGCTTGTGATTATTTCGCCGGCTGACCGGGATTTAATTGTGGAAGGAAGCGAAACTCGCCGTAAATTTATGGACAGCGTCATTTCGCAATTAGACAGCACGTACCTGCACCAGCTTATTCAATATCAGAAAATAATTATGCAGCGAAATGCCCTTCTGAAGTATTTTGCGCTGAATCACGTTTTTGACAACGATACCTTATCCATATATAATGAACAGCTGGATGGTTTTGGAAAATCTATTTTTGAGAAAAGAAAAGATTTTCTGGAACAATTTATTCCTATTTTTAATAAACATCATCAGGCGATAACAGGTTCTGAAGAATCTGTGCAACTCGTTTACGAAAGCCATTTATTCGAAAAAGATTTACTGACTCTCCTGCAGGAAAATATTAATAAGGATCGCGCCCTGCACTATACAAGTTCCGGTATTCATAAAGATGATCTTTCTTTTGAAATTGATTTACATCCGATAAAAAAGTTTGGGTCGCAGGGCCAGCAAAAATCTTTTTTGATTGCTTTGAAACTGGCTCAGTTTGAATTTTTAAAGAAACAAAGCGGTGTAAAACCCATTTTGCTTTTTGATGATATTTTTGACAAGTTAGACGAAAGCCGTGTGGCAAAAATTATCGAAATGGTCAACAGCGAAACATTTGGACAGCTTTTTATTTCTGACACACACCCGGAACGTACCGAAGCGATTGTAAAATCGACACATCAGAGTTATAAGATATTTAATTTGTGATATTATTTGATGTCATTGGAATTTGATGTAATTTGTATCCGTTTTTACCATCAATCTCAAAAATAGAATCATTAAATTAGCCTGAATAAAACTTTAAAAAACAACTGCAATAAATAGTAAGTATATGTTAACAAAAGAATCATTGCAATTTTTAGACGATTTAAAAGCCAACAACAACAGAGACTGGTTTCAGGATAATAAAAAACGATATGAAATCTTTAAAAAAGATTACCATCAGCTGGTGAGTGATTTTCTGGATGCCATGAAACCTCTTGATCCTTCACTGGAATTATTACAAGTCAAAGACTGTACTTTTAGAATTAATCGTGACATTCGTTTTTCTAAAGACAAGTCTCCTTATAAAGCACATTTGGGTGTCTGGCTTTCGTCTGGCGCAAAAGGTGCGAATCGCTCGGGTTATTATGTTCATATAGAAAAAGGCGCCAGTTTTATTGCAGGTGGATTTTATTCGCCTGATGCTGCAGAATTAAAAAAAGTAAGGAAAGAAATTGCCTTTTTCCATGATGATCTGGAAGAAATTTTAAACGACAAAACTTTTAAAAAAGAATTTGGAAGCCTGGATGTAAACGAAGGCAATTCATTAAAAAGTATGCCCCGTGGTTATGAAAAAGACCATCCGGCAATTGAGTTTTTAAAACTAAAAAGCTTTACCACATCTCAAAAATATGATATTAAAGAAGTAACACAGAAAGATTTTGTTGCTAAAATGAGTCAAAAGTTAATTGCTTTAAAGCCATTTAATGAATTTATTAATCGTGCTTTAGAAACCGATGAAGAATTTTAAAATTTTTATTTGTCACGAATTTCATCAATTTACACAAACCAATTCGTGGAAATTGATGAAATTCGTGACGAAAATATAAGTACTTAATGAAAAGAAAAATACTTTTTCTTGGTGAATCTTACCGCGCTGATGCTATTACCTGGATGAAAGGCCTTAAGGAATTTGGGGATTTTGAAATTATTACCTGGGAATTAAAAACACCAAGTAATTCAAAACTGAACCGTTTTAAACGTATTGCAGAATATCTCTTCTCTCCTATTGCCATTCGTAAAATTGTCAGAGAGCAAAAACCCGATATGGTAATTGCTGAAAGAACCACGAGTTATGGTTTTCTGGCTGCCTTATCAAACTCTCAAACTATTGCCGTTGCACAACAAGGAAGAACTGATTTATGGCCGGAAGGTTCTGTTTTATTGCCATTTAAAAAAATCATTCAGAAATATGCTTTTAAAAAAGCGCACTTAATTCATGCCTGGGGACCGGTAATGACTATTTCCATGAGAGAAATTGGTGTTGACATGAACAAAGTTTTGGTTATTCCGAAAGGAATTGACTTGTCACTTTTTTCTCATTCAACTAATAATGCAACAAAAATTGAAGCTATAGTAACGCGTTCTTTACAACCGGAATATCGTCACGATTCTATTTTGAAAGCTTTTGCAATTCTTCATCAAAAAGGAATTGACTTTTCGCTGACAATTGTAGGTGACGGAACTCGTTTGCAGTTTTTAAAAGATTTGGCTGTAGCATTACGAATCGAAGACAAAGTAATTTTTACAGGCAGGATTCCCAATACGGAACTTCCGAAATTATTACAGCAATCAAATATTTATATCAGCATGCCCATTACCGAGGGTGTTTCTGCTTCTTTATTTGAAGCTATGGCCTGCAATTGTTATCCGGTGGTTTCTGATATTCCCGGAAATCAAAGCTGGATAAAGCATCGTGAAAACGGACAGTTAATAGAAATTGATAATATAGAAATGCTGGCTGAAGAACTAACCTGGTCGTTTCAAAATACTGAATCCCGAAATAAGGCGATAATTGAGAATAGAAAATTTGTTGAAGAGAATGCAAATTACAATACCAATATGAAAATCATCGCTGATAAGTATCATGAGTTGCTGGATTTGCAAAATGCTTAACGGCAAAGTTTGCTGTGATATACGCGGTGAACGCTAAGATTTGCAGGACATTAAAGTTTTAGCTTTTATTTTTTGGATATGCTAAAGAAACTTTTTTATCATGATAATTATATATAATGTAATGAAAGTTTTCTTTTTCTCTCAAAAGAAACACTTTTCCATATCCCAAATCTTTTGAGAAAACAATTTTGTAATTTGACAAAACAACTGATTTTCTGTGATCAACACAATCTTTTATAATTTCTTCTGGTTTGTCTCCATCTGTTTTTTCCCATACATAATCGTAAGATTTCCATTCTTTATCAAAAGAATCAAACATTTTAATGTAGAGCATTTTATCTTTGTCATCTTGTAAAACGGCATTGCTCGGAATTAAACGAATGGAATCTCCTTCTTTATAGATGTAAAAAATCCCTAAATCTCTAATAATATCTTCTTTATGTGATTTTTGTCTTCCACAATCAAGACCAACAAAACGAACATTTTCTACAATCATATGTATATGATCATTATCAACTAATGCATAAGTTCCCGAAGTAAAAATAAAACAGCCATTAAGACACTGTATTGATTCATCACATAAAAATGTACCATCTAATCTAAACGTTAAACGACGACCAAAATTAGGTTCCTTTTCTTTTATCAAAGAATATTCTGCAACATCTGTATATCCAACTATATCATTTGTTTTCCATTTCCCTGCAATGTCAATCTGAGCAAAAGAAGGTATTGATAAAAATACATTTAGAATTAAATAAAAAACATACTTATTTTTATGCGTTGTTTTAAACATACTTGTATCATTAATTCATTCAAACTTACAAAATTAAAATTTTCACAAGTTGCAATTCGACAAAGTTTTACACTTTTTAGGTTAAAAACCCATCCTAATCTAAATTGTGATATTTCTCCAAAAGAGACTACAGGTAAATTATAATCCTTATTTTTGAACACAGAATTATCCCGAAACTTCGGGAACAAAAAAGCCTTTTATTTATGGAAGTCCAATCCAATTTTTCTTTAAAAAAATATAACACTTTTGGTATTGAAGCCAGCGCCAGACAATTTGTAGCCGTTCATTCTATTGCGGAATTGAAAACGGTTTTAGAAGAAAATAAAAACGAGAAAAAATTTATTTTAGGAGGCGGAAGCAATATGCTTTTGACTAAAGATATTGATGCTTTGGTTATTCATATTGATTTAAAAGGAAAAAAAATCATCAAAGAAGACGAGGACTATGTCTGGGTCGAAAGTCAGGCCGGAGAAACATGGCACGACTTCGTTCTTTATACCATCGATAATAATTTTGGCGGTTTAGAAAATATGTCTTTGATTCCCGGAAATGTGGGTACAACTCCTGTACAAAATATTGGCGCTTACGGAACAGAAATCAAAGATACTTTTGTTTCCTGCGAAGCGATCAATATTGAATCTCAGGAAATGAGAACTTTTACAAACGCCGAATGTAATTTTGGTTATCGTGAAAGCATCTTTAAACACGACGTTAAAGACCAATATATTATTACTTCTGTAGTTTTTAAACTAACAAAACGTAACCATAAAATAAATACCTCTTATGGGGATATTTTGGCTGAACTGGCAAAAAACAACATTTCTGAACCCACTTTAAGAGATGTGAGTAATGCTGTTATTGCCATTAGACAAAGTAAATTGCCTGATCCTAAAGAACTCGGAAACAGTGGCAGTTTCTTTAAAAACCCCATAGTATTGAAATCTGACTTTGAGAAAATTCATAGAAAGTTTCCTGAAATGAAATATTATGAAGTTTCAGAAACTGAAGTAAAAGTTCCGGCCGGATGGCTGATTGAACAAGCAGGTTTTAAAGGAAAACGTTTTGGAGATGCCGGAATTCATAAAAATCAGGCTTTGGTTTTGGTAAATTACGGCAATGCAACCGGACAGGAAATTTTGGCAGTTTCACGGGAAGTACAAAAAACAGTTTTTGAAACTTTTGGAATACATATTGAAGCTGAAGTCAATGTGATCTAAAAAAGGATTTCAAAATTTCAACTAATTAAAATTTTTAATGAAAAAACTAAATATCAAGGTTGCATTTATTCAGATTTTCGGAATGATTTTCCTGATCAATGGTATTCTGCAGCTTAGGTTTTTTTCTGTAGCCGAAAAGGTTATTTGTGCCAGAAAGCATTTTCAGGGTCAAAAACCGGAGGACTGGTATAGATTGTTTCCCACAAAAGATGCTGTTTTTAATTTTTGGCCAAATGTATATATATGGATATTCTTCGGACTAATAATTGGAATTATTCTAGTTTCTTTTCTTAATTGGAAAAATAAACTCTCCTCTCTAAACAGTCTTTTGGTTGCTATAATTTTGTATGTCCTTTTGAGGTTTAAATTCTTCAGAAAAGAAGTTGTGTCACAATTGTTTCGTCCTGTGAGGACGGCGATTTCTGATGATTTTGCTACACAATGTTTAATTGAAGGGATTATTTTTACTTTAATTGGATTGATTGCTATATATTTAAGTGTTCATCCTAAATTACTTAAATCTCAAAATACCACTGAAATTTAATTGAATGTATCTCTTTTAAAAACTCACAAAATGTACACACCTGATTTATATAAAAACGAAGATCCTGAATCAATCAGAGCTTTCTTAAAAGAAAACAGTTTTGGGCTCTTAATCAATCAGACCAACGGAAAATTATGTGCAACACATATTCCGATAGAACTTGAAATTAATGCTGAGGGGAAGGAAATTTTGCAGGGACATATCTCAAAGTTAAATCCACAAGCGGATGGATTCAGACAAGACGATCAGGTTTTGGCTGTTTTTTCAGGACCACACAGTTACATTTCTTCTTCCTGGTATGACCATGAAAATGTACCAACATGGAATTATATAGCCGTACATGTTTACGGAAAAATCAAGATTGTGGATTATGAAACTTCTGTCGATCAATTAAAAAAATTAGTAGATAAATATGAAGCCCATTCAGAAAACCCTGTCCGTGTTGAAGATTTATCAGCAAAAACAATGCGGGAAGCCAAAGGTATTTTTGGTTTTGAAATTGAAATAAATGAGATTCAGGCTACAAAAAAATTATCCCAAAATCGTGATGATTATAATTATAAGAATATAATTTTGCAATTAGAAAGGACCGAAAACCCTCAATCTATTGCTGTTGCAAAAGAAATGTCCAAATGCCGAAAGTAAATTTGATTTGAGACATTGAAAATTAGGAATTCATAAGTACATTTGCACTCGCAAGATTCAGAAATTAAAAGACATTAAAATCAGATGCTTACATTCATTTTTTACTTTTTTATTGCCGTTGTTGTCCTTCAACTTTCTTATTATCTGGGTATTTTCGGAAAATTCGCTTTCGGTAAACCTCAAAACATCAGTCCGAAAAACATTCCTGTTTCTGTAATTGTTTGTGCAAAAAATGAAGAAGACAACGTTAAAAAATACATTCCGTTATTAGCCGAACAAAATTATCCTGATTTTGAAATTGTTTTAATTGATGATGCATCAAGTGATGAAACGCTTGAAGTTTTTGAAGAATTTGAAAAGCAATATCCTAACATACGTTTAGTAAAAGTAGAAAATAACGAAGCTTTTTGGGGCAACAAAAAATATGCTTTAACATTAGGAATCAAAGCGGCAAAAAAAGACTATCTTTTATTTACCGATGCAGATTGCTATCCGGTATCAAAAGACTGGATTACTGCAATGACCTCTCAGTTTTCTGAGGAGAAAACTATTGTTTTAGGTTACGGCGGTTACGAAAAAGTAGAGCGTTCATTATTAAATAAGGTTATACGATTTGAAACGCTTTTAACTGCAATTCAATATTTTTCATGGGCAAAAGCAGGACTTCCTTATATGGGAGTTGGCAGAAATTTGGCCTATAAAAAAGACGAATTTTTTAATGTAAATGGTTTTATTGAGCACATACAGGTTCGTTCGGGCGATGACGATTTATTTGTAAACCAGGCCGCAAACAAAAGCAATACTACTATTGCTTTTAATCCTGAAAGCTTTACTTACTCAAAACCTAAAAAGACCTACAGAGAATGGTTCTCACAGAAAAGAAGACATGTTGCTACGGCAAATTATTATAAAGTTTTTGATAAAATTCAGTTAGGTCTGTTCTATACCTCACAATTATTTTTCTTTTTATTAGTTATTCTTTTACTGGCCTTACAATTTCAATGGATTGCTGTATTGGCTTTATTGGCAACACGATACACAATTGCATGGATTGTAGTTGGGTTCTCGGCTGGAAAATTAAAAGAAAGAGACCTAAAAATATGGTTTCCTGTCGTAGAAATCATGCTTATATTCACACAAATTAATATCTTTATAACTAATATCTTTTCAAAACCTGTACATTGGAAATAAATTCTAAAATAGAAAAAGCAAAAAAAGGCGATCAGATCGCCTTTACTTTTTTGCTTGATTTTTATTGGAATGAAGTGTACAGTTTTATGCTGAAACGCACAGAAAACGAAACTACTGCTGAAGACATCACTATTGAAACCTTCTCGAAAGCGTTTGACAAAATCGCTTCTTATAACCCTGAATTTCAGTTTAACACGTGGCTTATCGCAATAGCGAAAAACGTTTATATTGATTTATTACGTAAAAAGAAAACCAGTCTTTTTATAGAAATTACCGATAGCGAAGATCAGCAGGCATATAATATTGCTGACACTACCCCTTCTGCAGAAGATGCCCTTATCAAGGAGCAAAACCTATCCCGTTTACTGCAATGCATCAAAGAATTAAAACCGCATTATCAGGAAGTAATCCAGTTAAGATACTTTCAGGAAATGAGTTATCAGGAAATCGCACTTAAGATTGATGAGCCTTTGAGCAATGTAAAAGTAAAACTACTACGCGCTAAAAAATTATTAGCAGAAATTATCGAACGTAATAGATAATTTATTATCTTTAGATAAAGAATAAAATATCCATGTATTTTTTCTTAAAAAAATGATTATTCCCTAATCCTTAAAATGTTCTTTTGTTTTTATTGTCTATCAAAACTAAAATTTTGTTGCTTATGATTTAATGTTTACTTAACCTTAAAATCCAATTAACTATGTCTAAACTAAGCATCTATGAAACCAAGTGGACCGATCTTGTTTTCGAAAACAAAAACAAAGAATATGGAGCGTATCAGCTACGCCAGGAAAGTTCTAAAAATTCAATAACAGCGTTATTTATGGGACTGTTATTATTAACAGCCATAGGTACAATCTCGGTGCTGATTAGCAAACTTAAAGTATCACCTCCAACAGTAGCCGTCGATCCTTTTGATCCCACTATTACACCTGTTGACATGGATCCTATTGTTATGCCTCATGACGAACCTATTGCGCCCCCTACCCAACAACCAAGTGCTGCGACTCCTGTTACAGAATCATCACAGTTAGTAGATCCGATAGTTTCAAGACCAGAAGATGCTACGCAAAACATTGCACACAACACAGACAATACGCCTGTCGTTGACAATGTAACTCCTGGAACAGGTACAGTTGTAAATGCTCTACCAACAACTGGCGGTGGCGGCGGAGACGGATCTGCAGTTGTCCCAAGAACAAATGAACCTGTTCTGATTACAGAATTAGATAAAATGCCGGAATTTCCAGGTGGAATGAGCAAATTTTATACTTATGTAGGGAACAACTTTACAAGACCTGAATTGGATGCTGAAAGAACTTTAAGAGTTTATGTATCTTTTGTAATTGAAAAAGACGGATCAATAACAGATATCATTGTGAAAAATGATCCTGGTTTCGGAATGGGAAAAGAAGCTATCAGAGTTTTAAAATCACTAAAAACCAAATGGTCTCCGGGAATTATTGACGGAAAACCGGTTAGAACCGCATATAATCTTCCTATTACAATAAAAACGGAAGCAGAATAAAAAAGCAAAAAGCAGAATTTAGGTTCTGCTTTTTTTATGCAATTAACATTAATTAAACTTTTTTCTTATATCTAAAACTGTAAAATATTTCTATTTTTACAATTAAACAGTTTAATTAAACTCAGAAACAATGGGAATATTTTCAGCAATGCTTGGTAACGCAGGATCTGTGAGCCAGGAAGATTTACTTAAAAAATACGGGCAGCTTTTAATCGACAATGAAGAAATCGAAATGGGTTTTAAACTAATTCGTGATACTTTTATCTTCACCAATAAAAGATTAATTTTAGTTGATGTACAAGGCCTTACAGGAAGCAAAACCGAATACAAATCAATTGCTTACAAAAGCATTACAAGATTCAGTGTTGAAACTGCGGGAACTTTTGATCTGGAGGCTGAATTAAAAATTTGGGTTTCCAGCGAATTACAGCCTAGTGTTGTAAAACAATTTACTAAATCGGTAAATGTATATGATGTACAAAAGGTACTGGCACATCACGTCTTAGGATAAAAAAACAAACCCGGCACTATTAAAAGTGTCGGGTTTTTATTTACAAAACAATCAGAAATTTTTATTTCTTTTTTGTTGTCTTTTTAGTTGTAGTCTTCTTAACCGTAGTTTTAGCAGGAACAGTATTTACAATTTTTTGCTGTACATAAGCCTTGTATAAACCATCCGTTTCTGCTCTTTTTTTAGCATCATCAGCTCTTTTCTTAGAATCCGGGTGAGAACTCATCATTTGATCAATGAATGAAGCTTCGGCACCTTCACTCATTTTTGCTAAAATTCTAAAGGCAGATTCTTCAGCATTTACATTGTAGCCATTTTTTTTCAGAAAATCGTATGAAAACAAATCTGCTTCTGTTTCTTGTTTACGGCTATGTTTACTATCGATCAAAGCGCTTCCAATTTTACCTAACTGACTGTCTGTTACAGCACTTATTTTAGCTGACTGTGAAGACGCTCCGTCAATTAATGCTTCTTTTTGGTATGCTGCACGCATGGCATCTCTTGAATCATTATTGGCAACGTGACCAATTTCATGCCCAATAACTGCTAGTAATTCATTATCATCCATGATATCCATCAAACCGGAATATACACGAACGCTTCCATCCGCAGTTGCAAATGCATTTACTTCTTTTAATTTGTATACTTTATAATTCAAAGTATACCCTTCACCCGCTGTATGTTTTCCAAAAACCCTGTTTAATCTTAAAGCATAACCGTCGTTAGGTCCCGCTACCTGATTAGCTGAATCTAATTTTCGCACAGCTTCTTTTGATAATGCAGCAGCATCAGCGTTGCTTAAAGTAAAAGCCGCAACCCCTTTCTGTACAGCTCCCAAAGCCTTTTCTCCAAAATTTATCTGTGCATTCATTTTAGTAAAACCAAAAGTCGCTAGCAAAACTCCTAATATTATAAATTTCTTTCTCATATTTTTTTTATTACAATTTTATAACAAATGTAATATAACAAAGTGCTATTTCATTTCACACAAAACTTGTTTTTTCAACAAATACAGATATACAATTAACAGAGTTCTGTAACATCTTGTAATTGTTACCATATAATAATCAATTAAAAAGCCCGGTATACTCTGCAGAGTATACCGGGCTTAATTATTAAAAAAAAATATTATTTCTTTTTTGTTGCTTTTTTAGCCTTTGTTTTTGAAGGAGCCGTGTTAACAATTTTCTGTTGTACATAAGGGTTATATAAACCATCTTTCACTGCTCGTTTCTTAGCATCATCGGCTCTTTTTCCAGAATCAGGATGTGAACTCGCCATTTTAGTAAGGAAAGAGGACTCTGCTCCTTCACTTAAATTCTGTAGAATTCTAAAAGCTGACTCTACCGCATTAACATCATAGCCATATTTTTTCATAAAATTATATGAGTATAAATCTGCCTCAGATTCCTGTTTTCTACTGTGCTTGCTATCAATCATAGCGCTTCCCAATTTTCCTAATTGAGAGGTTGTCAAAGTTTCAATTTTTCCGGATTGTGATGCTGCTGCATCCAGTAATGCTTCTTTTTTATAGGCTGCTTTAATTGCATCTCTTGTGTCATGATTAACGACATGGCCAATTTCATGTCCAATAACAGCCAGCAATTCATTATCATCCATAATATCCATTAAGCCTGCAAACACACGAACACTACCATCTGCCGATGCAAAGGCATTGATATCTTTTACCAGATAAACTTTATAATTTAAATTAACTCCTTCACTGGAAGTATATTTTCCAAATAAACGATTTAATCGAATAGTATAACCATCTATTGGCCCGGCAACAGGATTATTTGCATCCAGTTGATCGATTGATTCTTTAGCCAAAGCTGCTGCATCTGCATCACTAAAAGTAAATCCTGCAATTCCTTTACCCAATGCCCCCATTGTTTTATCTGAAAGTATTTGTGCATTCATTTGAGTGAAACCAAAAGCTGTTAATAGAATCCCTAATACAATAAATCTCTTTTTCATGTTTTTTAAAGTAATTAAATTAACACCAAAATTACTACAGGATAAATTTTACATGATCTCAATGAGTCAAATTAGTAATAGATTAAGACAGAATTCAGAATTACAGAAAAAGCAGGTTATACTGTAGAATTTTGAACAAAGAATTAAAAAAACATGCTTATAATATACTTTGAAACAAACCATTAACCTTTTAAGTTTAATAATCTTAAATAATCGAAGACACTAAAAGCAAACGAAAAGCAAATTAACATCTTCAAATAAACTACATTCCGTATCTTTGTACTTTGAATTTTGATATATGGAAACAGTCATTGAAAATATACCAACCGGAAAACCTAAATGGTTAAAAGTAAAACTTCCGATTGGACAAAAATATACTGAACTTCGTGGTTTAGTAGATAAATACAGCTTAAATACCATTTGTACTTCAGGAAGTTGCCCAAATATGGGAGAATGCTGGGGAGAAGGAACAGCAACTTTTATGATTCTTGGAAATATTTGTACCCGTTCATGCGGATTTTGCGGTGTAAAAACCGGAAGACCGGAAACGGTAGATTGGGACGAACCTGAAAAAGTAGCCCGTTCTATAAAAATCATGAATATCAAACACGCCGTAATTACAAGTGTTGACAGAGATGATTTAAAAGATGGTGGTTCTATTATATGGATTGAAACGGTAAAGGCAATCCGAAGAATGAACCCAAACACAACTCTTGAAACATTAATTCCGGATTTTCAGGGAATTGAAAGAAATCTGGACAGAATTGTTGAAGCAAACCCTGAAGTGGTTTCTCATAACATGGAAACTGTTCGTCGTCTGACACGTGAAGTACGTATTCAGGCAAAATACGATCGCAGCCTTGAAGTATTGCGTTATTTAAAAGAAAAAGGAATTAACAGAACCAAATCCGGAATTATGCTGGGTCTTGGAGAAACTGAAGAAGAAGTTTTTCAGACTATGACAGATTTACGTAATGCAAATGTTGATGTGGTTACCATTGGTCAATACCTTCAGCCAAGTAAAAAACATTTACCGGTCAAAGAATTTATAACTCCTGAACAATTTGCCCGATACGAGAAATTTGGTCTTGATTTAGGTTTCCGTCATGTAGAAAGCGGACCACTGGTTCGTTCTTCATACAAAGCACAAAAACATATTTTATAAAAAGTTTGTTCGTTTGATTGATTGAAACAATTAAATGAATAAATGGTTTAATGAATTAATTAAGCATTGAAAACACGAATTGCCATTAATGGTTTTGGAAGAATTGGAAGGAATTTATTCCGTTTACTTTTAAATCATCCTGAAATTGAAGTCGTTGCAATAAATGATATTGCAGATAACAAAACAATGTCGCATTTGATAAAATACGACAGTATCCATGGTGTTTTACCTTTTAAAGTAAGTCATGACGAAGAAAGTATTATTGTAGACGGAAAACATTATTTATTTTTTCACGAAAAAAATATTTCAAATTTAGACTGGAAAAAACATTCTATCGATTTTGTGATCGAATCAACAGGCAAATACAAAACGCACGAAGAATTAAATGCACATATTGAAGTTGGCGCAAAAAAGGTAATCCTTTCGGCTCCTTCTGAAGTTGACACTATAAAAACAGTTGTTCTTGGAGTAAATGACAATATTCTGGACGGAACTGAAACAATAGTTTCGAATGCAAGTTGTACCACAAATAATGCAGCTCCGATGATTAAAATCATCGATGAATTGTGTGGAATTGAGCAGGCATACATTACAACAATACATTCTTACACTACTGACCAGAGTCTTCATGACCAGCCACATAAGGATTTACGCCGTGCGAGGGGCGCTAGTCAGTCAATTGTTCCAACAACTACAGGTGCAGCTAAGGCATTAACAAAAATTTTTCCTAAATTGCATGAAAAAATAGGAGGTTGTGGAATTCGAGTACCTGTTCCGGATGGTTCATTAACCGATATCACGTTTAATGTAAAACGTGCCGTCACTATCGAAGAAATCAACTCCGCTTTTGAAAACGCCTCAAATACAAGTTTAAAAGGAATATTAGATTACACAGAAGATCCAATCGTTTCGGTTGATATAATTGGCAATACAAATTCGTGTCTTTTTGATGCACAACTTACTTCCGTAATAGATAAAATGGTAAAAGTTGTGGGTTGGTACGACAACGAAATTGGCTATTCATCCCGATTAATCGATTTGATCTTACTGATGAAAAAAACATAGATTCATTGTAAGAAGCATAGCGATACATGAAACACCTTTTAATTCTGATAAGTATTTTTAATTCGTTTTTGTATTCTCAAGCCAGCCAGAGTACAGATAGCATTTTCTATTATAACAAATTAGCAAACCAAAATCTTAAGAATAAAAACTACGGTAACGCTATTTTTTTTACACAGAAATCTATTGATTTTTCTACTGTTAATCATGAAGCTGAACAATTAGCCAACCAGACTTTTAAGCTTGGCAAAATCTATTACAAACAGCGGAATTACGAATATGCCCTAAAAAACTTTCATAAAAGTGTTTCCTTATTTGATAAAATAAAACCAACTCCGACAAAAGCTCTGGCGTTGCATTACATAGGCATAATTAACACCTCAAAAGGCAATCAAAAAGCTGCTGAAGTCTATTACAAAAAATCCAACAATCTTCTTAAACAATTGAATATCATTGATAGTTCTGAAATCCTGAGCTATCAAAAAGGTATGGCTTTTAAGGCTGGAAAAAACTTTCCTCAGGCTATAAAAACTTTCCAGAAAATAGTCAGAAAACCAGATGACCTTTCGGTTTTAAAAACAAAAACAAATGCTTATTATCAGCTTGGATTAATCGAAACCCAGCTTAAACAAAATGATTCTGCCATTATTTACTTTGATAATGCGTTAGAAAGCAATTCAAAAATCAACGATTTAGCACAGAAATCAAAAATCATCCTGGCTATAAGTCAATATTATAAAAAGAACAGAAACTTTGATCTTGCTTATTCTTATCTTGATGAACATTACCAGATTGAAAATTATATTTTAAAAATAAAAAATGCAAAACTGGATTTAAATGAGTTCGAGAAATTCAAAAGAAACCAGTCTTTAAATAATACCCTCAAAAAAGAAAGCGAAGAAAAAATTCAGCTAAAAACATATCGTTATTCTAAACTGGTGAGTATCCTTGCAATTGCCTTGATATCTATTTTATCCCTTTTAAGTCTGGCTTTATATAAAAACAATATTATCCGGAATCAGAATAATTTACTTTTAAGAGAAAAAAACAAAGAATTGATTTTAGCCAAAAACAAAGCTGAAAAAGCCTCAAAAGCAAGATCAGAATTTTTATCAACCGTAAGCCATGAGCTCCGGACGCCTTTAAATGCTATTAACGGAATCACACATTTACTACTCGAAGACAGTCCTAAAAAAACTCAGTTAAAATATTTAGAATCTTTAAAATTCTCTGGAAATTACCTCACTACTTTTATCAATGAAATACTCGAAATAAATAAAATTGATTCTACAAAAGTAGAAGTCGAGAATATTTGTTTCGATCTTAAAAAGTTGTTATTCAACATTCAGAGTTCCTTAAAAGAATTAGCCACTGCTAATAAAAATTATTTCAACCTTGAAATCGATGAAGGAATTCCGGATAATCTAATTGGTGATCCTACCAAATTATCCCAGATTATTCTCAATTTAATAAACAATGCCTTAAAATTTACCCAAAACGGGCATGTAAACGTCATAGCAAAATTATATGCTATTGATGAAGATACTGCGAACGTTTATTTTGAAATTGTAGATACAGGAATTGGTATTCCCGAAGACAAACTTCAAACTGTTTTTGAAAGTTTTTCGCAGGGATCTATAGAAGTCAACCGAAAATATGGCGGAACGGGCTTAGGACTCACTATCGTAAAAAAACTGATTGAACTTTTGGGAGGCGAAATAAAATTAAAAAGCGAGGTTGGTAAAGGATCTACTTTTACCTTCAGATTAAATTTTCATATAAGTAAAGAACCATTGGAAAACATAGAAGAACTAAAAACACATAACTATAAACATCTAAAGCATAAATCTATTTTATTGATTGAAGACAACAAAATCAATCAGATGATTACCCGAAAAATGCTTGAAAATAAAGCTATAAAGTGCGAAATACTGGAAAATGGCGAAGATGCAATCGAGCTTCTGAAAGTAAAAAAATTCGATATGATCCTGATGGATGTACACCTTCCGGGAATTAATGGCACAACAGCGACAAAACAAATCAGGGAATTTGATAAAACAACTCCCATTATCGCACTGACGGCTATTTCGCTTGACGAGAACCGTGACATGCTGCTTTCTTTCGGAATGAACGATGTTATTACAAAACCATTTGTTCCTGATGAATTTTACAGCACTATAGCCCAGTTTTTCGAGTTAATAAGTGATTAAGCTTCTCCCTCGCTCCTGATATATTCTAAAATGGCTGTATCAAAATCCTGCCTTTTGTTGATAAATGTACTTTTTATGGGCAAATAATACAATTGCGAAACCAATTTTGATTCTTTCAGGCGAACATAATCTTTTTCTGTCGTAATGATTTTTTTGTCCTTTGCTTTATTCTGAATCGTTTCTAAATCTGAATCTGAAAAATGATGGTGATCAGGAAAGGTAAGGCATTCATCTTTTTCATTTTTTAAATAATCAAAAAAAGGTGTTGGTTTTGCAATTCCGGCCAAAAGCAGTTTTGATTCATTTTTAATGTTGCTTACAGTAATTATTTCTTCTTTTCCATAAATAGAATCATCATAATCTATAAAAGTAAAAAAGACTTGTTGTGAAGGGTTTAGATTCAGCTTAATATTGATTTCATCTTGTTTTTCAACAGATAAATCTCTCGGACATTTGGTCACAATAACAATATTTGCCCGATCTGCTCCGCTCCTGCTTTCGCGAAGATTTCCTGTAGGCAACATAAAATCGTCGGCATACAAATCACCATAAGAAGTAAGCAAAATATAAAATCCGGCTTTTACTTTTCGGTGCTGATAAGCATCATCAAGTAAAATAATCTCCGGTTTTACTTTCTGCGTTAGTAATTGTGCAATACCGTTTGTTCTGTCAGCATCAACAGCAACGTGAATATTTGGAAATTTTTGATAAAACTGAAAAGGCTCATCGCCTAAAATTTCAGCATTTGAAGTTTCGTTTGCCAAAACAAAGCCTTCTGATTTGCGTTTATAACCACGGCTTAAAGTAGCAACTTTATATTTTTCAGATAAAAATCGGATTAAGTATTCTATTTGAGGCGTTTTTCCTGTTCCGCCAACGCTTAGATTTCCAACAGCAATTACCGGAATATCAAATGAAGTTGATTTAAGTATATCTTTATCAAAAAGAAAATTTCTGATTGAAGTAATAAATCCGTACAAAATAGCGAACGGGAAAAGTAATTTTCGAAGTAGATTCATTTTACGAAAGTATAATTTTTTTCGTTAATTTGTTTAAGGTTTCATCATCAAGCAATCATAAAACTTGAAACCTAAAACTTGAAACAAAACAAAATGAAAATAAAAGATATATTAACAGTCCTCGAAGAAATGTCGCCACTGGCCTATGCCGAAGATTTTGACAATGTAGGACTTTTAGTGGGTAATACTGAAACCGAAAGTACAGGAGTTTTAGTTTGCCACGATGCATTAGAAAATGTTATCCAAGAAGCTATCACGAAAAATTGCAATTTAGTTGTTTGTTTTCATCCTATTTTATTTTCAGGAATTAAAAAAATTACGGGCAAGAATTATGTAGAAAGGGCGATTCTGAAGGCAATTAAAAATGACATTGCAATTTATGCAGTTCATACTTCTCTTGACAATCATTCGCAGGGTGTAAATAAAATTTTCTGTGATGCTTTAGCATTAACAAATACTAAAGTTTTAATTCCGAAACAGAATTTTATCCAAAAATTAATTACTTATACTGTTCCTGAAAATGCTCAAAAAGTACGTCAGGCGTTGTTTGATGCCGGAGCGGGAACAATTGGGAATTATGACAACTGCAGCTTTAATTCCAACGGAACCGGTACATATAAAGGAAATGACGAAAGCAATCCTGTAATCGGAGAACGTCACGAACTTACAGAAACAGAAGAAATAAAAATTGAGGTTACGTTTGAAAAACACTTGCAGTCCGGAATTTTAAAAGCCCTTTTTGCAAATCATATTTATGAAGAAGTAGCTTATGAAATTTATAATTTACAAAATTCTCATCAGAATATTGGCCTGGGAATGGTTGGAGAATTTGAAACTGAAATGGATGAAAAAGACTTTTTGTTTTTTGTAAAAGAAAAGATGATTGCTGACGGAATTCGCCATTCTGCTTTTACAGGAAAAAAAATAAAAAAAGTAGCTGTTTTGGGAGGTTCCGGAAGTTTTGCCATAAAAAATGCAATTCAGGCGGGCGCAGATGCTTTTTTGACAGCTGATTTGAAGTACCATCAGTTTTATGAGGCTGAAAATAAGTTACTTTTGGCAGATATTGGTCATTTTGAGAGCGAACGCTATACAAAAAATTATATTGTTGATTATCTTCGAAAAAAAATCCTTAATTTTGCCATCATTTTATCGGAAGAAAATACAAATCCAGTTAAGTACTTATAGAATATGACGAATACGAAAGAATTAAGTGTTGAGGACAAGTTAAGAGCAATATATGATTTACAGCTTATTGACTCTAGAATTGACGAAATCAGAAACGTTAGAGGAGAACTTCCTTTAGAGGTAGAAGATTTAGAAGATGAAGTTGCGGGCTTAAGCACACGTTCAGAGAAGCTGAAAAGTGAACTTGAAGTAATTGAGGAGCAAATCAAAGCAAAGAAAAATGCGATTGAGGAGCATAAAGAAGTGATCAAAAAATACACTAAACAACAAGAATCAGTTCGTAATAACAGAGAATTTAATTCTTTGACTAAAGAGGTTGAATTTCAGGAATTAGAAATTCAATTAGCTGAAAAGCAAATCAAAGAAATGAAAGCTTCTATCGAACATAAAAAAGAAGTTATTTCTAATTTAAAAGAAAAACTTGACGCTAAAAGTTCACATTTAAAACATAAAAAATCTGAATTAGACGCTATTATGGCTGAAACTCAAAAAGAAGAAATTTTCTTATCTGAGAAATCTGCTGAATTTTCTGGTCTAATAGAAGAAAGATTATTAGCTGCTTACAACAGAATCAGAAGCAGTGTACGTAATGGTCTGGCTGTTGTATCTATCGAAAGAGGAGCATCTGCAGGATCATTCTTCACTATCCCGCCACAAACTCAGGTTGAGATTGCTTCTAGAAAGAAAATCATCACTGATGAGCACTCTGGAAGAATTTTGGTTGACAGCGCATTAGCTGAAGAAGAAAAAGAAAAAATGGAACAATTGTTCTCTAAATTCTAATACGAGTCCCGATTTAATCGGGACTTTTTTTTGCTAAATATTTTTTGCCACGAATTTCTCCAATTTTCACTAATTTTTAATTTGTTTCTAAATGGAATAAAAATTCGTGCTAAATTTGTGTCGTTCGTGGCAAATCTCTTTTAGATCGGTTTTCGAATATTTATTTATTAAACTACTTATTT
The DNA here is from genome assembly GCF_003105115.1 of Flavobacterium sp. HTF. Classification (GTDB taxonomy): domain Bacteria; phylum Bacteroidota; class Bacteroidia; order Flavobacteriales; family Flavobacteriaceae; genus Flavobacterium. Next base: position 7,351 of record NZ_QETH01000042.1, on the reverse strand, counting down.
TGGGAATCAAAAAAGGAATTCGTTTTATTACATTAAAATCGGTCGGATCATACATTAATTTCCTTAGTTATGTTCGCCCGCAAAAAGCCGTTGAACTTTCTTATGCACTTTTTAGCCAGCCACGAATCGGAAGACTGAATAAAGAAAAATTACCCAAAATATTAAGAGATACCGAAACAGAAACGTTTCATCATAACGAACATCATTTTCAAACCTATATCTGGAAAGGAAATGAAACTAAAATCCTTCTTGTACACGGATGGGAAAGTAATGCTTCCCGCTGGAAAAAAACTTTACCACATCTCCAAAAATCAGGAAGTACTATTATCGCCATCGATGCTCCTGCGCACGGTCAAAGCAGCGGAAAAGAATTTAATGTGCCGCTTTATGCAGAATTTATAAATAAAGCAGTAGAAAAATACCAGCCAACTATTATTATCGGGCATTCTATCGGCGGTGCCGCATCTGTATATCATCAGTATTTATTTCCGAATACCAGCATCAACAAAATGGTGATTTTGGGAGCTCCTTCGGATTTAAAAACTTTAATTGACAATTATATTGCAATGCTGAGCCTGAACACCAGAATGTTTTCACTTTTAGAAAGCAAATTCATGGATCGGTTCAATTTTAAACTCGAAGATTTTTCGGGTCAAAAATTTGCTTCAGTATTTAATGTTTCAGGTTTAATTGCGCACGATACTTCAGACAAAATAGTTGCTTTTGAAGAAGGAAAAAAAATCCACAGCAACTGGAAAAACAGTCATTTCATTGAAACAAAAGGTTTAGGACATGGCATGCATGATGATGAATTGTACGACAAGGTATTTGAGTTTCTTTTTTCTTCTTAAAAGAGGTTCAAAGGTACAGAGTAACAAAGGTTCAGAGGTTTTTACGTAAAATTGCAAAATACTATATATGGAATTTCCAGTATGATTTTTCGTTCCTTAGAATGAAAAATCATACTGGAAAATTCAAAAAAACTAAACAACAATTTTGAAATGCTTTAAAAGTTCTTTTTCTCCTTTCCCAGTAATTTGTATTGCTCTTGAATCTTTAGTTCTTCTTAACCAATCGTCTGCAATCATTTTATTGAGCAAAGAGGCTCCGAGCGAACCTGCAATATGATTTTTTCTTTCGCTCCAGTCTAAGCATGGTTTCAGGAATAAACGTCTTTGTTTTTTTATTTCATCGAGATTAATTCCAAAATCAGAAAACCACTTTGTACCTTCATGGCTTACTTCGAATTTATTATCCAAATCGAGAATAATTTTTTGTTCTAAAAGGCTTTCGGCTACAGCCACACCGATTTTTCCGGCCAAATGATCGTAACAGGTTCTGCAGTGTTTTATTGATGAATGTTTTTCAGAAGTCTTTTTCTGGGGTGCTGCCGGCGGAATCAGGCTTGCCATTGCCTCTATCGCATAGGCTGTTTCTTTATTAGAAAATCTATAATATTTGTGACGTCCCTGTTTTTCTACACAAAGCAAACCTGCGTCTAAAAGTTTGGCCAGATGCATGCTGATATTTTGAGGAGAAGTATTAGCTCCTATAGCAAGTTCTGTTGCTGTAAACGCTTTTCCGTCGAGTAATGTCCACATAATTACTGCGCGGGTCGGATCTCCGATTAATGACGCTATTTTTACAAACTGATCTTCCATTTTATGTATTCATAGTTAAATCCAAACTTAAGTATTGTGTTGTAAAGTTAAATAACTTTGCTAAAAACAATACACCATGTCATCTTTATTTCTACAATCAGAAATTGAAAATCCGTATGCATTTTATCAGAAAATGGCAGAAGAAAATCCTGTTTACTGGGATCAGACAAATAAAATCTGGGCCGTTTATTCTTATGAGTTTTGTGTTACCATATTAAAAAACGAAAATGCACATATCCCGGCATTTCCTCCAAATAATAACCTCAACCCATTTGTATTAAAAATCATTACTAATCTCGCCCGGTTATCAGATGGTATCCGGCATACAATTGCAAAAGAAACCGCTATGGTTCTTTTCTCTAATATGAAAATTATTGGGATTGATGCCATAATGAAAGAATTATTAAGAAAGGATTTTCCCTTAAATCAAATAGACTGGGTGGATTCTGTTTGTAAAAAACTACCTGTTCTGACGATTTTAAAAAGTTTTGATTTTGAAGAAGAGGACTGCCATTTTATTATTCAAAATATAGCACTGCTTTTAAAAATAATGAAGCCTGAAAAAACAGCTGAAGAGACTGAAATGCTTAATGATCTTTCGGAGAAAATTTATGTAATGACCGAAGAAAACATTTTAAAACTACCTTTTTATGAAAATTTATTGCATAAGATCTCTTTATCTTACACCCTTTCACAAGAAGAAGTAATGTCGGTCTGTGTCAGCAATTTAATCGGGTTACTTATTCAAAGTTATGATGCCGGGAGAGGGCTTTTGAGCAATTCGTTATTGCAGTTTTTTTCAATAAAAAATAACTTTCAAAATCAAACTGATAAAATATTCATACAGAAAATGGTTACTGAAACATTACGATTTGATCCGCCAATTCATAATACCAGGCGAATTGCTGTTGAAAACATTGAACTAAACGGGATTACAATCAAAAAAGATGACTTAATTTTAGTTAATCTTGCCGCTGCAAATCGTGATACTGATCAGTTTAAAAATGCCATGACTTTTGATATTGAAAGAGAAAATAATAATGGACACCTGACTTTTGGAATTGGCGGACATATGTGTCTGGCGAAATATTTTTCTGTTCATTTGGCAACAGAGGCTTTATATTATTTATTTACCCATTACAACGTTTCCTTTTTAGGAAATAAAACAGAATACGAACCCATGATAAATGCCAGATTACCGAAAGCAGTCTGGATTTCAATTTTATAATTTAAATTAAAAAAAATGATAGCAGTAATTTTTGAAGTCATTCCAAACAAAGGAAAAAAAGAAGAATATCTTGATATTGCAGCAAAATTAAGACCTGAATTAGATGCTATTGAAGGGTTTATTTCTATAGAAAGATTCCAGAGTTTTAATGATCCTGAAAAGGTTTTGTCTCTTTCTTTTTGGCGGGATGAGGAAAGTATTCAGGAATGGCGAAATCTTGAAATGCATCGTTATGCTCAGGCAAAAGGCAGAAATGAGGTTTTTAAAGATTATCATTTAAGAATTGCAACCGTAGTTCGTGATTATGGAATGTTTGAAAGAAAAGAAGCTCCGGAAGATAGTTTTAAATTTCATTCTTAAGAATAAGGTTCAAAGTTGCAGAGGAACAAAGGGACAAAGGTTCTTTTGAGGAGCTAAGTTACTAAGGCACTAAGGTTCTGAGATTAAAACTAAAAAGGTTTTTAAAATTGTAAAAAAATTAAAATTTGAAAATAAAATCTAAAAGTTTAAGAAATCTAAAAGTCTAAACTTTTGCCTACTTTTGCAGTATGGAAGAGAATTTAAAACGTCTTAATAAATTTATTGGAGAAACCGGTTATTGTTCCCGTCGCGAAGCCGATAAACTTATCGAGGAAGGACGTGTAACAATAAATGGTGTTGTACCTGAAATGGGGACAAAAGTTTCTACAAATGATGAAGTACGCATAGACGGAAAACTGATTGTGGAGAAGCACGAAAAACTGGTGTATCTGGCTTTCAACAAACCGGTTGGAATAGAATGTACGACCAACTTAGAGGTTAGAAATAATATTGTTGATTATATCAATTACCCGAAACGTATTTTCCCGATTGGAAGACTGGATAAAGCCAGTGAAGGTTTAATTTTTATGACCAATGATGGCGATATCGTGAATAAGATTTTGCGTGCAAGAAATAATCACGAAAAAGAATATACCGTAACAGTCAATAAACCTATTACGGAGCGTTTTATACAAAGAATGGGAAACGGTGTCCCGATATTAGATACGGTGACCCGAAAATGTAAAGTAGAGCAAATTAGCAAAACCACTTTCAAAATCATTCTGACGCAGGGCCTTAACCGCCAAATCCGTAGAATGTGCGAATATCTGGGTTATGATGTTACTGCCTTAAAACGTATTCGTATTATCAATATCTCATTGGATATTCCTGTTGGACGTTACCGGGATTTAACCGATGCTGAAATAAAAGAATTAAATCAGCTGATTGAACCATCGAGTAAAACAGAAGAAGCGAGTTTACCAAAAACAGAAGTACCAAAACGCAGGACAGAGTTTATTTCAAAACACGATCCAAGATTTAAAAAGAAAGGAGATTATTAATAATCTCCTTTTCTTTTATAAAAATATTTACTTCAATACTCTGAAGTTTTTCACGAAATCTTTGTACTTATCGCTTAAGGTTACTTTATGTTTTCCTTTTAAAATAACCAGATTATCATTGACAATGATTTCTTCGATTTTGCTTGCATTTACGATATAATTTCGATGCGTCTGGAAAAATTTTGCCGGGTCTAATAACTGAATAATTTTAGTCAGCGATATCAGGATTACAAATTTATCCGTTTCGGTTATGACGTTGCAATAGCGGTCTTCAACTTCAATAAATACAATATCTTCAAACCGTACTTTCTTCAGAGCCTTATTCTTTTTTATAAAAAGAGAATCATCGCTTATGATCGTATTTTGATCTTCGCTATGAAAAACATTTGGTTGTCCGTAAAACTTTTCTACCGCCATTTCGAGCGCATATAAGATTTCAAGCTCATTAAAAGGTTTCATCAAAAAACTAAATGGTTTTGTAAGCTTTGCCCTTTCAAAAATCTGACGGTCTTTTGAACTGGTCAAAAATACAAATGGTTTTACGCCATTCGGAACAATGTTTATCGTTTCTGCAAAAGTTATTCCGTCTGGATTTCCGTCCAGAAAAACATCAATCACCACAATATCAACAGTATTACTATAGAACATTTTCAATGCTTCGCTGTAAGTCGGGGCAACACCTACAATAGTGTAATTGTTTTCCGCAAGCACTTTTACAAGAGCATCACTTTCCGCAGGGGTGTCCTCGATAATGAGGACATTTATATTATCCATTATTTTTAAACTTTGGTAATGCAATAATTATTTTAGTTCCCACATTTTCTTCACTTTCAATTTCGAGTTTTCCTCCGTTTTTATTGATCATGTTTTTACATAACTGCATTCCTAAACCGGTACCTATTATGTCGTCGTTTTTCTTTTTAGAAAGCAGGACAGTTTCTTTCAGCAATTCTTCCCTTGTTGATTTGTTCATTCCCAATCCGGTATCTTCTATTACCAAATAACAAAAATCTTCTGAAGAAGGTCTTGAATAAATAGAAATAGAACCATTTTCACTGGAGAATTTAATTGCATTATCCAGAAAATTACGAATCACTATTTTGAGCGAATCCATATCGGCAAATACATAGTCTGAACCGCTTACATCATTTTTAAAATTGATATTTTTATTCAGCATTAAAGGCTTGTAATTGTATTCAACATGTTGCACAATCGAAGCAAGATGCAATGATTCCTGATAAAAATAAGCCTGTTTGGTTTGTAACAAAGCCCAGTTAAGCAGATTATCCAGTAGATTATAAGCACCATTGGCAATTGTACTGTTGTTATGAAGCAAAACATCTAGTTCTGAAAAGTTTTTGTTTTCCAGGTTTTCCAGCAATTTACAGTTACTTGTTTTTAAGGCGTTTACAGAAGATCGCAAATCATGGCTTACAATAGAAAACAACTTGTCTTTTGTCGCATTAAGCTCGTCGAGTTCGTTCTTTTGCTCTAAAATTATTTTACTGTTTTTAACTTTTTGCCTGTAAAAATAAACTCCCGTTCCAAACAAAACTAACAACAAAACTGACGAAGCCAGAAATCCATTTCTTTCGGCTGCTTTTACTTTGTTTTCTGCCGCCAGAATATTTACTTCTTTTTGTTTTTCTTTTACAGCAAATTTCTTTTCCAAATCTGCAATTGCCCAGACTTTATTTTGATCGTTTAAGGAATCTTTCCAGGTTTCATATTCTTTTCTGTAAACCAATGCAGCCTGAAAATTTTTCCTGTTTTCTTCAACTGCTGCCATGTTCTTGGCAGCAGTTTTTTTTAACTCAAATGATTTTACTTTTTTAGATAAATTATACGCTTTCTCAAAATATGGTATTGCCTGGCTGTCTTTATATTGTATGTAATACAAATTGGCAATATCCATAAAAGACGTTATAAGTAATAAAGTATCTTTTTCAATTTCATGTAATTCGGACGTTTTTGTCAAATATTCTTCAGCTTTTTCAAATTTTTCTAGATGTAGATAACATATACCAATATTATGTAAAAAATAACTTCGTTTAAAATCATAATTTACCGTATTTGGAAGTTTCTGAACTTGTTCAAAATATTCTAAAGCTTGTATAAATTCTTTCTGTTCTAAGGCAATCTCTCCTAAAGAGAACTTTACTTTATAATTAAAGATTAATTTTTTTGAAATCAATTTAAATTCCCGCTTAGCTTCATTAAGAAGGTTTTTTCGAAAAAAACTTACGGCTCTAAAATAATGGCAATAATCATTTAATTTAACAGCACCAGTTCTATTGAGTTGTTTCATTGAGTACACTAATGTAGAATCCCAATTTCCTTCTAAAAAAAATTCCTGAGCTTTTTTGAAATAAATTTCTTTATCAAATTCAATCGCTTTTTTCTTAATTTCAGAGCTTACTAATCCATCATTTTTTTGTTGAGCAAAAAGAACACAAGGAAAAATTAGTGATATAAAAATGAACAAAAAAATAATCTTACTCATTATTGTTTCATATTTCAATCGAATTAACACTATTAAATCTTTAATTATGCAAAACTGTAGTCTCAGTTCCTCTCGAAGTTTCAGGATCTATATCCCACAGAAAAGTTTGAATTGTTTTCAAATTTGAAAGTCCTCCAATAAATAACTTTGGGCTGGCATCAAAAATTATCTCATAAATAGACAAATCTCCTGATAATTCTTCAGGCATATCATAAACAATAAAAAATTGTAATTGAGCATGCCCATCCATATCTATATACGTATTTTGAACAACAGAATATTTCAGTACTCCATTATTTGCAGTGATAATTTTATTATCAACATAGACAATAGCATTTATAGTTAGATTATTCTCTTTAGCATTATAATATGCTTCTACATAAGGAGATAAAATCTCTACCGATTTTGTTTGTTGAAAGGTTACTCCTCCTATTGATTGAGCAGCTTGTTCTGGTGTAATATCTGTTCCTGGAGGAGTAATAGGAACAATAATTGATTCAAGGGTAGTTTTTGTCATGGGTATTTGTTTTTGGGTTAAATATTAATAGTATTCATGTTTTTAAGCAATATCCTGCTTATAAAATATAAAATAGGGAAT
>NZ_QETH01000041.1 GCF_003105115.1 Flavobacterium sp. HTF | reverse complement strand
ATATAGATGGTGTAAATTTTGATTTTACAAAAAAGAAAACAAAAAGGTCAAGAATACAAGAAATACTTGATAGAATTCTCTCAGTAAATGAAAATGCTATAGTTTATTGCAATACTCAAGCAAATGCAGAAAAAATTGCAAATGAATATGAGAGGGTTAATATAAACACCAGTTACTTTGAAGCATTTATCGACCATTTAAAAAGTAAATATGATAATCGGTGGGTTGTAATTGAATCCTTAGAAAAAGGAATTGGTGTTCATCATGGTGTTGTACCAAAATATATTCAAAAAGAAATAGTAGGACTATTTAACAAAAAAGAGTCTAACGTAAATATACTAACATCAACAACTACAATAACTGAAGGTGTCAATACTACAGCAAAAAATATGATTGTTTATAAAAGTGAAAAAGGAGCTGGTATTAATGGAAAACCCTTGTTAACTTTTGATGCCAAAAATATTGCAGGAAGAGCAGGAAGGTTTATGGAGCATTTCAAAGGACGTGTAATTTCTTTAGAAAAAGAGTTTCTTGATGTTATAGATAAAGTTGGGACTCAAATTGAGCATAAGAATTATCAGTTATCAAATGAAAGAAAAGAGATTGATGATGAAATGACTCCTCCTGAATATTTAGACAATAGAAGTAAACAAAGACTTGCTGAGATTAAAACTCTCCAAGAAGAAAGAAATATACCAGATTATATTTTATCACAATTTAAAGTAATTAGCAAAAGAGATAAAATCAAAATGTATGACGCTATAAATGATCTTGATGGAGAAGCGCAAAGAAAAATAAACGACTTAATTAATGATTTAAATGCTATTCCGTATTTAAAATTGAATAAAAATGGTTTTCAGGTTGTATTAGATTTGATAAAAGAATTTACGCTTGAAAATAAAAATTTACATTTTCTAATTGATAGAAAGTATACAGACCAAAATGGTACTTCTGCATCAGTGCTCACAGCATCCTTGCTAAGTTATATCTACAATGGATATTTGGGAGTTTACAATTACAATTTTGAACGATTAGAAAAAAGAATTAAGGCAAAAGCTGAAGAAGCTGAAAAAAACAACAAAAAAATAGATATTGAAACTGAGACTAAAAATGCCGTAAATTCTGCAATGAGAGATACATCAACATTAATATTTAATACATTTAAATATCAATTAGTAAAATACCTAGGCGTTTTCAACTTAATGTATAAATTTCGAATTTCTCAACAGCAAAATAAAAATTTTGAAGACATTAAAGGCATCGATAAATTATTAATCAAACTTGAATACAATGCATTTAGTCATGAAGCTAGAACTGCCAGTGATTATGGTGTTCCGCAAAAAATTATTGATTATTATGATTCACAAACTGATTCAGTAAGAAAAAAGTTACTAGATAGCTTTGATGGTTATGAAAAACAAATATATCAAAAGATAAAAAAAATAATTGAAGAATAATTTTTTGAAGTTCCTTATAAAAAAGCGCCACAATCCAAAAATTGCAGCGCTTTTTATTTTCTTAAAACTGAAGTAAATTAAACCCCTAATTTCTTAGCAATCTCAGCAGGAACTCCGCCTTTGTTTACCATTAAAGCAGTCGTTTTATATTTTACGAAATTTTTGGTTACAAACAAGAAACCTTTGTAGTCGTTTGTTTCTCCCCATGAATTTTTTACGATATAATATTCTCTTCCGGTTTGGTCTTTTGCTAAACCAATAATATGCATTCCGTGGTCGTCTGTTGTTGTATAATTATCAAACGCAGCCTGACGCATTTCTGCAGTGATTTCCGGTTCCGGTTTTGGTCCGTTAAACATATCTGCTTTTTCTTCGGCAGTCATATCATCGAATTTTTTTGTCGGTACATACGCTACTCCGTTTTTCCAGCTAAAGCTTTTTTCGCTCACGTCTGTTGCCCACGCTACCGTATATCCTTTTTTCAAAGCATTGTCAATAACATCTGTCATATCGTTTACTTTTACATTATAAACCTGATCAAAAGACCAGTTGTCCGGTACCATCATTGTTGTTTTTTGGTAATAAGGAGCAGTTGTAAAAGAAGACATTTCGATATAATCGTCAGGATTGATTCCTACGATTTCTTTGGCAAAAGATTGTGGGGTGTAGTTTTTTCCTTTGTAATTAAAATTATCCGGCACTTTTCCTAAATAAGAGTCAATAACAGCAGCATACGCTTTTTGCCAGTTTGGCGTTAATTCACCATTTGGATTTTTTACAACAGCTGCTAAAACGCCTTCAATAAGAGCAGACATTTCGGCAAATTTATTTTTGTCTGTACCATAGTTTAATCCTGTGTAAACTTCTCTTGGTACAGTTCCGTATTTTTTGTACATATTGATTACGTCATGCAATGCTCCTCCGTCACCCAAAGTAACCGCGCCATGCATACGAACATAATTAATCCCTTTTTCTACATAAACATTTCTTGCCGAATAAATCTGAGATAATTCTACAGGTTGTTTTCCTAAACGAATCATTTCTGATTCTAAAAATGAGTTTGTAGAATAACTCCAGCATGTACCCGAAGAACCCTGAGCTTTTACAGAAGTTGTTCCTAAATTGATCTGTTCTGTGAATTTAAAGTTTTCTTTACTTTTATCACTTGCATTTAGTTTTAGAGAGTTTACTAAAACGTCTTGTGCAAAACAGCTTGTTGCTCCCACGAAAAATACCGAAGCAGCAAGTACCGATTTGAATGTAAATGTATTCATAAATGAATGTTTAAGGTTTTGATAAATTAGTCTCTTGTGTTTCTAATTTGTTACAAAACAATTAAATTTTATGTAATTTGTTGCTATTCTGCGGTTAATTTTTTCACAATCTTTTTATTAAGGCGTAAAAGATTACAAATTATGTAAAACTGAATTCGTCATGACAACCAAACTGAATCCTGAATGATTGTTTGTCAAATAAGTGTTATTTTGGTTGTCGAAATGCCACGCAACCCATCTGAAAAATGTACGAACTTCAAAAAGAGAAATACTTAGGAAATACTAAAAGTATATTTAACAATACTCAGGGAATTACTGTTGTAGAAACGGAATATCACGACAAGGTTTACGAGGGCTGGCATTCGCATAATAATGCGCATATTACGCTTTTTTTGAAGGGCGGAACTTCTGAGAAACGAAAAAACTTTAGTGAAGTTGTGGGTCCGGGTTCGTTATTATTTTATCATAGTGATGAACTGCACATGAACCACGATACCCTTTTTCCTTCTAAAAACATAAATATCGAACTTGAGGAAAACTTGCTGAAAGAACTGCAGATTAGCGAAGCTACAATCGAAAAATCTATTCAGAATACAACGTTTACCAAATTTTTAATGCTGAAAATTTTTAAGGAAAGCCTGGTTGCCGATGCTTTTTCTGGTGACACGATCAATATGTTATTTGCACAATTATCGAACACGAACAGTCATTTGGAACGGTTTGAAAAGAGTCCGTTTTGGGTTAAAAGCCTTAATGAATTACTGAACGATTGCTGGAACGAAAATCCAAATTTGCAGGATCTCGCACAGGTTTTAAACTTAAATCCGATTACGATTTCAAAACATTTTCCGAAATATTTTGGCTGCACTTTAGGAGAATATATGCGCCGGATTAAAATCGACCGCTCGCTTTCGCTCATAAAATCCAACCAAAATAATCTGACTGAAATTGGTTTTCAATGTGGTTTTTCAGATCAGAGCCATTTTATCAGAACCTTTAAAAATCAAACCGGGTTTTTGCCTAAGCAATTTCAGAAATTATAAGGCAGGCAAATTTCATTCTATTTTTTGGGTTTGAAGCAGTCTACATTTGCTTCAAATTAATACTTAAACCAAATTTAAATGGAAACTCTTACTGTCAGACAAAAAATATTTAATTATTCAATAATCAAGATTATCCTTGCCATACTTGTTTTTATGGCAGTTGTAATTATAGGCCAGCAGATTGCTTCAAAATTACTCGTATTAACATCTCTTGATAAAAACTACAGGAATCTTCTGAAAGGAATTTTTGTTTCATCAACCTGCATTTTGAGCTATATTCTTTTCTTTAAATATTATGAAAAAAGAGCTGTAACAGAATTTGCTTCAAAAGGGCTTTTAAAAAATCTGACAATCGGTTTCTTAATTGGATTTATTTTACAATCGTTGACTATTTTGGTCATTTACCTCAACGGAAGTTATAATGTTTTAAAAGTAAATCCGGTTTCTTTTATTCTTATTCCGTTTGCCATTATGTTTACCGTTGCCATTATCGAAGAAATATTGGTACGTGGCATTATATTTAGAATCATCGAAGAAAAATTAGGAAGTTATATTGCGCTGACTATTTCGTCCGTTTTATTTGGAGCTTTCCATTTGGCAAACCCAAACGGAACTTTGGTTTCTGGAATTTGCATCACAACTGCGGGTTTTTTATTGGGAGCCGGTTTTATTTACAGCCGCAATTTATGGTTTCCGATTGCAATGCATTTTGCATGGAATTTTACACAGTCGGGAATTTTTGGAGCAATAACTTCGGGAAACGAAAAGACAAGCAGTTTATTAGAAGCCAACATACAAGGCCCTGAATTAATTACAGGAGCTGCTTTTGGTCCCGAAGGATCAATTCAGGCAATTGTTTTCTGTTCTCTTGGTGCTTTTATTTTATTGACATTAAGCCGTAAAGAAAACAAAATTATTAAGCCTTACTGGAAAAGGTAAATCTTAAGATCGTATACAAAGAAAAGCCCCGCAGAGATTATTCTGACGGGGTTTTTATACTAAAACTAAATTGTACTATCTCATCCAGTTGCTTCCAAAAACAATATAGTAAGCCCAGTCTTCGGGGCCTTTTGCCACATCTACGCCCATTCGGAGTTTAAATTTTCGGGCTAATAAATACCTGAAACCTGTTCCGTAACTGTACACTACCGGTTTTGCAAAAGCTTTATCCCAGTCGTTAAAAGCACTTGCCAGACCGCCATACCCCATAAGGCTCCATCTTCTGTAGACATCCCAACGCAATTCGGCTTCGGTAACAATGCTGGTTTTTCCCTGATATCGTGCAGCCGGAATTCCGCGCAAATTGATTCCCGGCAAAAGATAAAATGGCGGGCTCCCAAACGCCTGCTCTCCTTCTATCCTGAGTCCGCCAATTAATTTTTTAGTTATCGGATGATATCCTATTGCAGACAAGTTTACCCTCCAGGCATCATAATCACTTCCTATGGCGTCATCTGACCAGAAAAAATCTGACTGAAGCCGTATTCCTTTATCCGGAGTAAAAATATTGTCACGCCCGTCAAACTGTATTGCACCGCCAAACTGACTAATGGTACTTTTAATATCTTTTGGCTGTACAAAAGGCGGAGGAAGATCTAAACTGGGTAAGTTTATTTTTGAATTTAAAAACAGATATTGCGGTCCGGCGCTCCATTTTGCATTTCGAAACTGCTTGAGCCATTGGGTATAAAAAATAGTTGACCTAAAATTGAGTTTAAATTCTTCATCATTTCCGGTTGGCAGATTATTCGCATAAAATGAAATATTCATATCGCCATAGCCGGCCATAACCCGGTATAATATTTTTGGTTTTACTAAAGTTCCTGAACGAAAAGCACCGACCATCCAGCTTTTATTTCCGGTATACATTCCGATTCCTCCCGTAATATCCGGATTGATGAATCGTTTTTTTCCGTTTTCGTCCACTACCGGAGAGCGCTTTTTGAGAAATACAGGAACAATTGCACCTCCAATTCCGCCCAAAGCGGGTTCAGTTATAATGGTTGGAACTACGATAAAACCGTGTGCATAAATAATGTAGTCGCTTAAATCGAAAGCACCATCAAGAGAATCTTTTACGCTAATGTGTGGTTTTTGTCCAAATGTAAGATTGGAAAAAAACAAGTACAGGACGCTAAAAAAGATCAATTTCTGCATAAGCTTTAAAAAAAAGTTATTCTTTTTTTGTACTAAAAATATGTGCCAGCGTCAGGAAGAAAGTGCTTCCCTGAAATCTGTTTATGGCATCAATCTCTCCTAACCAGCGCAAACCAATCGTAGATTTGGATTTTAGATGCAGAAAATTCACCTCAGCTCCCAATGCTGCTACATGGTCTTTGTCGCCTTGCCAGACAATTGGCCCGATCGGAATTTCGTCATTGGTAACTTTGTATTGCAGGTAATAAATTAACCCTGCATTTATAATAGATTTTGGAGCCGTTTTTTCGGCATTCAAACAATAAAATGTTTTTCCCAGTCCGCCTTCAAAACTCAGGATATCTCCGGTTTTTATATCGGTATCTTTCTTTTTTCCGTTGATTTCGTACGAAGCCATTGTTGCAAAATGAAACGTCTTTTTGTCGTTAAAAAATAATGTTGTCCCAACAGAAAATTCATTCATAAACATTCCCAACCCGCTATTGTCTGTTGCTCCGGCTTTGTATTTTCCTGTTGGAAGATAGATTTGATAACTAAAGACAAAATCGGCCCGTTTTTTATGCCAGCCCAATTGTACCGGAACTATATAAGTGTCTGTAAAAGCAAGAGATCCATCGATGTTTACATTATTACCTTCAATTCTGTTAGAAGCAACTGCAAACAAAGCTGTTGCTCCATAATTGGCTCCCAAAATTTTGAAATCACTAACCCACGAAACTCCCGCTCCTGTAACAAACATGTTAATATCAGGATTTCGGACAGCAATATCTCCATTACTGTCGCGTAGCTTCGAGGCTCCGTAAAAATATCCCGGAACATACACTATAAGTGTATTTTCCGGACTTTGTGTTCCTGCCTGCAAACCCATTCCGCCCAGTATATGTCCGCCTTTTAGCTGTGCATTTGCCAAAAAAGAAACAGACAAAAGCAATAATGTATTGATTAGTTTTATGGTTTGTCTATGCTGCATAATTTTAGTTTTCATAGTATATATGTTTAAATTAATGCCCAACAAATTGTTTCTTATTTGGTGTTTTTCAGCCTAAAGATTTTAAATAAAAAACATTTGATTTCTCACAATCCAGCCTGATTGCCTTAAAATATTCTGATGGTGATTTTCCGGTATGTTTTATAAAGGCTCTAAAACAAGTCGTCCGGGATTTAAATCCGGATCCCCAGGCCATGCCTTCGAGCGATAAATCCTTCCATTCCGGGTCATTTATTTTTTCCTTGAAATATTCGATTCTTTTTAGATTCACATAATCCTGAAAATGCAGGTTAAATTCTGAATTAATTAAATTTGAAAGCTGATGTATGGATATGCCGGTTTCTTCGGACAAGTCGCGAATGACAAAATCTTTTTTCAGGAAAAGTTTTTTTGCACAAAAAATAGTGTCAAGTTTTAAGAGGTATTCCTGTTTTTTTTCTGTTGTAACTTCTTTTATCAACGACAGATCTTTAATTTCATCGATTTGAGCGATCAAAGGTTTATCTGTCATAAATTCTAAGTTTTCCTGATTATCAAAAAAGAGCTGTGGTTTAAAATAAAGCCATCCAACGGTAAAAATCAATACTGAGGAAATCAGAATGTAACTTGAAAAATCTATGTTCGTTACTTTATTTATCAAAAAATAATGTACAAAAAGTGCCGAAAACAAAAACAATATAACGAGGTTATAAATTCTTAACCAACCAATAATTTTTAGCTTTTGAGGTTTATTTTGTACCACTTTTTTTAAGCTATAATTCAGGAGCATCATGGTCTGACAAAAAGCATAAATTAACCAAATCGTTAGATTTAGCATTGTAAAAGGATTTTTTGCTTTTGATGAAATATAACCAACAAATTGTATGTCTGTTACATTTGCAAGCCATACGATAAGCGTTAAACAGAAATATAAGATAAAAGGCAAAAAGTGCAGCCAATCGTACTTTCTAAACATTTCGACCGAAAACAAAACATTTCTAACATACAAAAAAGAACATGGGGCCACTAAAAAAATAAACGCTTTGGTAATGACAAATAAATCCGGAAAGTTTTTAAAAGCATTTGCTGTCAGATAGAAATTATAAATACTTACAACGGCCAGGCTAAACAGGAAAAGTCCCAAAAAAAAACTTTTTGAATAATTTTTTTTTGAAAAAAGGATCATAAAAGAAGTCGCAAAACCAATAAGTGTCGCTATAAAAAAGAAAAGTGAAAGTATTATATCGAGCATATCCTTAAACTTAAATTATATTGTATCGGGGACTTTGTAGAATAGAAAAATATAATTTAGTGCTGTACTTACCTTAAAGGATAAGCACAGCTTACTTGAGGTCTTAGTTATTTTTTACTGCACCCGGAGGAAAACCTTCTAAGATTTTCTTAATGGCACCGGCAATAAATTCTTCGGGATTATCCGGTTTGCTGTCTATCTGAGCATTACCCACTCCCTGCCATACCAGTTTTTGAGTTTTGGCAGAAACGATATCAATCACGAGAGAACCATCAACATAATCATAAGTATTAAATGTTGTTGTACCGCTGCCCATCATTGCACCTCCGCCCCAATATCCATAAGGACGATACATTCCTCCATATCCATAAAAATTGGTGTCGGCTGTAACAGATTGCTTGTTTTTTAAGATCGATACTGCATTTACTTTTAAATCAGGGTTGGATGATGACTCTGTAAAGCCTTTTGCAGTCATTTCAGACCGAATGGCATTTATAACACGATCAACATTTAATTGGTTTACCTGCCCCTCCTGTGCTTTTAAATCATAAACTGCAAAGGTTTTGTATTCGCTAAAATTGGCAGAGTGATCATAATCAGTAGTAACTTTTACAGTTGGCGAGCAACTATATAAAAAAACCAATAAAAATATTGGGGCAAAACGAAGGTTTGTTCTTTTAGTATTCATTGTGTGGTATTTAAATTAATGATTAAATAGATTTGACTCGAATTTTTAAATCTTAATTAAATCTTGAATGAATGGCGAATAGAGAAGAAAGACTACAATTTTCAATATAATACATTATAAAACAGGCGTTTAATAATCACTCAAAGATATAATTTTTTCTTTAATCGGTATAATGAATGGGTATTTTTCTTACATTAAGATTATTTTATATTATTAATGCTTTTTTATCGCATCATTTTCCCGGAAACACAAAAGCTACAATCGCCCGTAACCCCCAGTCTGGCCTTAAATCGTGTGGCCCAACTATTGGAATAAGTGGTGATACAGCCAACTGCACCACCTGATCTCCCAGTTTGGTAATACCTCCTATAGAAGGATTGAGGGATATCATCGTCGTTCTGCCCTCCCAATTTTGGGTTATTTCGGCATTTACGCCCAGACTCGCTCCACTTTTATAACTGTGAGAAAGAAATATTTGTGTATAAAACTGATTAACATCTGCACGATCTTCATTTCCGGCTACTGACCAAATCTGATTGGCTATAAACCCTATTGTAAGTCCTTTTCCCTGATGCATCACTAAAGCGCTCGGTCCGATCCCGAATTTCTCTGTCCCTAAAAATTTATCCGTTGCAACAGGGACTAAAAATGCAGGACCAATTCCGTAAATCAGTTTATCACTTTTGGGTGCAAAAAATGCGGTAATTGTCGCATCACTTAAACCAAATTCATTTGTATTATCTCCCGTTATATCCCTTTGATCTACTATCGGAATAATATATCTGGAAATTAAATTGAGGTTTTCTGTCAATTTAAAAGGAATAACCGGCTGAAAATTGATGACATATTTTGAACCATTATATGGCCCGATCCCATAATTTATATTATTCTGAAATGGCACACTAATAAGACTGGCAACAGGATTGGCGAGTTTGTCTGCAAGCTCCTGTGCACTTGCACCGGATTTTTCGGCTTGTTCCTGAGCATAAAAATTTAAATTTAAAATCAGGCAAACTGCACTTATTAACAATCTAATATGTTTAGAAAATTGTATGTTTTTCATGGTTTTTATTTATAGATTCTTCATTTTAAAATCAAAATGAAACAACTTATAAAAAGTTGTTTCACTTCAATTCTAACTAACTCAATCTAATTATCCGGAAAAATTTTTTTCCAGTCTTTCTTCATATCAACAACATGCCATTTGTTTTTTGCTGCTGCGTTTAACGATGCATTATCTTTTTCCTGATAACTGTATTCTCTGATAGAATCATTGTGGTTGATAAGCAGTTGAAACGATGGGTATTTATTTCCCTGTGAATATTTCAACATTGCAATATCTCCGGCACCGCCTTCATTTCCGCAGGCAAAAACAGGCCGTTGGCCAATATGCAGTTGTATGCCCACAGGTTTTCCTTCTTTATCATTAAAATGATCTAAAGCTGCTTCTCTCTGTATAGCATTTTTAGTTTCATCATATTTATATTTGAAAGAGGTTCCGACAACCTGATCTTTTGGGATTCCATAAAAATCCTGAGATATTCCTCTTACCACTTCTATTGTTCCTCCGGTTACGATATACGTTTTAAATCCGTTGGCACGCAAATAATTTAATAGCTCTAATTGCGGCTGATACCGTATTTGCTTTACAGCAACATTTTTACCGGGGTATTTTGCCTCTTTATAAAATGCTGCAACCGAAGCCTCGAATTCCTCTTCGGTCATTCCGGTATGAGTTGCGGCAACCAGTTCAATTAATGCTTTTTCACCTCCTTTTTCAAAAAAGGTCTTATCTTTTTCTACAACCGCTTTAAAAGGTTGTTTTTTTGCCAGCTCTGGTTTTGCCTCAAGCATTTTTTTAACCCTATAAAAAGCAAAAAGCTCCTGTACATATGGTTTTTCTGCCCACAATGTTCCGTCATTATCAAATGTTGCAATTCTGTTTTCTTCCGGTATAAAATCAGGATTCCCTTTTTTGGTTACTTTTTCTACATAAGC
Organism: Flavobacterium sp. HTF; assembly: GCF_003105115.1. Classification (GTDB taxonomy): domain Bacteria; phylum Bacteroidota; class Bacteroidia; order Flavobacteriales; family Flavobacteriaceae; genus Flavobacterium. The sequence goes on along the minus strand of NZ_QETH01000041.1, from coordinate 28,502 downwards.
AACAATGTCACTTTTTAAAGTACCCTCATTCCAACTCGGCAACGGATCACCGCTTACAGCAATTTCTGTTTGTTTGTTGTCTGTTTTGGGCGCAGGAAAAGTATCTGATTTTTTACAGGAAAAGAAAAACAAAACGACTGGCAGTAGAAAAAATATTCTTTTACTCATGGTGTTTGCATCTTAGGTAAAGAGATTCAGATTTAAAAATCCGAATCTCTTATAGTTATTTATTTTTTCTTTTTCGTAGCTGTCTCTTCTTCTTTTAGTTTGGGTAAAATATTTTTCTCCACATACTGTTGTGTTTTAATCCCTTGTAATGTCTGCTTAAGAATAACCGTTGGATTGAAACTTGGCGGGAAAGAACGTGGCGGATATTCCTTGAATGTTTCTGCAAAAACAAATACATCATTCATTGCACCATACACAGATCCTACATGATTCATTAACCAATCCCAATAGGTGTTTGAAGTAAAGTCAGCACGCTCATACGGGTCCTGATATAAATTGAATATTTTCTGCAAACGAAGTTCTGTAAATGGTTCTGCCCAAACACCCATTGTTCCTGCCAGACGTTGTTCTGCAAAAACATATTTATAATCTCCAACACGCATACCAACTAATAAACCATCATCATCGGAATAATAGAATTTCTCTCTTGCACTTTTCCCTCCTTTTAGTAATTGGGTTTGGTCAAAACCATCCAGGTGAACTTTATAGCTTTTTCCGTTTGCGCTGTAGCCTTTCAAAAGTTTATTCGTAATGTCCGGTTCGCCTGCAATAGAAGCAAAAGTTGGAAGCCAGTCATTATGGCTCATTAACTCAGTTGTTACTGTTCCCGGTTTGATATTACCAGGCCAGCGTACTATACAGGGAACGCGAAAAGCACCTTCCCAGTTTGTATTTTTTTCTGAACGGAAAGAGGTCATAGCACCATCAGGCCAGGTATTCATGTGAGGGCCATTATCTGTAGAATATACTACAATAGTATTATCGGTAATTCCCAAATCATCCAGTGCTTTTAAAATACTTCCGATTGTTTCATCATGTTCAATCATACCATCAATATATTCGCTGTCACCGTGGGTATATCTTCCTCTGTGTTCTGCACGAACATGCGTACGAAGGTGCATACGAGTACCATTAAACCAGCAGAAAAACGGTTTACCGGCTGCATTTTGTCTTTTTATAAAATCAATTGCTGCTGCAGATGTTTCATCATCCACCGTTTCCATTCTTTTTTTAGTAAGTGCTCCGGTATCTTCGATTTTTTGTTTTCCAACTCTTCCAAAACGTGGATCAGTAGTGCCATCATCAACATTTGTTGCAGTACATTTTAAAACACCTCTTGGTCCAAATTTTTTCAGGTATTCAGGATCTTTAGGATAATCCGGTAGTTCTGGTTCTTCTTCTGCATTTAGATGATAAAGGTTACCGAAAAACTCATCGAAGCCATTTAAGGTCGGTAAGCTTTCATTACGGTCGCCTACATGGTTTTTACCAAACTGTCCTGTTGTATAGCCAAGACTTTTCATGATTCCGCCAATTGAAGGATCAAGCTGGCTCATCCCCATCGGTGCGCCAGGAAAACCTACTTTTGTAAGTCCGGTACGAATACCATGTTGTCCTGTTAAAAAAGCAGCACGCCCTGCAGTACAGCTTTGTTCTCCATAATAATGTAAAAACCGGACTCCTTCATTGGCTAACTTATCTATATTGGGCGTAGTATAGCCCATTAAACCATCACTATAAGCACTGATATTTGTAATTCCGATATCATCTCCCCAAAGAACTAAAATATTGGGTTGTTTTTTACTCTGAGCCGAAATAGAAACTCCTGTAAAACTCACTAATGCAAACAGTAAGAATGCATTACTAAATACACATTGTAATTTGATTTGTTTCATGGTAATAATTTTTATTAATAATTTCTCTGCCTGTTGGTATCTGAAATATTAAAAAGTTAAAACCTACCTGATCAGAGTGAGCTTAGTTTATTAAGTAATTTTTTTGAAAGAAAATAGTTACTCAAAATATCTTTAACATTTCTTTAAGTGTCTCAAAATTAAGCAATAAAAAATGCAACAATTATATTTATAGCGTGTTAGCTTGTTTCATTTTATAAAATGAAACAAGAAAATGAGGTTTTTTGATTCGTCATATTTCATTTACAAAAATTTGTTAATTAGAGATTCCTAAAAATGAATTTTAAATCGTAGGTAAAACAAAAAAAGCTTATGAAATCTGTCATAAGCTTTTTATTAACTGAAAAAGCCATCAAGAATTAATCCTGATGGCTTTTATTATTTTCAATTTTATTGAACTATCTATTCAATTTCAGATACTCTCATGGTATTTACCATTCCTTTATCTTTGATTGGCATTGCAGCAAGGTTGATTAGGTAATCTCCTTTTTGAGCAAATCCTTTTTCAACAGCAATTTTATTTACATCTGTTACTGTATCATCAGTACTGTTTTCATTATCGTAGTAAAAAGATTTTACTCCCCATAATAAATTCAGTTGCGTTAAAATTCTTCTGTTTGAAGTAAATACTAAAATATGTCCTGAAGATGGTCTCCAAGCCGAAATTTGGAAAGCTGTATAACCGCTGTTTGTTAATGTACAAATTGCTTTTGCTTTAATTTCATTAGCCAGTAAAGCTGCCTGATGACAAACCGTTTTTGTAATAAAACGTTTAGTTTTAATTTGTGGTGTATTTTGTGGAACCTGGATTAGCGGAGAATCTTCAACAGCTTCACAAATTTGTGTCATTCTTTGAATTACCTGTACCGGATAATTTCCTGTAGCAGTTTCACCTGACAACATCACAGCATCTGCACCGTCCATTACTGAGTTTGCAACGTCATTTACCTCTGCTCTTGTCGGAGTTAAACTTGTAATCATCGTTTCCATCATTTGAGTAGCAACGATAACCGGAATTCTTGCGGTTTTTGCTCTGCGGATCAAATCTTTTTGAACCAATGGTACTTCGTGTGCAGGAAGTTCAACTCCAAGATCTCCACGGGCAACCATTAAACCATCGCAATAAGCTACAATTTTATCCATGTTCTCCAGAGCTTCCGGCATTTCAATTTTAGCAATAATTGGAATTTTATATTCTGAATGCTTAGCAATTAAGTCTTGTAAGTCTTGTAAATCGCGAGGTGTTTTTACAAACGAAAGTGCAATCCAGTCTACTTTTTGCTCAATTGCAAAAATAGCATCAGCAATATCTTTTTCAGTTAAAGCTGGTAAAGAGATTTTAGTGTTTGGTAAATTAACTCCTTTTTTAGATTTTAATTCTCCACCCTGAATTACTTTAGCAACAACTTCTGTTTTTTTATCTGTAGAAACAATTTCGAAAATAAGTTTACCATCGTCAAGCAAAATACGCTCTCCAACATTTACATCATTTGGGAAATTTTGATATTTCATAAATGCTTTTTTTGCATTTCCGACAATATCTTCTGCTGTTGTGAAAGTAATTTCATCACCATCATGTACAACCGTTCCTTCTTCCATCACACCAACTCTAAGTTTTGGCCCCTGTAAATCTCCAAGGATTGCAGTAGTATAACCAAACTCTTCGTTTAATCCTCTGATGATATTGATTTTTTCTTTTACTCCTTCGTAGTCAGCATGCGAAAAATTGATTCTAAACACATTCACCCCTGCATCGATCATATCCTTGATAATCTCTCTCGTACCACATGCAGGTCCAAGTGTGGCTACAATTTTAGTTTTTTTGTTTGTAAGCATTTTTTTTAAAAAATTAGATTGTTTTTTGATTTTATTTTGTTTGTATCAACAACATATATAGCTGCGATACTCTCTATAGCATTTAGTTGTTGTTGGATTTCTGAAAAATCAGTAGCCTCATCGCTATTATCGATTTTCAGGAAATAATCTACTTTTTTGAATTCAGGAAGTAAATGAATTGTTGTAGAAACCTCACTTGTTTCATTGGAAAACAAATTCTGGAAATCATTTTTTCTCACTGAAATGATTTCATTTTTATTCTGAATCAGATTCCACGAAACGGCTTTTTCAGAATCATAATAATAAAATCTCGAAAAATTTGCTTCACCTTCCTTAGTCTGAGCATGGATCTCGTTCTTGCTTTTACTGAGGTTTATCGGAAGTTTTTTATTGATAAAATAGGCCAGTCGATAATCTTCCAATGAAGTATGGATTGCCATTAAATAATAATCAATTTCGTCAAATTCGTCTAAATCCAATCTATGAATAGCCATATCATGAAAAATCAAGTTGTAAATATACTATTTCTAACGGAGCATCAATAGTTAAGATTAGCATGTTTTTGTTAATTTATAAACGAAAACGTTGTAGCTTTAACAAAGCTATGCTATTTATGTAGTTATTTCTTATCTATTTTTTCCTGAAATGCAAAATAGGCTCTTTGTGATGCCTTTTCTTCTGCCTTCTTTTTTGAAGTTGCTCTTGCTCTTGCAATTACTTTATCATCAATACTTAATTTTACGCCAAACAAACGTTGTCCGTCAATTCCGTTATCCTCAAAAATGTCATAATGAAAGATTCTCTTTTCTTTCTGGCACCATTCGATAACCAAACTTTTATAACTGATCACTTTTCCCTCAAGTCGGGCAATGTCTACATAAGGAGTAATAACTCTTTTCTGAATAAACCTTTCGCAAAAAGCATATCCTTTATCCAGATAAATTGCACCAATAAGAGATTCAAAAATATTACCATGAATGTTTTCTCCAAAATGCTGAATTGGCACTTTGCTTTCTACAAAACGAACCAGATTTAAGTCCTTCCCTAATTCATTCAGATGTTCACGGCTTACAATTTTCGAGCGCATCTTGGTCAGATAGCCTTCATCACCATTTGGAGCTTTATTAAATAAATGTGCTGCAATTACCGCACTTAACATTGCGTCACCCAAAAATTCCAGCCTTTCATAATTGATAGGATGGCCCGATTCATCTAATTTGTTGGAAGATCGGTGTGTAAATGCTTTCTTATAAAACTCAATAGAAACAGGCTGAAAACCAAGTATTTTCTGAATAGTGTCAAAAAAAATCCCGTCTTCTTGAGAACGGGATTTCGTAAATATTTTTTTGATAATATTCATAGACAAAACTAGTCAACTAATTTTTTAAACAATACACAAGCATTATGTCCGCCAAAACCAAAAGTGTTGCTCATAGCTACGTTTACTTCTCTTTTTTGAGGCTTGTTTAATGTAAGGTTTAATGCCGGATCAATATTTTCATCAACAACTGTATGATTAATTGTTGGAGGAACAAGACTGTGTTGCATTGCCAGAATAGAAGCAATTGCTTCAATAGCTCCGGCAGCACCAAGTAAATGTCCTGTCATTGATTTTGTAGAGTTGATATTGATGTTTTTTGCATGTTCACCAAAAACAGCACTGATTGCTTTTAATTCGGCTACATCTCCTAATGGAGTAGAAGTTCCGTGAGTATTGATATGATCAACATCTTCAGGGTTCATTCCTGCATCTCTCAATGTATTTTTCATTACTGCAATAACTCCAATTCCTTCCGGATGTGGTGCAGTTAAGTGATAAGCGTCAGATGACATTCCGCCACCGCCAATTTCGCAGTAAATTTTTGCTCCACGTGCTTTTGCATGTTCGTAATCTTCAAGAACCAGGGCTCCTGCTCCTTCTCCTAATACAAAACCATCTCTGGTTGCGTCAAAAGGTCTTGAAGCTGTTTCCGGGCTTTCATTTCTTGTTGATAAAGCGTGCATAGAACTAAAACCCCCCATACCAGCAATGGTAACAGCAGCTTCAGAACCACCTGATATAATAACATCACACATTCCTAAACGAATGTAGTTGAAAGCATCAATTAATGCATTTGCAGAAGATGCACATGCAGAAACCGTTGTATAATTTGGTCCCATATAACCATTACGCATAGAAATATGCGCAGGAGCAATATCAGCAATCATTTTAGGAATAAAAAACGGATTGAATTTTGGAGTTCCATCGCCTTTTGCATAATAAATTACCTCTTCCTGAAAAGTTTCCAAACCTCCAATTCCTGCTCCCCAGATAACACCAACTCTTTGTTTGTCGATATTATCATCAGTAAGTCCAGCATCTTTAATAGCTTCATCACTGGCAGCAACAGCATATTGAGCAAATTTGTCTAATCTTCTAGATTCTTTACGATCCATAAAATCTTCAATGTTGAAGTTTTTTACTTCACAGGCAAATTTAGTTTTATGCTTCTCTGTATCATAATATGTGATGGGTGCGGCTCCGCTAACTCCATTCACAAGTGCATCCCAATATTCCTGGATATTATTCCCGATAGGAGTAAGTGCACCTAATCCTGTTACAACAACTCGCCTTAATGCCATAAATATGTATTTTGTACTTTAAACAAATAAAACCCACGCTTTCTTAACAGTAATGTTACTTAAGAGCCATGGGCATTACAATATAAATATATCTTTTTGATTGAAAATCAATCGAATTTTAAATTTTAAAAAAATAATAACACCCGAATTTCTATAAATTTCAATTTTTCAAAAAACAAATTCCAATTTTGGGATTTGATAATTCAACTTTGGAATTTTTAGAATTCGGGTGTGGTATTATTATTTTTTAGCTTCTTCGATATAAGAAATAGCTTGACCTACAGTAGCAATGTTTTCTGCTTGATCGTCCGGAATTTGAATATCAAATTCTTTTTCGAATTCCATAATAAGCTCAACAGTGTCTAATGAGTCAGCTCCCAAATCATTAGTGAAGCTTGCTTCTGTTACAACTTCGTTTTCGTCAACACCTAATTTGTCTACGATAATCGCTTTTACTCTTGATGCAATGTCTGACATAATCTTTAATTTTAGAATTTAATTTGTTGGCAAAAATAAAAAACTTTATTTTAAAACAACTATTTAGTTTATAAATGTGACACTAATTTATAAAATTAATTTCAAGAAAGCCCTTTTAATACTATTTATTTTCGATTTTTATTCCGTTTTTTGCATTCTCAAAACACACGCTATTATGAAAAAAATTGTTGTTTTTGCCTCAGGATCAGGAACTAATGCAGAAAACATTATTAAATATTTTGCAGGAACCAAAATCGCCAATGTCGTTTCGGTTTTTACAAATAATGCTACTGCAAAAGTGATCGAAAGAGCAAAAAATCATCAAATTCCAGTCGAAATCTTCTCAAAAAACGAACTTTTAGAAAGAAACATACTACAAAAAATAGAGGAAATCGACCCGGATTTGATTGTTCTGGCAGGTTTCTTATTGAAATTCCCGGATAACATAATTGAAAGGTATCCAAATAAAATTATCAATATTCATCCGGCACTTTTACCTAATTATGGAGGAAAAGGAATGTATGGAATGCATGTACACAGGGCAATAGTAAATAATAAGGAAAAAGAAACCGGAATTTCGATTCATTATGTAAATGAACATTACGATGAAGGCGGCATTATTTTTCAGGCAAATGTGGCAATAACAGATGAAGATACTCCAGAAACAGTGGCCGAAAAGATTCACGAATTAGAACAAAAGCATTTTCCTGAGATTATTCATAGAATTCTGGAAGATTCAAGTTCTAAAATTTAAAACCCATATAAGATAATTTAAGACTGGCGTTTAAAAAATATTAAAATCAGAATGAACTTTTAAATAACCTAAGAAATATAAGACAATACTTTAAGTGAACTTATATAATATGGTTAACAAAAAATAAAATGACGCAACACGAAGTACATATATATACAGACGGTGCTGCAAAAGGCAATCCGGGTAATGGCGGTTATGGTGTAGTGATGGAACTGGTTGGCACGCCTCACAAAAAAGAATTTTATGAAGGTTTTCGTCTTACGACTAATAACAGGATGGAACTTTTGGCGGTAATTGTTGGTTTAGAAAAACTCAAAAACCCAAACATGAAAGTTTTAATTATTTCAGATTCTAAATATGTGGTTGATTCTGTTGAAAAAAAATGGGTTCTGGGCTGGGAAAAAAAGAAATTTGTCGGGAGAAAAAATCCGGATTTATGGAAACGATTTTTAATTGTTTACCGTAAACATCAGGTCAACTTTAAATGGATAAAAGGCCATAATAATCATCCGCAAAACGAACGCTGCGACCAACTTGCCGTTATGGCATCCATGCAGCCCAAACTTTCGGTAGATGAATATTACGAAACCATCGGATCTAAAGAATAAAAAAACGCATCAAAAATTAATTTGATGCGTTTTTCATTTCTAACTTAAAATTTATTCTTCTTTGTCTAAATCTTTTGCCGTTCTAAATCCAACTAAAAGTCCGATACCTGCCATTATAAAAATGATTGAAGGGAAAACTGCATCAGCATTTAACGAAGTGTAGGTCGAAATTAACAACCCCAGAAAGATTCCGACACCGCTTCCTATCAATAGGAAGGCAACGTTTACAACAAAGATTTTCCATGCCGAACTTCCTTTAGTTCTTCCTTTTAAAAATATACTTGCATCTGCACCTTTTTCTATAAGAGCCAAACGCTCTCTGTTTCTTGTTGAGTAAAAAAGATAGACAATCCCAAAGATCATCGCAAAAAGACTAAGTGGTACTAAAACTTGTGGTCCCATAATTTTTATGTTTTTATAATTGATTGATACTCCATATGACGAGGCTTTTCAAATTGAGGTTACAAGTTTTTGTAAAAAATTTTAAATTCCAAATTCCATCCCGAAGCCTCGGGACCAAAACTTGCTGATTATGAGTTAATTTTGAAGGTGTTTTCGCATTCCCAACTTTATTATATATGTAAATTTCTAAGTTGGAATTTGGAATTTAAAAAATTGGAATTTATTTTTCAAAATTCTTGTAACCTAAACAAACAAACCGTCGTCCTATATAATATGAGTACACTAAATGATCAACATTATATCGACAAAGTTCTGCAGGGCGAGACCAATGCGTTTGCCGTTCTTGTAGATCGTTATAAAGATATGATCTTTACGCTGGGACTCAAAATGGTTAAAAACCGGGAAGAAGCAGAAGAAGTTGCACAAGACACTTTTATAAAGATTTACAATTCGTTGACAAAGTTTAAAGGCGAATCTAAATTTTCGACCTGGATTTATAAAATCGCTTATAATACTTGTCTGGACAGATTAAAGAAAAGCAAAAAGGATGATTTAAATATTTCGATAGATGAATTTTCTTCTCACTTCATCAAAACAATGGATAATGCATTAAGTGCTTTAGAAGACAAAGAACGAAAGCAGGCCATTCAGAATTGTTTAAATTTGTTACCCCGTGAAGATAATTTCCTGCTGACTTTATTTTATTTTGAAGATCAGAATTTAGAAGAAATAGGAAAAGTCATGAATATAAATGCTAATAATGTCAAGGTGAAATTATTTAGAAGCCGACAAAAATTAGCCACCATTTTAAAAAAGCAGTTAGAACCTGAAATACTTGAGTATTATGAAAGAGAGCGATAAAAATATAGAAAATCTTATTGAGAAAATGATGGCCGAAAACACTTTGCAATCGCCATCTGCCGACTTTACTTCGAACTTAATGTCGCAAATTCTTGTTGCTGAAAAAGCAAAAATAAAACCTTACAAACCTTTAATTTCAATATCAACCTGGGTGTTTATTGGAGTTGCCTTGGCTGTTTTAATTGCTTATAATGTGTTTTTTGCCCGAGCAGAAAACAACTTAGAAATAGGAAAATCGTATACCGATAAAATTTCGGGAATCGTTTCGGGAATTCATATTTCTAAAACTTTATTGTATGCTATTTTAATAGTTCCTTTTATGATTTTAGTACAAGTTGGAGTTCTAAAAAATTATTTTGATAAGAAGTATGAGTTGTAAAGATTTTAAAACCAACTAAAAAGAATACATCGATAATTGTGAATTAATAAATGAAAAGTAAACTGGTAATTTTTAAAAGCATGCTAAGAGCAAAAAAGTCATACACTTATTTACTCCTAATGCTGGTGTTTTTTGCCACTAGTTATACATCTGCAATTCCGCCAAACTTTACTACCAAGGAAATAAAATTTATTAGTGAAGGAGTTTCACTTTCCGGAACTGTCTTTATACCTGACAACGTACAGGCAGCTGTTGTGATTGTTCACGGATCGGGACAAGAAAAAAGAATGATAAACTTTGCTACAATTCTAGCCAACAATGGAATTGCAGTTTTAACGTATGATAAACGTGGAGTTGGAGAATCAGCTGGTATATATGCCGGACCTGAAGTAGGAACTAACAATGTTGATTTCTCAAATCTAAATCTTTTGTCTTTAGACGCGAGTGCTGCCGTAAATACTTTATCAAAATCTCTGTCAAATAATACAACACCAATCGGTTTAATAGGCGGTAGTCAGGCCGGATGGATAATTCCATTGACTGCAGAAAAAAATAAGAAAGTCCAATTTATGACAATATTTAGCGGCGCTCTTATAACAGTCAAAGAACAATTGAGATTCCAATTTTATACAGATGGAAATAAAAATTTTTGGAATACGCATTCAGAAGAAGAGGCAAGAAAACATGTATTCAATGATCCGGACAGATATGAGTTTATTGACACAAATCCCAATGATGTTCTTTCTAAATTATCAATTCCAGGAATCTGGATTTTTGGAGGCAAAGATATTCAAGTTCCTGCGAAGCTATCAATAGAATATCTTGATGTATTAAAATCTAAAGGAAAACATTATGAATATAAATTGTTTCCAAAATTGGGCCACAATACAGCATTTTCAGACGCTGAAGAGCCTATGGAAGTTGCAATCAATTGGATTAAAAATGTAGATAAATTGAAGAATCATAAATAAAAAAACTAAAGTATCTATCACTAACAGTTACTAAAGTATATTTTGAACTTTCTAAAAAATTCTTTTGACAAGAAACATGAATTGTAGATTTTATTTAAATAAATCGTTTCTTTTTCTGGCAAAATCTATTCCTAAATAACAATCTGAAGTTATATCGTATTTGTTTAAATAAAGAAAGTATGCTATAGTTGAATGCTCACCTTCATTTATGACCGCTCTATTAAGAATCAATCTTTTTGATATAGTTTCTTTTGAATACTTTTTTAAAAATTTATCAAATCCTAAATTAAAATATTCTTTTTCTATTTTAGTATTTAATTTAAATCTTTGAGGATAACTAGATTTTTTAAACAAATTACTGTCCAAAACAAACTCCTCATTTAAAACTGCATTTAAAAACTCTTTGAAAGATCTGAATTCTTTAGAATAATATTTTTTATAAAAGAAAAACAATTCATTGCAATTTGTCAAAACAATTTCATTGCCGTCAATGCGAAAATATAAATCCGTAAATGAAGTTGGCGGAGGAGGCAATCTTACAATTCCATCTTTTATTTCGCCACGATCTGCTAGCATCTCTAACGTTTCCTCAGAAAAATTAGGCTCTTTTCTTTCGCAGGAAATCAAAAGACAGAACACCATAAATAAGACAACTATTTTCTTCATAAATGAGATTTGAGTTTAAAACAAATCTAACAAAAATATTCAGCGTTTTTTCCAAAATAAGTATTGCAATTTAATTCTGAAAATGATATTTTAAGCACTTCACTAAACCAAATATAATTAATTCATTTACAAGAGTTTTACTTCGAAATCGTTCTCTTTTTTTTATGAAAATTTTGAGAGTGTAAACCATTGCAGGATTGTAACTTATGAAGTATCTTTGCACCCTAATTCGAAATTCATAAAATGAATAAACTATTGATTGTTGGAACGGTTGCTTTCGACGCGATTGAAACTCCTTTCGGGAAAACAGATAAAATATTAGGTGGTGCTGCAACTTACATTGGTTTATCAGCATCTTTTTTCAACCTGCAATCGGCCATTGTTTCTGTAGTTGGTGACGATTTTCCACAAGAACATTTAGATTTATTGACTTCAAAAAATATCGATATCTCAGGTATCGAAATTGTAAAAGGCGGTAAAACCTTTTTCTGGAGCGGATTGTACCACAATGATTTAAATTCCAGAGATACTTTAGTAACAGAATTAAACGTTTTGGCTGATTTTCAACCAAAAGTTCCTCAAAACTTTAAAGATTCAGATGTAGTGATGTTAGGAAACTTGCATCCATTGGTACAAAGCAGTGTTTTAGATCAGTTAGAGAAAAAACCAAAATTAGTAGTTTTAGATACTATGAACTTTTGGATGGACTGTGCTCTTCCTGAATTATTGGAAGTTATCAAACGTGTAGACGTTATTACAATTAATGATGAAGAAGCAAGACAGCTTTCAGGAGAATATTCATTAGTAAAAGCCGCAAACAAGATCCAGGAAATGGGTCCTAAATATGTAGTGATTAAAAAAGGAGAACATGGCGCATTAATCTTCCATAACAGAGAAGTATTTTTTGCACCAGCTTTACCATTAGAAGATGTTTTTGATCCGACAGGAGCAGGAGACACTTTTGCTGGTGGATTCTCAGGATTTATTACACAAAGCGAAAACATTTCGTTTAACAATATGAAAAACGCCATTATTTACGGTTCAAATTTAGCTTCATTCTGTGTAGAGAAATTTGGAACTGAAAGGATGGAAACATTAAGCAAAGCAGAAGTAGCGATTCGATTACAACAATTTAAGTCGTTAACTCAGTTTGACATAGAAATATAATGCCTAAGAGCCTCGATAAAACGGGGCTTTTTTATTACGTTAATACACACAACTTACAACAACACACAAAATACAAAAAAAATGAGCGACGCGTTAAAACACGAATGTGGTATAGCCTTAGTTAGACTTCTTAAACCGCTTGAATATTACAAAGAAAAATACGGAACTGCTTTTTACGGGATACAAAAAATGTATCTGATGATGGAAAAGCAGCATAACCGTGGTCAGGATGGTGCAGGTTTTGCCAGCATAAAACTGGATGTAGAACCTGGACAACGCTACATAAGCAGAGTTCGTTCGAACCATTCGCAGCCTATACAGGATGTTTTTGCACAGATCAATGATCGAATCAATGAAGAGATGACTGCGCATCCTGAACTGGCAGATGACATGACAAAATTAAAAGCCGGGATTCCATATGTGGGAGAATTGTTTTTAGGTCACGTTCGTTACGGAACTTTTGGAAAAAACAGTATTGAAAGCGTTCACCCATTTTTACGTCAGAGTAACTGGATGCATCGTAACCTTATTTTGGCCGGTAACTTTAATATGACAAATGTTAAAGAACTTTTTGAAAATCTTGTTGAACTTGGACAACATCCAAAAGAAATGGCCGACACCGTTACCGTAATGGAAAAAATTGGTCACTTTCTGGATAAAGAAGTAATGCAATTGTACCAGGACTGCAAACAAGAAGGCTATTCTAAAAGAGAAGCTTCTCCAGTAATTGCAGAACGTTTGGATATTGCAAAAATATTAACCCGTTCGGCTAAAAACTTAGACGGAGGTTATGCAATGGCCGGATTACTAGGTCATGGTGATGCTTTTGTTTTTAGAGACCCTGCAGGAATTCGTCCGGCATATTTCTATCAGGATGATGAAGTTGTCGTGGTAGCTTCTGAGCGCCCTGTTATTCAGACAGTATTTAATGTTGCTTTTGAAAAAGTTCAGGAAATCGAGCCGGGAAATGCTTTGATTATCAAGAAAAACGGAAAAGTTTCGATGGAACAAATCCTGGAACCAACTGTTAAAAAAGCATGTTCTTTTGAAAGAATTTATTTCTCAAGAGGAAGTGATGCTGAAATTTACCAGGAACGTAAAAACCTAGGAAAATTAATCCTGCCAGCAGTTCTAAAATCAATAGACAGCGACACAGATAATACTGTATTCTCATACATCCCGAACACAGCAGAAACTTCTTTTTATGGTTTGGTTGAAGCCGCTCAGGATTTCTTAAATCAGAGAAAAAATAATTACATCTTAGAAAACAGAAATACACTTACTACCGAAACTTTACAGGAATTATTAGCTGTAAAAATCCGTACGGAGAAAGTTGCCATTAAAGATGCTAAACTAAGAACCTTTATTACAGAAGACAGCAGCCGTGATGATTTGGTTGCACACGTTTACGACGTTACCTATGGCGTAATTAAACCAACTGATAATCTGGTTATTATTGACGATAGCATTGTTCGTGGTACCACTTTAAAAATGAGTATCATCAAAATGATGGATCGTTTGAAACCAAAACGTATCGTAATTGTTTCTTCTGCTCCACAAATTCGTTATCCGGATTGTTACGGAATCGATATGGCTAAGCTTGAAGGCCTTGTAGCTTTTAGAGCAGCTTTGGCTTTATTAAAAGAAAAAAACTTATATCATATAGTTGACGAGGTTTATGCTAAATGTAAAGCGCAGGAAAATTTTGCCGATACAGATGTTGTAAATTACGTAACCGCTATTTATGACCAGTTTACTCCTGAAGAGATTTCAGATAAAATTGCTGAGATGCTGAGTTCTCCTGAAATTAATGCTGAAGTAAAAATCATCTTTCAAAGAGTAGAAGATCTGCATATTGCCTGCCCTAAAAATTTAGGAGACTGGTACTTCACCGGAGATTATCCTACACCAGGAGGAAATCGTGTCGTAAACAGAGCTTTTATGAATTTTTATGAAGGAAAAGATGCAAGAGCGTATTAGAAAAATATTAACAAAAGGTTAAATTGTGCATTTCATCGGTTTTTTTTGCCGTTTATCCTAAATGTTTGGGAAAAACGAAATGCTACAATACTTTTGGGAAACCATAACATTAGTAGGTTAAGTTTATGGTAGATTTGGGGCAAAAAGGGTGGAAGAAATTCCACCTTTTTTATTGGAATAAAGTCAAGAAAATCGGTTCAAAGTAAGAAATTACGTATTTCGTCGAATATATTTGCACTTAATCTAAAATATTTGCTATTACGATATAGCTATTCTATATTTACTAGACCATAACATTAGTAGGTTAAGTATATGGTAGATTTGGGGCAAAAAAGGTGGAAGAAATTCCGCCTTTTTTATTTTTATTCTGTAGAGAGCAGAATAAGGAAAATAGAACAAAGGAAATTTTGTAAATAAAAAAAAGACGGACAACAATATGTTATCCGTCTTTTCTCTTTATTCTTTACTCTATTTTATTTTTCTAAAGCAAATCTTCTTGTAACTTCTGTCCAGTTAATTACATTAAAGAAAGCCTCAATATAATCTGGTCTTCTGTTTTGGTAGTTTAAATAGTAAGCGTGCTCCCAAACGTCCATTCCTAAGATTGGAGTTCCGCCACATCCAACTTCCGGCATTAATGGGTTATCCTGATTTGGAGTTCCGCAAACATCCAGTTTTCCACCTTTGTGTACGCATAACCAAGCCCATCCTGAACCAAACTGTGTTGCACCAGCTTTAGCAAATTTTGCTTTAAATTCTTCAAAAGTTCCAAAAGAAGCTTCAATTGCAGCTAATAAATCACCTGTTGGTAATCCGCCACCGTTTGGAGCCATAACAGTCCAGAATAAATTGTGGTTGTAAAAACCTCCACCATTATTACGAACTGCTGCGTTTGATTTATCTAAGTTTATTAAGATGTTTTCGATTGTTTTCCCTTCTAAATCTGTTCCTGCAATCGCTGCATTAAGATTTGTTGTATAAGCATTATGATGTTTAGAATGGTGAATTTCCATTGTACGTGCATCAATATGTGGTTCTAATGCATCATATGCATATGGTAATTGTGGTAATTCAAAAGCCATGATATATAATTTTATGGTTTATAATAATTTATTCCAAATTTAAACATTTAACTTTGGAATAGGAAATACTATTTCGTTATAATTCAATTTAATTAATTGATAAATTGATTTTTTAAGATCTAAATACTTGTAAATCTTTATTTTCCGTTAAAAGAAGTCATTGTATTTTCCAACCCGGCAGTTCCAAAAGATTTAATAATTTCTGAAGAGATTTCTAAACGTTCCGTTAGTTTGGCATTTTCTTCGTCATTCCATTCTCCCAAAACATAATCTACCTGCTGTCCTTTTTTAAACTGATCGCTGATTCCAAATCTGAAACGGGTATAGTTTTGTGTATTCAGGATCAGATTTATATTTTTTAGTCCGTTATGACCTCCGTCACTTCCTTTTGGCTTGATTCTGATTGTCCCGAATGAAAGGTTCAAATCGTCTGTAATAACTAAAATATTTTCTAATGGAATGTTTTCCTTGTCCATCCAGTATTTAACCGCTTTACCGCTTAAATTCATGTAGGTGTTTGGCTTTAAAAGAAAAAAGGTTCTTCCCTTGAATTTGTATTCTGCCAGAGTGCCCAGTTTTACAGTTTCGAAAGAAAGGCTTTCTTTTCTGGCTAAAAAGTCCAACACCTTAAATCCGATATTGTGTCTGGTATTTACATATTCGGCTCCGATATTTCCTAAACCTACGATTAAATATTTTTTACTCACGCTTTTTATATTGTTTTTTTGGTGTTCGTGAACCTCCGGTTTCATATTGTCTTCTGTGTTCTCTTCTTTTTGTGTTGATGAAAACAGTTTTGTTATCCATTTTATCATGATGCAAAAATAAAGGTTAATTTGGAAATCTAACTCTTTACAGTACACGATTTATAATAATTTCCTTCATCAAGTAAGTGTATGGAAAATATACAAAAACATTAAAAAATAAAAAAAATGCTTAGAAAAAAAACACCTTAATCTGTAACAACAAAACTGTATAGAGGAAATCATTAATCGTGTGTAGAAGTACTTTTGCAAAATTATTAAAGTGATTAAATCACCCATAATTAAACATAGATGTTATGAAAAGTAAAATACTCTATTTACTTGTTTTATTAGCCAATTATGGCACTTATTCTCAAACAGGTATTGGCACATTCAATCCAGATGCCTCAACTCGACTAGAGGTTGTTGCTACAGATAAAGGAATATTAATTCCACGGGTTGCTCTAACAGGATCTACAGACACTTCGACAATTACTAATGGAAATGTTAATAGTTTATTGGTTTTTAATACCGTAACTGTTTCAGATGTTACACCGGGTTACTACTATTGGTATGCTAATAAATGGTGTAAAATTGCTGTTTCTGGAGAAGATGCAACTAATGGGAAAGATGCTTTTGAAGTCTGGAAGCAAGCTACAAATAACACTACTGCTACAATAGAAGATTACTTAGCAGCCATAAAAGGCGATCCTGGCTTAACGGGTCCCGTAGGGCCACAAGGATTAAAAGGAACAACTGGGGCAGTAGGCGCAATGGGACCACAAGGACCTGCCGGGCCGCAAGGTTTGGCCGGATTGGGAGGAAAAACAACTGCAGGCACAAATATTATAGTAACCGGAACAGGAACAGCTGCAGACTCATATATTATATCCTCTCCCATTCAAACCGCAACTCAAACCCCAAGTGATGCTATTACAGCCTCAACGTCAACTGTAGCTGTACCTTCTACAAATGTACAAGGAGCCATTTCAGATTTGGCAAAAGAATTATATCAAAAGTGGGATATAGAAGGTAATACAGGAACATCCGCAACAACTAATTTTTTAGGAACTATTGACAATGTCGACTTAGTTTTTAAAAGAAATAATATTCAAGGTGGTAGATTAAGCACCAATAATACCTCTTTTGGAGTAAATGCGTTAGCAAGCCCCTCAACTGGTGGATCCAACGTTGCAATAGGAACAAATGCCTTAATGAATAATACATATTATTACAACACTGCAGTTGGATATGAGGCTCTTAAAGCAAATACCTTAGGGGGATCTAATATAGGAATTGGTTATCAACCTCTTAATGCTAATACAACCGGATCTACCAACATCGGTATAGGAAGAATAGCACTTAATCTTAATACGACAGGTAGCAACAACATTGCAATAGGTCAGCAGTCTTTAGGAATGAATACGAGCGGAAATAATAATATTGGATTAGGATACTTGACAATGGTTAGTCTTAATTCAGGAGATTATAATGCCGGATTCGGAGCAAGTTCTCTTCAAGGTCTTACCACGGGCAGTATGAATGTTGCAATGGGATACCAAAGCGGAATGTTTGCAGTTAGCGGTTCAAGTCAGAACACTATATCGGATAACTCTGTTTTCCTTGGTGCAATTTCAAAATCTGCCGGAACTGGTCAAACCAATCAAATCGTTATTGGCTATAATGCAATAGGCAGAGGCTCAAACACTGCACAAATAGGAAATAGCAGTATGACCAGTATTGGAGGTCAGGTAGCCTGGTCTAATACTTCAGATGTACGTCTTAAGAAAGATATTTCAACCAGTCCTTTTGGATTGAATTTCATCTCTAAATTACGCCCTGTTACTTATTTTTTGAAATCCGGCCCAACAGATTTACAAACAGGTTTTATTGCTCAGGAAGTAGAAACTGCAGCAAATGAAATTAATTATAAATTCAGTGGTATTGTTAGACCACAAAATGATACTGATTTTTACAGCTTAAGATATTCTGAGTTTGTGGTACCGCTAGTAAAAGCAGTTCAGGAACAACAAAATCAAATTGAAAAATTACAATCTAAGATTGCTACGCAACAAAAAGATATAGAAAAATTAAAAGAGCTTGTTCAAAATTTGATCGATAAAAAATAATACTGACTCCCTTAAAATTTAGAAATCCGGTTGTGTACTGCAACTGGATTTTTTTGTTTTCTATCATCTGTTATCTTTTTTAAGCTTATTATTTAAATAAAAGATCTTAAACAAAAAGTATCTTAATAAATTGAAATCTTCTCGCTAGCCCTGACAGAAGCGGCATCCTTTTTCCTGCTCCTTTAGCAGGAAAAAGATACAGCGGATGACAGGAATGTCACGTCTTGAAAAAAACGTAGCGTTTCTGCTTCTAAAAAAACAATTAGATAATTAGAGGATGTGGCAATTAGACAATTGTCTTAAAGGGCTTCTCCTATTAAAAAAAACTTAGCCCCTTAGAACCTCAGCATCTTAGAACCTCAAAAAAAAAAGCCCCAATCGAAAGATTGAGGCTTTTTGTATTGATTTGAAAAAAATTATTTTTTCTTTCCTTTTGCAGGAGCTTTTGCAGCTTTTGCAGCCTCTTGAGCAGCTTTCATAGCAGCACGAGAGATTCTTACCTGAGCAACAACTGTGTTGTCCGGGTGCATGATTTTGTAATCAGGAGTACCAACTTTAGTAACGTATAATTTGTTACCCATTTCAAGTGGAGTGATGTCAGCTTCAACAAAATCAGGAAGATTTTTAGGTAAAGCTTTAACTTTTAATTTACGAGTGTTTAAACGTAAAACACCTCCTGCAAGAACACCTTTAGATGTACCAACGATTTTCACAGGAACTTCCATTGTGATTTCTTTATCATCAAATAATTGGAAGAAGTCAATGTGTAAAATTTTGTCAGATACCGGGTGAACCTGAATGTCCTGTAAAATTGCATTGAATGATTTTCCTTTTCCAAGTTCGATCACAACTGTGTGAGCGTTTGGAGTGTAAACCAAGTTTTTGAATGCCGCAGCGTCCGCTGAGAAATGTACTGCCTGATTTCCTCCGTATAACACGCAAGGAACCGCTCCAGCATTACGTAAGGCTTTAGTTGACACTTTGCCCACGCTTTCTCTTTCTGATCCTTTAATTGTAATCGATTTCATTGTAAAAAAATATAGTTATTAATAAATATTCTATTTGCTGTAAGCTTTAGGCCATAGGCTTTAGGCTTTTTTTGTAATTGCGAATAGCTTACGGCCTATAGCCTAAAGCCTATTGCTTTTACATTATAAATTTTCCACTAATGGAATTGTTGTGGTGCACCATGTGCATAACTTCGGCAAAAAGAGGTGCACAACTCACTACTCTGATTTTCTTTGATTCTTTCTTTAACGGAATTGAATCGGTTACGATCAATTCTGTTAATTTCGAATTTTCGATTTTCTCATACGCACTGCCGGATAAAATAGCGTGTGTACAAATTGCTCTTACGCTTAGTGCTCCTTTTTCGATCATTAGGTCTGCAGCTTTCGCTAAAGTTCCGCCTGTATCGATCATGTCGTCTACTAAGATTACGTTACGGCCTTTTACTTCACCAATCAGTTCCATAGTGTCGATAACGTTGGCTGCTTTTCTTTGTTTGTAACAGATTACTACATCTGATTCTAAAAACTTCGAGTAAGCATATGCTCTTTTTGAACCTCCCATATCAGGAGATGCAATAGTCAGATTTTCTAATTTTAAACTTTCTACGTATGGTAAAAAGATTGTAGATGCAAATAAATGATCTACCGGTTTTTCGAAAAACCCCTGGATTTGATCTGCATGCAAATCCATTGTCATTACTCTTGTCGCTCCGGCAGCATCTAATAAATTAGCTACTAATTTTGCTCCAATCGGAACTCTTGGTTTGTCTTTTCTGTCCTGTCTTGCCCAACCAAAATATGGCATAACAGCTGTAATATGTCTTGCTGATGCACGTTTTGCCGCATCAATCATTAGTAACAATTCCATCAAATTATCGGCGGTTGGAAATGTTGAACACACGATAAAAACGCGTAATCCTCTGATTGACTCTTCGTAAGACGGCTGAAATTCTCCATCGCTATACGTTGACATCGTTACTTTTCCTAACGGAATACCGTATTGGTCTGCAATTTTCTCTGCAAGATAAACACTTTGTGAACACGCAAAAATTTTAGCTTCTGGTTCTAGGTGCGACATTATAATTTGTTGTTTTATTCCGCTGCGCTTCATCAATTCGGCTATGTTATTTGTTTTTAGCCAAACAGGTGTAGTTGCCTCGGGTGTAGTTAGTTGTGTTGTGCGTCGTTTTAACGAGGTGCAAATTTATAAAATTTATCGAACACTGAAAGGAAAAATTTAAGTATTTTTAGTAGATGATTTAATTTTATTTTTTACATTTGCACCGTGTTAAAGGAATGGGCACATTTATGAACTCATTCTATTGCGTTAAAATGGTCATTTTTTTGATTGTTTTTTCGTCTGCTAAGCCCGGATGGCGGAATTGGTAGACGCGCTGGTCTCAAACACCTGTGGGAAACCGTGCCGGTTCGACTCCGGCTCCGGGTACTTTAACGGAAAAGCTGTCATTTTTGACAGCTTTTCCTTTTTTAAGCCTTTCCGAAGCCTTGCTATTCCTAGTCAAAACGTTGATTACTTCATTCACTTGAGTGGTTCGACAATCATCATTTCCAAAAATTAGTTTTTGAGTGAAAATTGAACCCGCTACAATTCTTTTCCCATCATAATCTCCATTAAGAAACAACCTATCCAAGTTAGTAAGCAACTCAAGACCTGAATCCACAAACGTTTTCATCGAATCCGTCTTGGTACTAAGAACCTCAATTTCATTGTTCACAACACTTAACTTTCCATTGATACGCTCGATTATACTTTCGAATCTTTCTTTACTAATGTCGCCACTTATAAGCTTATCTTCTGCATTTTCAATTTGCGATTTTAAAGCTCTTTGAGCCTCAAACTTAACTTCCAGTTGATTGCTTTTGTCTCCATTTATTTGAGACTCCGAATCTTTTAAAACCTCACAAAATAACTCTTTTATATTCTCGTTTATCTTCAAGCCATTAAGAATATTTGCGATTTTAAGATGAGCACTATCAACCGAAACCCTCGTTTTACATTTATTCCTGCAATGATAATAAGCGTATTTCTTTGCCCTACCCGTAGAATTGCTTCCAGTTATTTGACCACCACAGACCTCACAAATTAGAAAATCACGCATTGGAAAGTCTTGATTTTTATGACTTGGCTTAATACCATGCCACCTTTTTCCCTTGAACACATTTTGAACTTTATTGAAAGTCTCCAAATCTATTAAAGCCTCGTGTTTACCGTCAACTATCATTGCAGACTCTTTTTTAAATTCAGGAACTTTTATTTTACCTATATATACAATGTTTTTAAGTAGTTCGCTAAAAGCACTTTTCTTTAACTCCATCCCATCTTGTCTTAACTTTTTCCTTATAGTTTCAACAGGCTCTATTCCCATAGCAACTTCTTTGAATGCACGTCTTACTAAATTAGCATTTTCATTTGGCTTAAGAGTTGATTTTTTTAGCACATCCCTATAATTATCATAGCCAAACGGAGCTTTCCCAGCAAAATAACCATCTCTTTTCGCCTGATAAGTACCTGCAATTGTTCTACTAGATATTTTATCTCTCTCAACTTCGCCAGCTGTAAGATAAATAGCTAATACCATTTTATTGTCAGAATTAGTCGTATCTAAGTATTGCTCAGATGCATTTAACTCAACACCTATTGAATCAAACTCTCTTAAAACAGTTAAAGCCTGCTCCACGTTCCTTGAAAATCTGTCCCATTTAGCAAAAAGCACCTTATGAATTTCTTTCTTATTGGATTTTACATAGGTTTTCAATTTTAACCACTCAGGTCTATTGAAGTTTTTCGCAGAGTGGTCTTCTCTGTAAACTTTAACAATGTTGTAGTTTCTTGAATCACAGTATCTCTTTAATGATTCTTCTTGATAATCCAAACTGAAACCTTTTTGAGCTTGCTCGTCGGTACTAACACGACAATAAAGAATAACATTCGTATTACTCATATCTTCTACCATTTAATGTTTGTTCCAAATTATTATAATAATTCAAAGCTTTGTCATTACTATCAAAAACCTCACAGTACTCATCATGAACTTTTTTTAGATAATTATCCAACACAGTCCAGCCAACATAAAAATTATCATTATATCTAAACATTGATATTTCTGCATACTTGTCATTTGGTAATTCCAAAATGGCATCATACAATTTTTCACCTTTATTTTTAACTTTATCAATAAACTCATTGAATGTCATACCATCCATATATTCGTCTCTTATTATCATATCTTTTTATTTTATTTGTTTTAATTAATTGTTTTGTGGCAAACTTCTGCCAGCCTATAAAGCACGTTTCGGATTAACTCAATTTCTTCATCCGAATATTTTATCCCATTTTTATTTAATTTTTTTTTGCATTCCGTTAAACTTAACACCTTGTTTCTCAGTCGTCATTTTCCTATTTTTTACTTTGACGGTGGAATTCTTTTTATTGTAGGTCACAAAAATGACCTTTCCTAAATCAGTCTGATTTAGAAATCATATGAAAACGGCAATCAATTGATTATTTAATGACTTAACATTAATTTAGACATGCCTCTCCCGCTTCGGGTATTGCACCGAATTCACAATTTGTAATATAATTTGATTTTAAAGCATAGCTGCTCAGCTTTACAACCTGCTCTTTTTCCACTCTTTAGCTGTTAGAATGGCGAAATTTTTCTTGCAAGAATATTTTCCTTTAGAATTCTTTTACAAAGGTAGAGAAAATAAATACAACTCAAAAATGAGTAAAAACTTACAATTATTGAATTATTAGTGCTCATATAAATTTATATGAAAAAAAGATTTAAAACATTGAAAATCAAAACATTAAGTAGTTTTATATAAATTTATATGGTTTTAATTTTACCTATTTTGAATATATCTCAAAATGAACATTAAAATCAATGAAATTTTTACGAATAATTTTTTGGCTAAATACTCAAATATAGGTTACTTATCTCCTGTTCTCTTATTCCTAGGTAAATTTTTGTAGTAGATACACTCGTATGATTGAACAGCTGAGACAACAATAATAGAGCTTGGTCACTGTATTTGTTTACTTCCCAAAGTCTTCTTCCAAGTGTTTTACGCATGAAGTGGCTCGAATACTGACCTTTCACATTGTATTTGTTGAATATATCTTTGAGTTTGCTGTTCACATATTGGATGCTGAACGGCTTATCTCCAAAACGGTTCACAAACATTAAGTCGGTTTCTTTGGCTTCCAGCTGGATAAATAATCTTTTAAGTATAATTTGTAGTTCTGGGTTAATAGTCACTTTACGTATTTTCTTGGTTTTCTTCTCCGTTATCGTAAAATGCTCCTCATTCAAAACTTGATTCCAACGAAGTTGAAGCAGGTCTGAAATCCTCAGACCAATATAAGAACCTGTTGCAATCAATAATGCAAATTTCAGTTCATTATCTCTCTCCAGCTTCAAAACGATAGTCTGCATTTTGTTCCACTCTAAAAAATCACTTGTTGTCTTTTGTCCTTTTAATGCCATAATTTCCTGTTTTTTGTTTCACTTTTCTACCTTAATATATATAACTGAATGCCGTTACTTTTCCTTCACTTGTAAACCGTTGATTTTAATTGGTTTACACTGGTACTTTCACTTATTATCAAAAGTGAAACAAATGTCCAGGTCTATTTTGGATTATCCTAGAAAAATCCTGGTTTTCCTGGGCTCACAAGCTTTTTGAATTTGAGGAACACAAAAAAACGAGGTGTTAGCCTCGTTCCTTTGATTGTATTAATCGTGAAAACTCTTCAAGTTCCTTATTCGTGAAATTACCTGCTGTGAAAGATAGCGGGTATTTGACATTCTCGGATTTGAGAACCTGTTTTAGTTGGTTAAGTGTTATTCGTACTTTCATCGTTTCGTTTATTATAAATATCAGCCAAAAACCAAATCCAAAATTTTCTCTCAGAAATTTTTTAGCGCATTTTACGGACATATCAGAGCTACGGGTGGATGGAAGTACACTTTTTGAATTTCTGTTCGGAGGTAACTAGGCTCTTAAAACACAGTGTTTACAGGGGGTGGGGAAGACTCCGTGACGATGGCGTGCTCTGTTGAAGCAGATTGTTCCGTTTTAAACCATTGCCAACGTTTACGTGCTAATGTGTTGCAATTTGGGAGGTATATAGCAGTGTTTTAGGAACATAAAGGATTACACGTATACAAACATAATACTATGTAATGTATTAGTAAATTACTCTATTTATATATTACATTATCTATTTATTTCTATCTCTTTATCCTCTATCATATATGTTACTTAATACATAATAGAATAATATCTATATAGTACTAGTAATAATAAGTGATACAAGAATATTATACTATATAGATGTATGCGCAGTTTGCGCTATTGAAAATGTGGAACACCAAATTAATATCAACTATTTTATAAAATTGGTATCCATAACTCTTGACTAATTTTTGATTTGAAGTATATTTATGAAAAGCAATAATTGAGAGTACAACTCATTAAAACCTTGGTTGCTGGGAGTCATGCCCCAGCTTCTCTTACCAAGCTAATCTAAGAGACAATAATCCATCCTACGTGATGGAACGAGAATAAGAGAATATCAAAATGAACTTGAAAAATGAAGATTACATTGCCTTTACTGGCGATACTGGAGACTTTGACCTGCTCCTAAACGATTACAAGCTGTCAGAATCAGCACTGCGTTTCCCAAACGTAAATTCTATCCTAATCCCAAAGAAAGCCGAGTACAACTTACGAAAATACGTCTCTAAAGCCATGCTTAAAACAGTAGACCCCGATTTTGATATAGCTGTTGAAAAATGTCTGGTGTTCCTCTCCAACCTAGCCAGCACATATTATACCGATTCCAAATGGAAACCGCTTAATGCTATGCTATTGCATGAGCAATCCAGAAATGCGGACAATACCTTTATATATACCAAGATAATCGAGGTGCTTACTTCTGGAACCAGCAAAGGAGCGTTTATTGAAGTTGATAGAAGCTATCAGGTCGGAGTACAGTCCAAAAGGTTCCGATTTACCGAGATTTACCTAAAAGCGGGTCTGGTGGAATACATCATCCAAAATACCGAGATTATCCGTACCCGAAATAAGATGTATTACAAGCAATTGCACGAGGCTTTTCAGAATCCAATCTGCTCTAACCTTATTGCAATGTATCCAAAAATTGATTTGCCAACAAGCGAAGAATTGCTCCTTATTGGCAGACAATTGGTCAAGGAAGGTCGCTGTACCAAAAAGGGCAAAATCCTGACCATGCGCAACAAACACAAAGACCACTACTGGTTAGATATAAAAAACAGGAGTTTTGTTGAGGATAATATTAAGCTCTTTGAGTTCCTGACTTCTCGTGGCTTTATGATTCCAAGTGTTGGAGATATATCAAGTGGTTGTCGTGTGGTAGATAGCTTTACTCTCATGCCAGCTTGGATTAGAGAGCAAATTACAGTTGATGGAAAGAAGCTTATAGAATGTGATTACAGCGCATTCCATCCGAATATTGCAATCAAATTGTATGATGGTTCATTATCGTATATTACTCATGAGTTAGTGGCAAAAGAAGCTAAAATTGATGTTAAAGATGTCAAGAAACTACATCTAAGCTTTTTCAACATGAAATGGGATGATATGAGAAAATCTGCTCTATTTAATTATTATGCAGAAAACGAATCTGACATGTTAGCAAGAATTTATAAAGATAAAAACGAAAACGGCTACAAGATTACATCTCGAAAAATGTTTAAAGCTGAGGTAGATGTGATGACCGATGTTATTCAATATTTGAGCAGTAAAAACATTTTTGTCCTCTACATATATGATGCGCTATTATGTGAAGAAAAAGACTTTATTATCGTAACAGAAACTATGAATCGAATCATTCTTAAACATGGCATCAAAACAAATATTAAAAGCAAAAACCTCAATTTTCAGGAAGAAATATCAACAGAGCTTGACGAAGTTGAGACATTACAGCAATCAAAATACTTTCTAAATGAAATTGTAAATCTTTATGAAGTTTTGCCTCAGTTATCTTTTGACGTTGATGATACAATGAAAATTATTTATGATATTGATAATTCTAGAGTTGAAATGCGTTCACTTGTTAGATACATTAATAGACAGAGGACTCAACAAAAATACAATGATTATGATGGTGTGCAGATAAATACGTCTACTATTTGCAAGTTAAAAAGTTTGATAGAAAACTAGAAATAAAAATCTGTGCGGATCATGCTTCGCATGATTCACACAGATTAGATTATTTGTTTCAATATAAACTTACTAATTTATTAGTTTGTGAACATTAGCTTTAAAATTGGATGTTTTGGCTAATTTGATGCTATAAATCGCCTTTTTTCATCTGAAGTTTGTCTAATGCTTTTTACTTTCTAAGATTTAGAATTTCTCTTGAATTATCGGAAACCCAAATTTTTTCATTGTGCTTTTCATCAATATAAAGCCTAGACATTCTTGCAAGTTCATCTGTAACATAAAGATAACGCGCATTGCTTACTTCGCCAGCACCTGTTAAAGTACTGTGCCCAATTTTAATTTCAGCATGTGCCTTATTGAAATCCTTAGGTGGCCAGATTACAGGCTTATATAAGACCTGCGCAAGACTTCTGATTTCATTAGCAAATAACAACGCAATTCCATAAAAATTCTTGTCTTTAAAAGGTTTCTCGCCTTTTTTAGCTTTTTTCGATTCTTTATCTAAACGGACACCTTGTCTTTTGCAATAATTTAATGTAGTATATTTGAGTCTATTAACCGACAAATCATCTTTCCTAGCTCTATAAGCATTGGATTTTATTCCTTTAGTATTTATATTAAGAGGATTAAAAATAACTTTTACAATTTTCTCTTCCTCTTTAATTTCTTTTGGAACTGATTTAATAAAGAGCTTGAATTTTTCTAGTAATATTTCCAATGTTAAATTCGTTAATTTCTACATTATCAAAAAAACCTACATCACTACCATTAAATTTGGTATAGTAAGACATTGCATTATTGCCTATTTCTAAAGAAATTCTTTCTTCATCATCATTTTCCCAAATTAAACTAGCAGTTCCCGAAGGATTTGGAAATATATCGGTAGGAGGATAGAATTCGGAACTTAAATCCAAAACTTCTAAAAAATCAATGGCATTTACTGCGCTTTTCACTTGTAAAGGAAATGCTCCATAACCGTCCCAACTTTCTTGCAAAGACTTAAATGACAAGATTGATTCAATAATTTCTTTTTTCTTTTTATTTAGCACTTCGTTCTTTAAAAGATGATTATAGTCATCAATTAAAAATACATTTTCATAATCTTCCAAAGAAAAAGCACTTTGCTCAACGATAACATTTTCAATATTTGGCTTAATATCAACTTTAGAAATTTCTTTTACAACTGAAGCATTAGCGACATTGCAAAAACCAAATACTATAGCACTAGAGTAAGCTCCAGCAAGCGCACCGTATCCATTATTTTTAGTTTCCAAGAGTTCACAAATATCCTCTCGAGTGTAACTCATGTCATCAATTATGTATTCACTCATTGTTTAAGATTTTTATTGACTTACTATTTAAGAACCATATAAAAATATCGAAAATTTCTTCATTCAATTTTCTAAATATCTCTGAAAGATTTTCAGAATTGATATTTTCTGTATTATATCTGTCAATATCACAAATTAAATGTCCTAAATTAGGCTTTATATTTGCGCTATTTGGTTGAACAGTTAATCCTGATTTTAAATTTAGTCCATCTCTATCCTTTAAATAATTAACACTATTTACATTTTGTTGGATAAATTCTTCCATCGGATATGTGTCTAAACTATAAGCAATCCTCTCACTTAATAAATCTTTAGATATCTGGGTT
>NZ_QETH01000040.1 GCF_003105115.1 Flavobacterium sp. HTF | reverse complement strand
TTAAAATTAATTTACTTAACATTTTTTTTGCAAAAAAAGCAATTAAAGTTTTTCGATTGAAATTTTTAATATACTTTTGTTCTATCAAACTAGTAGAATTTAAAATAAATTAAATGCAAAAAGGAATAAAGACTATTCAAATCCATTTCATATTTGAATAAAAAAGAGCTATCTGGCAATTTATACGATAAGTTTTTAACAGTTTAAAATTCTTCCAACCTCAGACCAACACAAATTTTTAATAAGAAGGAACCTTAATCTAAGGCAAAATTTTATAGAGACGAATCATATTATAATAATCCAAAATAAAAAAAAAAATGAAAAAACGAATGTGTTTGTAAATAAAAAAAACCATTCCTGCTGGAACAGAAATGGTGTAGCTTAAAAAGAAATTGTGCATCTCGATAAGGAAATGAAAATGGAGTAAATCTGTTTTCGCTTCACCTTATTTATTAAACTAAAAACAAAGTAATGAAAAAAAAATTAAACAGACATATTTGGTTATGTATTTTGTTGATTTCCATAGGAGTTAAAGCTCAAGAAACCAAACCGTTAATCCAGTCAAAACTCGAAGGAACAGTTGTGGATGCTGTTACCAAGGAGCCGGTTATCGGTGCTTCGATAAATATTAAAGGTACTACACACGGAGTAGTAACAGATTTTGATGGAAAGTTTTATTTCCAAACCGGGCAAAAATTTCCTTATACACTTATAGTAAGTTATATGGGATATAAAAAAACAGAAGTGGTAGTTAATACAAACTCTGTTGTGATTGATATTACGCAGGAAGAAAATGCATTGTCAGAAGTAGTAGTGACAGCACTTGGTATTACTAAAGAAAAAAAATCTTTAGGTTATACTACTCAATCGCTTAAAAACAAAGATTTATCAGATACGAAAGAAACGAATTTCTTAAATGCTATGACCGGTAAATTAGCGGGAGTACGTATTACCAATTCTCAGGGTGATATGGGATCTTCACGTATTATTATTCGTGGTGAAACCTCTATAGGAGGAAACAACCAGCCATTATTTGTGGTAGACGGAGTTCCGGTAGATAACACTCAATTTAGTTCTGCAGGTGGTACAAGTGCTTCCCGCGATTTCAAAAATGCGATTGCCGATTTAAATCCAAATGATATTGAAACTTTAACGGTATTAAAAGGCCCGAATGCAGCCGCCCTTTACGGGTCGCGTGCAGCGCATGGTGTTGTTCTTATTACTACAAAAACAGGAAAAAATCAAAAAGGGCTGGGGATAAACTTTAGTTCAGGGATCACGATCTCTCAGGTTGCTACATTACCAAGTTTTCAAAATACATTTGGGCAAGGATCAAACGGAAGATTCAGCTATGTAGATGGTAAAGGTGGCGGTATCAATGACGGAGTTGATGAAAGCTGGGGTCCTAAAATGGACGGACGCCTTATTCCTCAGTTTAATTCAAATGGTGTAGCAGTACCTTTCGTGGCTCATCCAAATAATGTGAAGGACTTTTTTAATACTGGAATTACTTATGAAAATAGTGTTTCTGTAGCGAAATCAAATGAAAAATCAGATTTTCGTTTAGGAGTAAATAATCAAAAACAAACAGGAATTGTACCTAACAGTGAAGTAAATAAAACAAACTTTACGATTAACACTAATTATCAGATATCCGAAAGTATAAAGGTAGGTGTAAATGCTAATTATATCACTACAAATGCCGGAGCTTTACCAGGTGGTCCATTTGGTAACCGTGCTGCAGGGGTGATGCTGCAGTTTCTTTGGTTCGGACGTCAGGTAGATATCAATGAACTTAGAAATAACAGAAATGTAAACTGGAATAACAGCTATTATAGCAATCCGTACTGGAATGCTTATTATAACACGACAAGTCAGCAGCGTAATCGTATAATAGGAGATGTGCATCTGGATGCAAAGCTTGCCGAAGGACTTAATTTTAAATTCCGTACCGGAGTTGACTATTATAACGACCGTAGAAAATACGAAATTAAGTATGGTACAAATGGAACTCCTTTTGGATCGTATGCTGAAGATGCTTATACTGTAAACGAACAAAATACAGAAGGTATTTTTACTTATACCAAAAAACTTAATGATGATTTTACTGTAGATGCTCTTGCCGGATTCAATATTCGTAACCACAGTGATGCAAACAATTATCAAAAAGCACCACGTCTGGCTGTACCGGATTTATATACATTAACCAATTCGAGAGATCCGTTAACGTCATCAAATACATTATCAAGATTGAGAGTATACAGTGCATATGCCTCAGCACAATTTGGTTACAAAAATTATGCTTATTTGAACGTGACAGCTCGTAATGACTGGTCATCGACATTACCAAGCAATAACCGCTCTTATTTCTATCCTTCCTTTAATGGTAGTTTAGTATTATCTGAAGCCCTGAATCTGAAAAGCAATACGCTTGATTTTTTAAAGGTACGTGGTGGCTGGTCTGAAGTAGGTAATGATGCAGATCCGTATCAATTGTCAACGGTTTATGATTTTCAAACCGCATTCGACGGAAATCCTATCCAAACTTCTTCAAAGAAAAAACTTAATGAAAATCTGAAACCTGAAACAACGCGCTCTACCGAATTAGGTTTAGAAGCTTCTTTCTGGAAAAACAGACTACATTTTGATTTTGCTTATTACAACACTAATAGTTTTGATCAGATTCTTGAAATTAAAACAACAGCAGCGAGCGGTTATAATTCTCAACTGATCAATGCAGGTAAAGTTAACAACCGCGGTATCGAAATTCAATTGGACGGAACTCCTGTTCAAACTGAAAATTTCAAATGGAACATAGCGGCAAACTATTCAACAAATAGAAGTAAAGTAGAAGTTCTTGATTACGAAGAAAACATTAAAAACTATACGATTGGTTCTTCCGGAGGTGTTGATGTATTGGCATCGGTAGGAGAAGCCTACGGAGCACTTTATGGTACAGCTTATCAACGAGATGCAAATGGAAATATAGTAGTTGGTGCGAACGGATTGCCAAAAGCTGATCCAACAAAGAAAGTATTAGGACATTATACTCCGGACTATTTAGCTGGTGTTACCAATACACTGACTTATAAAAACCTTGAACTTTCATTCCTTGTTGATGCCAGTGTAGGAGGGGAAATCTTTTCGGGAACTAACAGAACAGGAACTTATACAGGTGTACTGGCTGAGACTCTTCCGGGACGTGATGCTGCTAATGGCGGATTAAATTACTATATAACGACAGCTGGTGGCGTAAGTACAAAAAACCTGGTTTCAGGTGGAAATGTCCCTGCCGGAGCAGTAATATATGATGATGGAATGATATTTAAAGGAGTGTATGCTGATGGAACTCCGAATACTTCAGTACTTAGTGCTCAGGAATATTATAAAGCGTCATACAATATCAGTGAAGCTTATATTTACAGCTCTACTTTTGTAAAACTAAGAGAAGTAAAACTTGCTTACAATTTCAATAAAAAATTTGCGAGAAAGCTGGGATTAGACGGAGCCAGTATTACAGCGGTAGGTCGTAACCTGTTGTTTATTTATAAAGATGCGCCAAATATCGATCCTGAAACAGCTTTCAATACTGGAAATGCACAAGGGTTGGAGAGTTTAGCTTTGCCAACTACCAGAAATTTCAGTCTTAATGTTAATCTTAAATTTTAAAAACACAGAATCATGCTAAAAAAAATAGCCTATATAACTTTATTTGCATTGTCACTTACTTCATGTAGTGATACTCTGGATAATATTAATTCAAATCCAAATGCAACTGAAACACCACTGGCACCTTACCTGCTGACAGGATCATTAAAACAGGGAGCTGACTTATATTGGGGATCAACTAATAACTTTGATTCGTCCTTGTTATTTGTACAGCATTGGGCTAAAATCCAATATACTGAACCGGACAGATATGATGTATCTAATACGTCTTTTACCACTTTGTGGAATACAGGATATGCAACTTTAATTACAGATTTGAATACAATTATTAATTTTCCGGCAGACCAGGCAAATTCAAATTATAAAGGAGTTGCACTAACGTTACGTTCATGGACATTTTTATTGTTGACAGATGCTTATGGAAGCATTCCTTATAAAGAAGCAGGTCAAAAAATAACTCCGGCATATAATACTCAAAAGGAAGTCTATACAGGACTGCTGGAAGATTTGAAACAAGCCCAGTCGTTGCTTGGTACTTCAAACGGTGCCGTAACAGGTGATTTGGTTTATAAAGGAGATATCTTAAAGTGGAAAAAACTGGTGAATTCCCTTCGTTTGCGTATTGCCTTAAGAATTTCAGACAGAGAACCTGCTCTGGCCAAACAAACTGCAATTGAAGCAACAAACGATGCAGCAGGAGTGTTGAGCAGCAATAATGATACTTTTAAATTTACTTATATCAGTTCGCCTCAGCAAAATCCGGCATCAGCCTGGTTTGAAACCCGTGATGATTATCGTATTTCGAAAACTATGGTTGATAAATTATACGAACTGTCAGATCCTCGTTTACCGGTTTATGCTCAATTGCCATCAGATGCAAGC
This sequence comes from Flavobacterium sp. HTF, assembly GCF_003105115.1. Taxonomy (GTDB): domain Bacteria; phylum Bacteroidota; class Bacteroidia; order Flavobacteriales; family Flavobacteriaceae; genus Flavobacterium. The sequence continues at coordinate 35,531 of NZ_QETH01000040.1, read as the reverse complement.
GTAGGAAAATATGTTGGAGGTGCCAATGGATTGTCAAATAACGATGCCAATAGTCAGGGTTTTGCCAAGACATCAAAACCGGGTACTTACTTCCTGACTTCTCAGTCACCGGCTGTGCTTGCTTCTTATTCTGAAACACTATTCAATCTTTCAGAAGCGGTAGCCCGTGGTTATATTTCCGGAGATGCAGAACAGCTTTATAAAAATGCAATTACCGCATCATTCAATCAATTTGGTATTACAGATGCAACAGTTATTTCTAATTATCTTAATCAGACAACTGTGAAATACGATGCAACAAATTTTGCCAAATCGATAGGTACACAAAAATGGATTGCATTTTACGGACAAGGTCTTGATGCCTTTGCAGAGTGGAGAAGACTTGATTATCCTGTACTAACAGCCGGACCGGCTACAGTTTTGGATGGAAAGATACCTTCTCGTTTCTTCTATCCCGGTACAGAGCAGTCATTAAATGGCAGCAATTATATTGACGCTGTAGGGGAGCAGGGAAAAGACCTGCTTACTACTAAACTGTGGTTTGATGTAAAATAATATTTAGGTACTCTCTATAGTTTTTCTAAAGTATAGAAATAGTATAAAAAGGCGCCAACTGTTCTTCAGTTGGCGCTTTTTGTATTATATGTTTCATATTTCCTAACTCATTGCTTTTATACCTTTAATACAAAAGCCTTTTAAAGTGACGAGAACTTAAATTGATTAAAACTTTGTTTCAAATTATAATATGAAACCTAATTTAAGGCTCGTGATAATTTAAAAATTGACAGGCGATAATAACTTTGATAATGTTTTGAAGTTTAATTCTCTAAATCAATTTACATGAAAAAATTATCAGTTTATATCATTTTTCTGCTTTTGGTTATAACAGGCTGTAAAAAAGAAAATGAAGCTACAAAAAGTACCCCGGACTCTGCCGACACAGTTTCAGATTATGAATTTGTAGGCGGTTATCCAACTGAAGCGACAATCAGGAAAGCTTATGACGATGCCGATTTAAGCAGGGCTATTCAGGCTTATAAATTTTTCTATCCTACAGTTTCGGGGCAGGCGATGTTTAAAGGGAATGCCCCTATTGGAGTTATAGCTAATACCTCCTTCGGAACATTAGATACTAAACCCGGACAAATAGGGTTTACCCTCAATTCAGATACTCCATATGGTCCTATACCTATCGATTTATCAAAAGGGCCAATGGTGATTGAAGTGCCCAAAGGTCCGCTTATTGTTGTCGCTATGGATATTAACCAGCGATGGGTAGCAGATATGGGAATACCGGGACCGGATGCGGGAAATGGAGGAAAGCATTTGTTACTGCCACCGGGTTACAAAGGCACGGCGCCTTCTTCGGGTTATCATGTTTGGAAATCATCCTCAGATAATTTGATTGTCGGAATTCGTTCACTTCCTGTAGGCGGCGATGTAAAAGCAGCGATGCAGCGTATTACAACTGTAAAAGTGTATCCTTTAAATAAATCATCAGACTGGAAAGAACCTGCATGGCTAGAACTCACCAATAAACCTCAAAACACAACCCCTGTTGATTGGGAAAATAATATAAAATACTGGGAGGAATTAAACGATGTAATACAACGTGAACCGGCATATGATGGTTATCGGGATTATTACGGTGAACTTGCAATATTAGGCATAAAGAAGGGGCAGCCTTTTAAACCGGATTCAAGGCTTAAATCGATACTTGAAAAGGCAGCAAAAATTGCCAATTCACAAATGAGAGTACAATCTTTTGCCGACAGACGTTCCGATCGTATTGTATGGAAAGACCGCCAATGGGAATGGGTAGGACTAAGATTTGAAGACGGGGATTTTAATACTCCGGATTATGTTGATCTTGATGCTCGTGAAACCTGGTTTTATCAGGCAATTGGGGCTTCGCCATCAATGTTTAGAAGAAAAGAAGGAGCCGGCTCATTGTATTGGCTTGGACTTAAAGATAATACAGGAAAATACGTAGACGGTGGCAAAACCTATAAACTAACCATTCCGACACCTGTTCCGGCAAAATTGTTCTGGTCGCTTACTATTTATGATGCTAAAACCAGAAGCCAGGTTAATACGGATCAAAATAAAGCAGCATTACGCTCTTTATTTGAATTGAAAGATAAAATAGCGGGAAAAACAATCGACTTGTATTTTGGACCAAAAGCTCCCGCAGGCAAAGAAGGACAATGGATTAAAACCATACCAAATGTAGGCTGGTTCGCCTATTTCAGAATTTATGGCCCGGAAACTGCAGCTTTTAACGGAAGCTGGAAACCTGGCGATTTTGAAGAAGTTAAGTAACTATTTAACCCATACAGCTATGAAAATACTATTTAAACTTTTACTATTTTTCTGTTGCTTATCCGTGCTGGCACAGAATCCGCCTAAAAAACAAGACTGAAAAACATTTGGTGGAGATATTAAACTCGATATCCGGGATTCTAAAGGCGACTGGCCTGCATTTCTTGAAACGAAAGCAAAAAAAGACGCCCCAAATGTACTGATCATTTTATATGATGATACTGGTTTTGCCGCATGGTCACCTTATGGCGGCCGAATCAATATGCCAACGATGGATGAACTGGCTAAAAATGGAATCACATATACACAATGGCACACCACATCGGTATGTTCGCCTACCCGTTCTACACTTTTGACAGGTCGTAATCATCATCAAAACGGATTTGGCTCTATATCAGAATCTGCAGTTGGATTTCCGGGTTACAGTGGCCATATTCCAAAAGAAAATGCCACGCTTGCAACCGTATTGCGTGAAGCCGGATGGTCAACCTTTTGGATCGGTAAGAACCACAACGTGCCTGTAGACGCTCTCGATATGGCTTCATCAAAAGAACGATGGCCTCTTGGACTTGGATTTGATCGTTTTTATGGATTTATTGGAGGGGAAACAAATCAGTGGTATCCAAGCCTTATAGAAGATAACCACTTTATAGATCAGCCTTCGCAACCTGAAAACGGGTATCATCTAAGCAAAGATTTAGCCGATAAAGCAATTGCTTATATTCAGGATTCAAAACAATCTAAGCCGGATAAACCATGGTTTATGTGGTACAATCCCGGCGCCAACCATGCGCCCCACCATGCACCTGCTGATTATATTGCGAAGTACAAAGGGAAATTTGATGACGGCTACGAAGCTTACAGAGATTGGGTACTTAAACGCATGGTCGATAAAGGCATTATGCCAAAAGGAACAAAACTCACCCCTTTAAATCCTATGCCAAAAGGCAAATTTTCTGAGGGAGATTCTGTAAAACCCTGGAACAGTCTTTCGGCAGAAGAAAAAAAATTATTTAGTCGTATGGCAGAGGTGTATGCTGCTTACTCCGAATTTACAGATGCAGAAGTTGGTCGTGTAATTAAATACCTGAAAGACTCCGGTCAGTTTGATAATACTTTGATTATGTATTGTGCTGATAATGGAGCTTCTGCAGAAGGTTCTCCAAACGGTTCGGTAAATGAGAATAATTTTTTTAATGCCTATCCGGATGATATGAAAGTTAATTTGAGCATGATTGATAAACTGGGTTCAGAGGATACATACAATCATTACCCAACAGGATGGGCGGCAGCATTTTCGACACCGTTCAAAATGTTTAAAAGATATTCAGGTTACAGTGGCGGTACTGCTGATCCCCTTGTAATTTGCTGGCCCAAAGGAATTAAAGCAAAAGGTGAATTGAGAAGCCAGTATCATCATTGCACTGATATTGTTCCAACCATTCTGGAAGCCTGCGGTTTAACAATGCCAGATGTAGTTGATGGTGTGAAACAGGAACCACTTGCAGGTGTTTCGATGAAATACAGTTTTGATAATGCAAAAGCACCAACCGCCAAAAAAGTGCAGTATTATGAAATGGTAGGTACAAGAGGAATCTGGAAAGACGGGTGGAAAGCTACGGCAGTTCATGGTGCTTTGCCTGTAAATATTGGAAATTTCGATAAAGATCAATGGGAGCTGTATAATGTAGATGCAGATCGTTCAGAATCTACAGATCTTGCTTCAAAATATCCTGAAAAAGTAAAAGAGATGCAACAGGTATGGATGGATGAGGCAAAAAAATATAACGTTCTGCCGCTAAATGATCTTTCAATACCGGAATTTCATAAATTGGAATACCACAAGGAAATTCCGACAGACGGCAGGTTCATTTATTATCCGGGAACAACAGAAATACCGGAAGCTTCCGCCGCACCAACGCTTGGGCGTTCTTTTAAAATTCTGGCCGAAGTAGATTTCACAAACGATACAAAAGGCGTTATAGTATCTCAGGGATCCCGTTTTGGAGGGTACAGTTTATTTGCAAAAGACGGAAAACTGACTTATGTCTACAATTTCCTTGGTCTTGCACCCGAGCAGGTTTTAAGCACTTCAGTTCCGGCAAATGGAAAACACATTGTCGGGGTTGAATTTGTAAAAGAAAAAATGAGCGATAAAAATGAGACTTTAGGTAAAATGAGGCTTTATGTAGATGATAAAGTAGTAGACGAAAAACCTTTTCGTACTCAGGCAGGCCATTATTCTCTTTCAGGAGAAGGTTTATGTATCGGACGTGACAGTGGCGATCCTGTTAGCAAGCAATATAAAACCAAATTCGATTTTAATGGAGGCAGGATTGCAAAAGTAGTTTATGACGTAAGCAATGATGCTTATCAAAATATAGAACATGAATTTAAAGTGAAAATGTCGAGAGAGTAAAATGTTTTTTGGAAGTTTTCAAAAAAGAAAAGCCTTTAAACAGCAATGTTTAAAGGCTTTTTACTTTTAAAGTTTCTGATCATATATCGTTTCATTTTATAATATGGAACAAGATCATTGGATATGCAACCATTTTAAGATAACCTTTTAGAATGCAATATTTTAATTTTACTATTCCTAAATTTTGTTCCGGTTGATTCTGTAGTTCTATGTTTAGCATTTGGAGGTTCAAAAAACAGAAACGTAATGCTTATACAGAACCCAAAATCATGACTGATTGCTCAGATGACCATCCAAAGAATTCGCATCAATTTTTTTAAGTTTAAACACAAAAGAGATGAAATTAATTTACTTTTTGATTGATTTTGACGTGAAAAAAGTTTTATTAATTTTATTTCTCTTTCCATTATATACATTTTCTCAAAACTGTACAGTAAATGCAAATGCAGACAGAAGCCAGTGTCCGGGTGGTCAATTAGAACTGCTGCCAGATGAGTTTTATTTATTTGGAACTGCCAATGCTGATGTTGGAGCTGATTATTTGCAAAACCCATTTTGGACCCAGATATCGGGAAACGCAGTTAACATAACCACTCCCAATTTAGTTCAGGTTTTAGTAAAAGGAGCTTCACCGGGAAATACATACGGATTCAGATTAACGGCTCAATGTGCAGATGGCTCAACAGTTTTTGATGATGTTTATATAACTATTTTGCCTGTAACTTTTGCAAATGCAGGAACAGATCAAACATATTGTCAGGGAACGTATGCGCTAAATGGAAATTTACCCGGAACTTCTGAAACCGGAACATGGACTATCAAAGGCCCAAATAATGCCGGAATCACCATAAATAATCCAAATTCTCCTAATACAACAATTACGGTTTCCGGTACCAGTTCCGGAAGTAGTATCCTGGTTTGGACCATATCAAATACATCCTCGGGCTGTACCTCTTTTGATGAGGTTGTCATTTCAACTTTAGGAGGTGTTGAACCTGTTACGGCAGGATCTGACATTACTCTTTCTAATTGTTATTCGGCGACAGAAAGTGTAAATTTAAATGGCAGTTTTGGAGGTACTGTTCCTGGACAACAACAGGGAACATGGACAGTGGTTTCGGGACCAAATATTCCTAATTTTTCAAATCCGAATACTAATAATACCAATGTAAATGGACTGGTTGAAGGAACATATGTTTTTAGATGGACAGTGGCAGGAACTTGTGCAAACGGAGTTGATGACGTAACCGTTACAGTTCCTGCGCCAACTGCTGACGTTACTAATGTTGCCGGTGTATCATTGTACTATTGTGACGGAAGAACAGCAACGACTTTACAAGGTACCATACCATTATATGTAAATGAAACAGTACAATGGACACAAACCGGAGGACCTGCATCCACTATTGTAAATCCAACTTCTCCTTCGACATTGGTTACCGGAATGACAAGTTTGGGGACCTATACTTTTTTATACACTTTAACCAATAGTGTTACCAATTGCGTAAGTACCGGAACCCATACTATAGTTTTAGAAAACCAGATAGCAATAACAGCAGGGCCAGATCAGGAATTAGGTTGTAATGTTTTTACCGCTACAATTCCGGTTACTTCAGTTGGAAGCGGACAGACCAGTTGGCAGATCGTCAGCGAACCAATTGTGCCCCCTCTTTTGAACCCTCCTTATCCTTCATATCCAACACCTTTAGTAAATTTTTCGGGCAATAGTTTTGATGTGGATCAATTATTGTTTTCAGGGACTTATATTGTCAGGGTCATCAAAAATCCAAATCCGGGAAGTCTTTGCGAAACCGTCTATGATGATGTTACAATAGTTTCATCGGCACAACCTGCAGGTTCAAATGCCGGAACAACCCAAAATCTGGGATGTAATTTAACTACAGCGGTTTTGGCAGGAAATATCCCGACACGCGGAAGGGGTAAATGGTCTCAGGTTTCAGGCCCTTCTACAGCTGTTTTTTCTAATGTAGCAGATCCTACAACCACTGTTTCTTCTTTAGTAAATGGACGATACGAATTTAGATGGACTATCTCTGGAGGAGCAGCTTGTGATGTTACACAAAGTATTTCACAGGTTATTGTTTCGAATGCAATACCAAGTCAGGCAAATGCAGGAAATGATCAGTCTGTTTGCTACGGTATACCAGTTAAGTTACAGGGAAATACAACATTGAGCAGTGAAACCGGAACCTGGACAGTGTCTCCGGCTACAGCAATAACTTTTAGTAATGTTAATGACCCAAATGCAACAGCTTCAGGATTAGCACAAAATACGGCTTATACTTTTACCTGGACAATTGCAAATGGCTGCGATACATCGTCAGATACTGTTACAGTTGCCACCAATAATTCGCAAGGAGCTAACGCTGATGCGGGCCCGGACCAATGTTTACCTGCAGGAACTGCAACAATAACCTTAGCTGCAAATAATCCGGCTCCCGGAACAGGATCATGGGTTCAGACTTCTGGTATTGCGGTAATAATAACAAATCCCGGTCAATATAATACTACGGTAACAGGTTTAAGTGACGGTGATTATGAATTTACATGGACGATTAGTGGAGTTGGCTGTACTGATGATAGTGATACCGTAGGCATTACAATTGCTCCAAGCATAACTGTTGCTCAGGCAGGAGCAGATCAGAGCATTTGCGGAAGCACTGCAACAGTAACCGCAAATACACCTGCGGCCGGAGAAACCGGTTTGTGGGAATTTGTAAGTGGGGGTGACGGGCCGGTAATTACAAATCCTTCAAATCCGACAACAACGATTACCGGGTTAACAACGGGCGCATGGGTATACAAATGGACAATTTCAAGAGGTGTTTGTGTTTCCTCTTCAGATTCGGTACAGTTAAATATTAATGAAGCACCATCTCAGGCAATTGCCGGAGCAGATCAGACAACATGTAATCAGACAAGTGTTACGCTTGGTGCAACACCGCCAAGTATAGGAAGTGGAATTTGGTCATTAATAAGCGGACCAAATTCACCTGTTTTTTCTGATGCAGCCTCAGCAGTTTCAACTTTGTCTAATTTAATAACCGGTCAGTATATTTTAGAATGGACAACTTCTACCGGATTAAACTGCCCTGAAAGTAAAGATCAGGTTGCCATAAATGTAACCGAAGCAGCTGCTGCAGGTTCAGATTATGCAACTTGTTTAGAAGGACCACTTAACTTAACAGGAAACAATGGAAGTACAGGAACCTGGAGTTATGTTTCGGGACCAAATACACCCACAATAACATCAACAGGAAATAACAGTGCATCAGTAACCGGCTTGATTCCGGGAACTTATGTTTTTAGATATACAGTTGCAGCTCAGGGATCTTGTCCTGAAACATTTGATGATATTAGCGTAATAATTAATGGAAGTGTGGCAACTGCCCCAAATGCGGGAACAGATCAAAGTTTGTGTGGTGCAGATTTGCCTGTTCAGCAAATTCAGCTTACAGCAACTCCACCAGATTTAGGAACCACCGGAGAGTGGACTATTTTGTCCGGACCGAATGTTGGAACGTTTTCTGATGCTTCAGATCCTAATGCAATATACAGTAATCCAGGTTTTGGAACTTATGTTTTCAATTGGAAAGTCAGTTCTGGAAGCTGTAGTAGCTCAGATCAGGTGCGTGTTGTATACTCAGATGCGCCATCGCTTGCAAATGCAGGCGGAGATAACACAATTTGTGGATCGACAACGACTCTTACAGCAACGACTCCAGTTGTTGGGACTGGAAAATGGACCCAGGATTCAGGCCCAACGACAGCTGTTTTTAGTTCTGAAATATCACCAAATACAAGAGTTTCCAATCTGACAGTAACGGGAGGAGTTTATGTTTTTAGATGGACAGTTACTAACGGTACGATATGTACGCCAACAACAGATACGGTTCAAATTACGGTTACAGCAGATTTGACAACTCCGGATGCGGGTCCTGATCAAACGATTTGTCAATCGTTAACTGCAGTTTCATCAGCTAATCCAATTACTGTGGGAACCGGAACATGGTCTCAATTTAACGGACCGGCTTTGGGATCTTTTTCAGATCCTGCAAATCCCAATACTGTATTTACGCCCAATGGCGCCGGAACTTATATACTACGCTGGACTGCGACTAATCTTTCCTGTACATTTTTTGATGACATGGTTTTAATAGTTGATCCTTTGCCATCTTCATCGAATGCCGGAACACCAATTTCAGTTTGTCAATTTCAACCGGTAAATTTAAATGGAAATACACCAACAGTTGGAACCGGCTTATGGACACAGGTTTCCGGAGCCACAACAGCGGTATTTGCAAATGCAGCTTCGCCGGCTACAGCAGTATTTGGTACACAAGCAGGAGTTTATGTTTTTAGATGGACTATTTCAAGCGGAACCTGTGTACCAAGTTCAAGTGATGTTACCGTTACAATTAATCAATTGCCGCCTTTGGCAGATGCCGGAACTGATCAAACGATTTGTAATACTTCAGTAACAACTTTATCAGGAAATAATCCGTCATCAGGAACGGGAACATGGACATTTGTTTTAAACGCCGGAAACACTGCCGTTATAACAAATCCAAACTTATATAATACAACAGTTACAGGGATTTCAGCAGGACAAACGAGACTTAAGTGGACAATTTCAAGCGGATCTTGTGCACCATATTCTGATGAGGTAAATATCCAAAAACCATCTAATTTAATAACCTCTGCCTTAACAAGCGATACCACTATTTGCCAAGGCGGAACGTTGACTTTAACTACAACACCTTCAGGAAGTTTAACGCCTTATAGTTACCAATGGCAAAGCTCGCCAAACGGAGTTTCCGGCTGGACCAATATTTCAGGTCAGACAGGGGCTTCTTACACAACAGACAGCAATTTAACAATTGGAGATTATTTTTACAGAGTAAATGTTTTTAATTCATGTACTCAAATTACAAGTAATGTTGCCAAATTAACAATCATTGCAGATCCGTTAGTTACATTACAGCCGATTGGAAATACAATTTGTTCAGGTGGAACTCATACAATGACTGTTGCCGCAACAACGACAAACCTGTCCGCCGGAACACTTAATTATCAATGGCAGAGTTCTGTTGATGGAATTTCAAATTGGGTAAATGTATCAGGAGGAACCGGAGCAGGTACAACGAATTATACAACCGCAGCCTTAACATCCAATTTATATTTTAGAGCCAGAATATCGCAAACAGGAAGCGGCTGTGAAATTTTTTCAAATTCCGCATTGGTGAATGTTACTATAATTACGGCACAACCTGTAAATCCTTCCCCAATTTGTGTTGGCGGAATAGTAAATATAACCATTGCAGCTTCTCTAAACGGAGGTTCAGGAAGTTTAAGTTACCAATGGCAAAGCAATTCAGGCTCCGGTTTTGTTAATGAAACAAATGCATCTGCAAATACACCAAATTTTACTTCAGATCCTTTAACAGGAAATACAAATTTCAGATGCCTGGTAACGTCTTCAGTTACAAATTGTATCTTAACTTCAAATGTAGTAACAGCAACCGTTGTGCCTGATCCTGCCATTACGGTTCAGCCTGCAAATGGAACTGTTTGTGTAGGAGGTTCCCATACTTTAAATGTTGTGGCAACTGGTGGAGTACCGGGTTTAATTTACCAATGGTACAGTGGTCCGGATGGTTCTAATTTTGCTCCAATATCAGGAGCAACTTCAAGTACCTATACAACACCTGCGCTTAATTCAACCACTTTTTACAGAGTAGAAGTTTCTGCTGCGGGAAATGGTTGTGGTTCAGTAACATCAAACAATGCCCTGGTCGTTGTAGACCCTGATCCGGTTGTTAATCAACAGCCTGTAGGGAATACAATTTGTTCTGGCAATACCCATATAATGAGTGTTATAGCTTCAGGAAATGCTGTTTTTCCTTTGAGTTATCAATGGCAAAGCTCAATTAACGGCTCAACAGGATGGAGTAATGTGACAGGAGGAACAGGTGCAAATACAGATACTTACACAACAGCTTCACTTACCGCAACTTTATATTATAGAGTGCAGATTAGACAATCTCCTAGTGGTTGTGAGACTTTTTCAGATGCAGTACCGGTTATAGTTGCCACTATTACGACACAACCAATACCGACAACAATTTGTATTGGAGGAATTGTAAATCTAAATATTACGGCTTCGCTAAACGGAGGTACAGGTACACTTTCTTATCAATGGCAAAATTCTGCGAATGGAACATCAGGCTGGACAAATGTTACGGATGGAACCGGAGCAACAACAAATTCCTATACTTCGGGAGCATTATCAGTGAATACTTTTTATCGCTGTGTAGTTACTTCATCAACAACAAATTGTACTATAATTTCTAATGTGGCACAGGCAACTGTAGTTCCTGATCCAACAATTACGGTTCAGCCAACCGGAACGACTATTTGTTCAGGGGGAAATTATACTTTGGCTGTAACAGCCACAAACGGTACCCCGAGTTTAAATTACCAATGGTTTAGCAGTACAGATAATAATACGTTTACTTCAATTTCAGGTGCTACCTCTTCGACTTATAACACTCCGGCTTTAACACAGACAACCTACTACAGAGTCGATGTTTCGGCAACAGGAAATGGCTGCACAACGATAACCTCTTCTGTAGCGATAATTATTGTTTTATCTGATATTTCGATCACAACGCAGCCTGTACAACGAACCAATATTTGCAGTGGTTCAACAGCAACATTAAATGTAACGGTAAGCGGCGGTTCCGGAAATTATAATTACCAATGGAAAAATGCGATAGTATTGACAGGTCCTTATACAAATATCCCTGGTGCAATTTCAGCCTCATATACAACTCCGGCTTTATCGCAAAATAATTATTACCAGGTTGTTATTTCAGATGGAACTCAGGGATGTGATCCGGTTACTTCAAATATTTCCGCAGTAATTATTCCAACCATAACAACACAGCCACTTGTACCGGCCACAGTTTGCACCGGCGGAACAGTTTCTTTAACAACAGCAGCTTCCGCAAATGGTGGTTCCGCAACATTCTCTTATCAATGGCAAAGCTCCTCAGATGGTTCAACTGGATGGACAAATGTTACTGCAGGGTCAGGAGGGACAACTCCAAATTATAGTTCCGGGCCATTAACAGCCACAACCTATTTTAGAGCCCTGATTACTTCTGCTACACCAGCTTGTACACTTATTACAAATGTGGTTTCGGCAGTTGTAATTCCGGATCCGACAATTGCCACACAGCCAACAGGAGGGAATATCTGCGAAGGCGGAACATTTACCATGACATCAGGAGCTGCAGACGGTTCAGGAAATTATACGTATCAATGGCAGGAATCTTTAAATGGAACATCGGGCTGGGCAAATGTAACCAATGGATCGGGAGCAAATACACCGACCTATACGACAGGAATTGTAACCGCAGATACTTTTTACAGATTACAAGTTACAGATTCAGGAATGGGTTGTGGAGTTATAAATTCTTCTGCTGCAAAAGTAGATGTTTTTGAATCTCCAATTATAACTTTACAACCTTTAGATGATGAAGTCTGTACCAACCAAACGCATACTTTTACAGTTACGGCTTTTGGAAATATTCCGTCAGGAACTTTATTGTACCAATGGCAGACAGCATTGGTTTTGGCAGGGCCTTATAGTAATGTAACTGATGGAACGGGAGGAACAACGGCTTCATATACAACACCAGTTTATACAACAGCGGGAAACCGATATTTTAGAGTTGTAATTTCTCAATTGCAGGCGGGCTGTGAGACGGCTTCAAATCAGGTAACCTTAAATGTGTTTGATATTCCGGCAGCACCAGTTGGATCAGTAATCCAACAACCCTCTTGTACTAACGCTACAGGAATAATTTCCATAACGAATCCGGATTTAGGAACAGGTTATGAATATAGTATTGATGGAATAACTTTTCAGGCGAGTAATATTTTTGCAGGACTGCCTCCCGGCAATGAGACTATTTATGTGAGACGAATCGGTTTGAATACTTGTATATCCGGCGGAACGACATTTACTATTTTTAACAGAGTTTGTGCTGTTCCTGAAACTTTTGCCTCAATTTCGGGAGATTTGGGAGGCAATACCGGAACTCAGACTATTTTAGATAGTGATACTATAAATGGTGTTATTGTAAATACGTCAGATATTACGGTGACTATAAACTCAATTTCCAGCTACTTAACTTTCGATCCGTTAACCAATACCATTTCGGTAGCTCCGGCAACTCCGGCAGATGATTATACTTTAACTTATACGATTTGCGAAACAGCCAATCCTTCAAATTGTTCTACAACTACAGAGATTATTAATGTAACTACTGCGGGAATCGATGCAAGAATTGATATTGTGCCTTTTATTGTAAACGGTTATGTCGATAATTTTAATGTGATTAATGCTTTAACAAATGACAGATTGGCGAGTTTGCCGGTTACAGTATCAAATGTTCAAATATCGCTTGTAAATCCGGCATTGCCTATTGATCCGCTTGTTACAACAGTTCCGGTATTGGATATTGCAACAGGAAATGTCGATGTCCCTGCCGGAACCGTAAAAGGACTTTATGAGATCAGATACAGGATTTGCGAAATTGCCTCACCCTCAAACTGCGATACAGCCAGTATTTTGATTCAGGTAGGAACGACAATAATCGATGCCAATGATGACTGGGTAGAAAATATTAACGGTTTTATCGGGCAGGTAAATGCTGTAAATGCACTTACAAATGATACTTTAAACGGAACAGCAATTACTTCTGCCAATTTTGATGAAATAATTATTACTCAGGAACTGCCGGCAACTCCTTTATATCCGGGAGCAAATGTTCCTATATTGAGTCCTGCAACGGGCTGGGTCAGCGTGCCTGCTGAAACTCCCGCAGATACTTATTACATCACCTATCATATTTGCGAAAAACTGAATCCTTCTAATTGCTCAGATGCCAGTATTGCCATTGTAGTAGATCCGGCACCAATTGTAGCTAATGATGATGTCATTAATAATGTAAACGGCTATGAGGGTGCTGCAAATATTATAAACGCTTATACCGGTAATGATACTTTTAACGGAATTGCCGTCAATATAACTTTAGTTGGTTTAATTACACCGACAATTTTAATTCCCGCAGCACCAATTAACGGCGGACCAGTTCCTGAATTGATTGTAGCTTCAGGGCGCGTTAATATTCCTGCAGGAACCCCGGCAGGACAATATCAGATTAAATATCAATTGTGCGAAAACCTTAATCCGGGTCATTGTGATGATGCCATAATCACAATAAATGTAACTGCACCAGAAATTATAGCTACAGATGATGCAGTTGCAAACGTAAACAGTTATTCTGGCGCAGCAGATATTTTAAATGCTTATGATAATGATACACTAAATGGAGGAACGCTTGATCTTTCGACCATAACTACAACTGTTATTTCTGTTCCTGGTGCCATAAATGGAGGTCCGGTTCCGTCGTTTGATATCGCAACAGGACTGGTTAGTGTACCGCCAAAAACACCTGCAGGAGAATATAAATTTGTATATCAGATTTGTGAAAGCCTAAACACAGGCAATTGCGATCAGGCAACGATTACCATTACCGTAGTTTCGGCACCAATTATTGCAGAAAATGATGTTCCTTTTGCTCCTGTCAACGGTTTTGCAGGAAATCCAAATGTTATAAATGCTTTAGATAATGATACTCTGGACGGTATTCCGGTATTACTTTCGGAAGTTCAGACAGATGTTTTAATTCCCGCAACTTCCATTAACGGAAGCCCAATTCCTGTTTTAAATCCATTGACAGGAAATGTAAGTGTTCCGGCAGGTACAGCGGCAGGGAATTATTTTATAACGTATCGCTTAAGCGAAAAATTAAATCTTACCAACAACGATACGGCTATCATTACAATAGAAGTTACAGCACCTTTAATTCAGGCAAATGATGATACTGTGGCTAATATTAATGGTTATGTAACCACTGTAAACGCCATAAATGTTTTGGCAAATGATACACTTAACGGTATAGCAGCAAGTTTAAATGACATTAATATCACGGTAGATACTCCTGCAGCATCTATAAACGGAGGTTCAGTACCCGTTTTACAACCTTTAACCGGAATGGTCAGCGTTCCTGCAGGAACTCCTGCAGGCGATTATGAAATTACATATCATATTTGTGAGAAATTAAATCCGGCAAATTGTAATGATGCAACGGTTTATGTTACTGTTGCTGGGCCGCCAATTCTTGCAGTAAACGACAATGTAGCAGGTATAAACGGATACAAAGGGGAAACCAATGTTATAAATGCTATTACAAACGATTTACTAAACGGAACCCCAGTTCAATTAGCACAAATAAATATAACTTCTATAAGCACTGCTACACCAGCAGACTATGTTTCAGGAAATCCGGTTCCGGTATTAAATACAACAACCGGAATTGTAGATGTACCGGCAGAAACTTCATCGGGAACATACACCATTCATTACAGCATCTGCGAAAAATTAAATCCCGCAAACTGCAGTGAGGCAGATATTGTTATTCAGGTAATTGCTGCTACAATAATTGCCAATAATGACATTGATCTTAATGTAAACGGGTATACAGGATCATCAAATGCATTCAATGTTCTTGATAATGATTCTTTCGATGATTCATCAATAGAGTCTAAAACAGCAAAAATAAAAGCAATAAACATCAGCCAGATTACGATAACTATTTTAAATCCTGCAAATTCAGTAAACGGAAATCCAAACGTTCCGGTTTTAGATACTGCAACCGGAATTATAAGTGTCCCACCTCAGACTCCGGCAGGATTGTATACTATTCAATATCGAATTTCAGAGAATTTAAATCCATCAAATTTTGATGATGCAACTGTGTTTATTACTGTAACTGCTGCAGTAATTGAAGCTAATAGTGATACTGTTTTAAACGTAAATGGATTTAACGGTCAGGCCGATGTAATAAATGCAATAACAAATGATAATCTCAATGGAGTTGCAGCGCAATTAGCAGAAATTACAATTGGAGCCGTAACACCAGCAACACCAATAAATGCAGGTCCTGTGCCAACACTGGATATCGTTACGGGAAATTTAAACGTGCCGGCAGGAACCCCAAGCGGAACATACACCATTCGTTATGAAATCTGCGAGAAATTGAATCCGGCAAACTGTAGTCAGGCGGATATTATTGTAACCGTAATTTCAGGGCCAATAATTGCCAATGACGATTCAGCATCAGGAATTAATGGCTTAGACGGAGCAGTAAATGTCGTAAATGTTTTAACAAACGATTTATTAGATAATGCTGCGCCTGCATTATCACAAATAACAATAAATGTAGTTTCGCCTGCAGATGCAATTTCCGGCGGAGCAGTTCCAAATTTAAATACAAGCACAGGATTGGTGAGCGTTCCGGCGGGTACATCATCAGGAATATATACAATTGTTTATCAAATCTGTGAAAATCTAAATGCAACTAACTGTGATCAGGCTGTCATTAAGCTGACAGTAGTGCAGCCTGAAATAACATTAGTGAAACGAGGCGTTTTCTCAGATACGAACGGGGATGGTTATGCACAGCCCGGAGAATTAATCCGTTACATCTTCCTTATCGCTAATACTGGCTCAATAGATCTGAACAATGTAACCGTTACAGATCCAAAAGCGGTAATTTCAGGAACTCCGGTTGCAACATTAATTGCTGGGCACGTTAACACAACAAATTATACCGCCACTTATGTTTTAACACAAGCTGATATCAATTCAGGATTTGTTGTAAATCAGGCATTGGTAACAGCACAGCCAACATCAGGAACTGCTATTCAGGATTTATCAGACAGTGATGATCCAACGCTAACAGGAGACGACGATCCTACCGTTACGCCAGTTATTCAGTTTAAAGATCTGACATTAATTAAAGGAGGACAACTAACAGGAACCGGAGGAGTCGGGTCTGTAATCAACTATAACTTTACCGTTAGAAATACCGGGAATGTAACTCTTTCCAATGTTGAAATAACGGATCCAATGCTGACAGCTACTTCAATTGTGGTTACACCAAGTACGTTAGCACCTGGAGAAAACGGAACGGCTATTGCCTCATATACCGTAAATGCTGCGGATGTTGTGAGCGGAGAAGTAATAAACACAGCGCTGGCTATTGGTGATGATCCGCAAGGAAATTCTGTTATTGATGTTTCAGACAGTACAGATCCGGTTTTAACTGGAGATGATGATCCGACGGTTGTCGATTTAACGCTTAACCCATCTATTGCGCTTATTAAAACAGCAGTATTTAATGATGAAAATAAAAATGGTTATGCAGAAATAGGAGAGACCGTAACCTACAATTTTGCCTTAACCAATACAGGAAATATTGTTTTGGTAAATGTTGTTGTAAAAGACCCCAAACCAGGAATCACGATTAGTGGTGGACCTATAATTTTGAGTCAGGGAGAAACCAATTCCACTATATTTAAAGGCACTTATGTTTTAACTGCTGCTGATATTGAGGCCGGATTTGTAGAAAATCAGGCTGAAGCAGAGGCTGTAACCCTGGATGAATTAACGGCAACCGATCTTTCTGATGATAACTCTAATCTGGAGAATGATCCAACGATTTTACCATTAAATGTCTGCAAAGTCATCATTTACAATGCCGTTTCACCAAATGGCGACGGGATAAATGAAATTTTCAAAATTGATGGAATTGAATGTTATCCTCAAGCTTACGTGCAAATTTACGACCGCTGGGGAGTTTTGGTTTATGATGCTTATGGCTATGATAATGAATCAATAGCGTTTAAAGGAATTTCTGAAGGAAGAGCAACAGTCAACAGACAAAAACGACTGCCAAACGGAACCTATTTCTACGTAATTACATACATAACCTATTTGAATGAACCAGTGAGCCAAACAGGTTATCTGTATTTATCAGGAAATTAATTTTTTAAGATTCAATATCAATTGATTAAATAAAAAAACAGCTGTTATGAAAACTACATTATTTGCGTTGATCATTATATTCTTCACAATTGCCGGTTATGCACAGCAGGATGCGCAATATACACAGTATATGTATAATGCAATCAATATAAATCCTGCTTATGCAGGTTCCAGAGGAGCTTTGAGTATTTTCGGTTTATACAGAACACAATGGGTTGGACTGGATGGAGCCCCGGAAACCAGCAGTTTTTCTGTCAACACACCTATAAACAACAGCAATTTAGGAGTAGGTATTTCGCTCGTAAATGATAAAATCGGACCTACGAATGAAAATAACCTCTCACTGGATTTTTCTTATACAGTTCAGACATCTGCCAATTTCAAGCTTTCTTTTGGCATAAAGGGAACAGCCAATTTATTCAATTTAGACATTAATAAATTAAATCCTGAAGATCAGGGGGATCCGCAATTTCAGGATTTGGACAATAAATTTTCTCCAAATGTTGGTGCAGGAATTTATTGGCATTCAGATAAGGCTTATATCGGTTTATCGGTTCCCAATTTTATCGAAACCAATCGTTACGATGATAATGACATCGCAATTTATAAGGATAAAATTAATTATTATTTAATGGGAGGTTATGTATTTAATCTGGATAGTTATGAGTATTATAAATTCAAACCTGCAATTCTGGCCAAAATGGTAGAAGGAGCGCCGCTACAGGTTGATATTTCGGCTAATTTTATGTTTGTTGAAAAGTTTGTTGTCGGAGTAGCCTACAGATGGAGCGCTTCAGTTAGTGCCATGGCGGGATTTCAGATAACGGACGGTCTTTATATAGGTTATGGTTATGATCGTGAAACCACAAAACTGAATAATTATAATTCGGGTTCACATGAGATATTTCTGCGTTATGAATTCATTAAAAATGTCAATAAAATGACAACGCCGCGTTTCTTTTAAATTGAATAATATTATGGAAGTTTAAAAGGTAGGAATGTTGAATATTTCTTCAGATTATTTAGCAGCCTGCTTAAATTGAGAAAGCTAAAGATAATTTATCAGCCTTATGTTTGTTAGTGAAAATGCTTATGAATTAGGATACAGTAATTTTACCAAGTCCATTTTGTGGAAAACTCCTATATTCGATAACCATTTTTTTTTAGTGAAATTTTTATTAAACGAATTGGTTATAAATAAAAAACATTAATACAAAGCACGTTTTGAAAGAATGAGTCATTCAATCCAAATTATTGTACATTTGTATTGACTTAAAATGCTTTCTTTTAGTTCATTTCGGGAATCAAAAATTAATCAAAAAATATCAATCTTCGAATTTAAAGAATATGAAGGATCAGCTTTCTATCATTAAATATAATTCTGATGTAATTAATATTAATTCTAAGATCCAGTTAAATCAAAATCTATTTAGCTTTTTGTTGGAAGGTCAAAAAAGTGTGCAATATGCCGGAACTAGAGCTGAGATAAATTCCGATCAGTTTTTTTTACTTTCATCAGGAAATTGCCTTATGAGTGAAAAAATTGCCGCGCCTAACGGACGTTACAGAAGCATTTTGTTATTTTTTGACAATCAGCTGCTGGCTGATTTTTTCATTCGTCATCCTCAAAAAAAACATGTTTTAGCTGACACAAAAGAGAAAGATGCTTTTTTGGTATTTGAAAAAGATCTTTTCTTAACGAATTTTACTGATTCTTTAGGTTTAATGTTAGCATCAGGTCAGCCTTTATCCTTGCAAATGCAAAAACTAAAATTGGAAGAATTACTTTTATATCTAACCGATCATTATCCCCTAAGAATCCAGCAGCTTCGGAACGTTAGTGACGGGGCAGATGATGAGTTGTTGATACGTCAGGCAGTCACTGGAAATATTGATACCTTAATTACTGTTGAAGAACTGGCTTTTCTATGTCACATGAGTCTGTCAACATTTAAACGACGCTTTGCTAAAATTTTTAGTTCTACACCAAACAGATGGCTATTGGAAAAGAGGATGGAAAAGGCGGCGTATTTACTTAAACAAGGCGATTGTAAAGTAAGTGAGTTATATCTGGAACTAGGCTACGAAAACCTTTCGAGTTTTATCCAGTCTTTTAAGCAAATACACGGAGTTACACCCAAACAATACCAATTAACACATTGAACGTTTAGCAACACTTTTTGAACGTTAAGCCCTAGACCGGTTCCATTCTTCGGAAGTACTTTTGAATAAAATTCAAATACTAATTAATACAATTATGGAAACAGTAAAACAAACATTTACTTTGAAAAGTATAGAGCTTGGAGGTCAATTGGAAAACAGGCATTTCGCTAGCGGTATGGGATTTACCGGTAAAAATCAATCTCCTCAGCTTTATTGGGAAAATCCTCCTGAGGGAACAAAAAGTTTTGGAATAACAATGTATGATTTGGATGCGCCAACTGGCAGTGGCTTTTGGCATTGGATAGTTTTTAATATTCCTTCTAACGTACAGGAAATACTTTCAGATGCAGGAAATACTAAAAAGAAATTGCTTCCTGATGGTGCTGTTCAAAGCAATACAGACATGGGTTTTCCAGGCTATGCGGGGGCAGCTCCGCCAGAAGGCCCTGCACATCGTTATCTTATAACTGTACATGCATTGGCTAGGATACTTGAACTCAATGAAAATGCAACTCCGGCTTTTGTAGGTTTCAATATGCATTTTGCAACCCTTGCTAAAGCCTCACTACTAGTCTATGGAAAAAATAATAACTAATTTGATTTTTCAATGAATGCAGACTATTTTAGAATGTTGGCTGATTACACTATTTGGGCAGATACTATAGTTATAGAGTGGTTAAACCAATTAAATGATGATCAATGGAATCAAAATATTACTAGCAGCTTTAGCAGCATTAGACAAACAGCACTTCATATTGCCAGTGCTGAAAAAGTGTGGATAGACTTTTGGAAGTGTGAACCTGTTCCTGTTTTTTTAGCAGTTGATTTTAATGGGACTAATAAAGATTTGATCAATATATGGAGAGAAGCATCGAAAGGAATGAAAAAGTTCATTGATGAATGCCCTGAAGATAATTATCTGAAAGATGTCATTTTTAGTTATCCGCGTGGAGGAGAGGGAAAAATGCAATTTTGGCAAACAGTTTCTCATATTGTTAATCACTCTACCTACCATCGAGGGCAATTGGTAACCTTATTGCGTCAAATCGGCCTTACAAATCTTTCTTCCATCGATCTGGCTACATACTTTATTTTGAATCAAAAATAAAATATGTTAAAACGGCCATAACTTTTTGTGACAAAATTTGAGGCAGCTCCAATTAAAACTATTCCACTGTATGACAAGAAAAAACTAATTGTTTTTAATATAGTAACGGCATTTATGCTGTTACTATATTTTGATCCATTAATTTGTCAATGCTATATATTGGAAAAGCAGTTTGGGATTTTCAGCTTCCGTAATTAGAAAATCAGCAACATCGAATCTGGAAATCTTACCAACTTTCATTCCTTTTTGAAGTCCTGATATCACTTTATAATTTGAGGTATTAGCGGCATCTGTTAGCATTCCGGGTCTTATGATTTCCCATTTAACTGCACTTTTGGTAATTAGTTCTTCCATTATCGTTTTATTTACATACTGTTCTTTCAGGAATAAGGAAATAACCGTCCGCATAAAAAAACTTAAATAATTTTTGCTTTCGCCAGCTCCAAAACCTGTGACAACCAAAACAGGTGAAGAGAAATTCAAATCATTTGTAACCTTAATTAATGTAGTGGCAATATCAGAAAACAGTGTAGTTGCTTTTTTATTTTTTGTCCCCACTGTTATCAGTACTGCATCAGAACCTCCAATAGCATGTTTTAAATCTAGCGGAGATACAGCACTTCCATTTATT
Organism: Flavobacterium sp. HTF; assembly: GCF_003105115.1. Taxonomy (GTDB): domain Bacteria; phylum Bacteroidota; class Bacteroidia; order Flavobacteriales; family Flavobacteriaceae; genus Flavobacterium. The sequence continues at coordinate 13,903 of NZ_QETH01000040.1, read as the reverse complement.
TTAATCAGATTAGGATGATTGGGAATCTGATCTGTGTTTGTGGATAATGCCGTAACAAAATGTCCTTTTGCAAGTGCTTGATTTACGGCTTGTAATCCTATTCCGGCTCCGGCTCCTATAATTGCTATATTCATTATTTCTGTACTTTAATTTGTAAATATTTTTCTGTGATACTTTTCGGTGCAACCAGTAAACTTTCACTTCCCCATTTCCATGGATTTCCGTCGGTTGTCAGGATTTCGGCTCCTGCTTCTTTGGCTATGAGTAATCCTGCAATCCAGTTATAAGTGTCAAGGTCTTCCTGAACAAACAAATCGATCCTGCCTGCGCCGACATAAGCCAGTTGTAAACCATGTGGTCCGTAATTTCTAACGATTCCAAAATTTTGGAGCAGTTTCGTTACAGAAGCACCAATTTTATTATTTAAATCATTATATGATTTATCCTGATGGCCGTATTCAAAAACAGCAAGCATAACTGCCAAATCTGTTTTACGGCTATTTTGTAATAATTTACCGTTCATAAAAGCACCTTGTCCATCTTCTGCCCAAAATATTTCATTGGCTAAAGGATCAAAAATCACAGAAAATACAGGTTTTTCATCATGAATAAGTGCCAGATTTATTGTCCATCCTGCAATATGCTGCAGATACTGAATAGCACCATCCATGGCATCACAAAGCCAGTAACATTCTTGTTGAGTTGGATTTCTTTGTGAATCGGTATCAAACTCGTCGCCAATATGCCAGGGTATATTTGGAAACTCCAGAGATAGATCTTGTTTTAAAGAAGTAAGGCACAATGTGTCGATATTTTCTAATTGTTTTAAAAGATCGTTCATGTTTTGTGGAATCACATTTTGTTTATAGTCTTTTAAAAAGATATCACCCACTTTTCTTACTGCATCGAGTATAATTGGGATATTGATTTGATTTTGCATATAATTTAAAGTATTAATTACAATGCAAAATTAATGGGATGATGATTTTTAATGTAGTTTAAATGACTGGAAGGATAGTCCTAATCACGGAATTTTTTCCGAAACTCAAGAGGAGTGAGGTTTGTTATTTTCTTAAAAAGTTTTCCAAAATAAACAGGTTCGTCATAACCTGCTTCATATGCTATTTCTTTTACGTTTTTATCTGTAAAGTACAGAAGTCTTTTGGCCTCCATAATCGATGCCTGCTGAATATGAACTGATACCGGACTTCCTGTTAACGATTTAACAGTATCATTTAAATGCGCTGTTGAAATAGAAAGTGCCGAAGCGTACTGACCAGGCTGTTTCCAGGTCTTGAAATGCTCTTTTGCCAGTTTTACAAATGTTTCCTTAATTATCATACCGCGGTTTTCTTTCTCCTTATCGATATTTAAATTTGAAACAATTTCACCCGCAATTAAGCTTAAAAGACCGTTTAGTAAAGATTGAATGCTTTTTTGAGTATATTTATTTGAGTTTTCTGTCTGTAATTTTTCAATCAGATCCATTAAAATATTGAGATGTCTGTAAAGATTAGATTCTTTTTGAAGTAAAAAAGGATTATTGATTTTGTTTTCTAAAAGCAGCAGCATTTCTTTACTAACAAGTGCTGTATCAAAACTGATTATCCATCCTTTAGGATTTTTTACTTCTGTAATATGATGTACTTGTTCAGGAAATACACAAAGCAATGTTGGTTGAGAAAATTCTACATTTTCAAAATCAATATTTAATTTAAATGTTCCATCTAACGCTAACATTAATTGACAGTGATTATCCCGATGTGGTTTAGAGATATCATGTTCTTCAACTTCTCGATCTTCCATATTAACAATAATAATTCCTGCCTTTGCAAGAGGCGAAATCTCAAATTGTTTTATAATATGGTTTTGATTATTCAAGCTTAAAACATTATCGTCTAAAAATTTAATACGCTGTTTATGATATTTACAAAAATAAATATAAAAATCATCTGCAACAAAATAAAAGAGGGGCTTTAATAAATTCGAACATAAACTTATTAAATTCTTACATTGGCTAGTTTTTTATTTTTCAAAACACCATGTGCCACGATTCTGCCACAAAACTTTAGAATGGTGAATATTTTCAAATACCGCCTTAAGTTTTTGTAGCAAAATTTGATGCAATTCAAATATCCTCTCCAATAAATCGAGGTGCTCACTTTAAATTGAAAATAGGTAGTCATCAATTTTAAAATTATCTACGCTCGAGAGTAAAAGTTCCTGTTGTATGATATAAGTATGTGAAATAAAAAATCACTATTTATAATGATTTTTTTGGACTTCAATACTTGTAGTTTTGAAAAAAATAATATCCATTCAATTTGTTAAGTTTAGCAGTGCTGTTCATGACTACGTTAGTAAGAGTATAAAATATTTACAGTTAATAATTAAGATTTACTATGTCATCCAGATCTAATGAGTATAAGTGGATATGATGCTAAACCAATGGGAATTTTAAATATTCCCATTATTGTAACTAATGAGCATTCCAAATTTTACTACAAGTATGGGGTTTTACTATGCCGTTTTTATTAAATAAGTTGATAATATGTTATTTGCAAGAAAATCAATTTCATTTAAACTTAGATCCAAAAAGGGGTTTTAGTTCCAAACCCGCTCTAATAACAGAACTTCAGCCGTAATGCCAAAAGTGCCCCTTCAAACATCGACAGTCAAAAAATATGAACGAAAATGAGACTACACGACTTTCACGACTGACTGCAATTTTAATACAATTGCAAACAAAACGACTTTTGACGGCAACAACTCTTGCACACAAATTTAGCGTAAGCAATCGGACAATTTATAGAGATATTAGAGCACTAGAACAATCGGGAGTTCCAATAATTACAGAAGATGGAAAAGGCTATTCGCTAATGGAGGGCTACAGACTGCCTCCCGTAATGTTCACAGAAGCACAAGCAAATGCGTTAATTACCGCAGAACAATTAGTTCTTCAAAACAAAGACACTTCATTCATTAAAGATTATACTGAAGCTATTGAAAAAGTAAAAGCAGTCTTAAAATACAACATACTAGACAAAGCGAATTTACTTTCAGAAAGAGTACGATTTGACCAGAATAACAATCGGGAAAGAAACAGTAGTCATTTATCTGACTTACAATTTGCTTTGACAAATTTTCGTGTTGTAAAAATTGAATACACCAATGCAAAAAATGAACCCACAACCCGAAACATCGAACCATTTGCGTTGTTAAGTACAGAAAATTGGTTGTTAGTTGCCTATTGTCGATTAAGAAGAAAGTTTCGTTTTTTTCGTTTAGACAGAATCAATGAATTAGAAATACTTACAGACAAATTTGAAACACACAAAATGACCCTGGAAGAGTATTTTACCACCTATCACTAATTTATTTTTGACCCCTGACATAAGGCTGTCACTTTCCACGTATAAGTTTGCATCATTAATAATCTTTAAAGGAATAAAAATGACAAACTTAATAAAGACAGGATTTAATCCAATCTCATTTCCTAAGGCTACAATGATTTCAGTTAATAGTGTAGTGCTGGAAGTATTTGAAGCAGGTCAACAAAATTCAGGAAAACCTATCATTCTCTGCCACGGTTTTCCAGAGCATGCATTTTCTTGGCGTTATCAGATACAGGCTCTTGTTGATGCTGGCTACCACGTAATTGTCCCAAATCAACGCGGCTATGGTAATTCTTCTCGTCCGACCGAAATAACGGATTATGACATTGAACACTTAACAAGTGACCTTATTGCACTACTTGACCATTTTGGTTATAAGGATGCTACTTTTGTGGGTCACGACTGGGGTGCAAATGTCGTTTGGAGTCTGGCAATATTGCATCCTGAAAGGGTAAATAAAGTAATAAACTTGGCCTTACCTTATCAAGATCGTGGAGATAAACCATGGATTGAGTTGATGGAAGCAATATTTGGAGAGAACTTCTATTTTGTTCACTTCAATAGACAACCAGGAGTAGCAGATGCTATAATGAACAAAAACAAATCTCGTTTCCTTCGTAACATATTCCGAAAAAACATACCTCTCACACCGCCTGAACCCGGAATGCTAATGATTAATCTTGCAAGAGAAGAAAAACCACTTGGGGATCCCTTGATGAGCGATAAAGAACTATCTGTTTTCATTTCTGCCTTCGAATCCTCAGGGTTTACAGGAGGTATAAATTGGTATAGAAACCTTGATAGAAACTGGCACTTAATGGAAGATGTAATCACAATCATTCATCAACCGACTCTTATGATATATGGTAATCGGGATACGATTCCAAAGTCTGAAAACCTAAAAAGTATCGTCCCTAATTTAGAGGTTGTTAGCCTGGATTGTGGTCATTGGATTCAGCAGGAAAAGCCTGAAGAAACTAACCAATCAATTTTAAAATGGCTAGAACAACGGGATCATTAATAAGGAAACAGAAACATATTTCGGGCATTTTATAAAGTTTGAAAACTGCCTTAAATGCTAAAAACCTGCAAATCCTAGGATTTGCAGGTTTTACCAATTTTTTGGGCTTTTTTGTAAACTTTGAAAAGTATTCTTTTCTTTAGTTTTACGCCTTTCGCGGAGAAAGAGGGATTCGAACCCCCGGACCTGTTACAGTCAACAGTTTTCAAGACTGCCGCATTCGACCGCTCTGCCATTTCTCCAGTATGTCGCGATCATTTTGTGATTGCGAGTGCAAATATAAGACGCTTTTTCGGTTCTCAAAACTTTTTTGGGACTTTTTTTAAACTTTTTTTTGAGAGTTTTTTAAGTGCTTAATTCTCAGTATTCCTGAAAAATATTTTTTTACTTTTAGAGGTTCAAATCATCTAAAATTGGCACTGGTGTTTTGTTTTCATCGACTGCAACGAAAGAAAAAGTTCCTGAAACGACTGTTTCACGAAGTTCGGAATACATTTGTTCCATAAAAATATCTACGTGAATCTTACAGCTTGTTCTTCCGACACTCAAAACTTTTGCAACTAATTCTATTAAAGTTCCGGCCGGAATTGCTTTTTTGAAATCAATTTGACCTGTCGAAATTGTAACAACTTTCTTTCGGCTGAATCTGGTTGCGCAAATAAAAGCAACTTCATCCATAAGATGAAGTGCAGTTCCTCCAAATAAAGTATCGTAATGATTTGTTGTACTGGGAAAAACGGCTTTAAAAATATGGGTTTCCGATTTTAAAATTCTTTCTTCTATAGTACCCATATTAGTAGTTTACGTATTCAGTAATTTCAAGACCGTAACCGATCATCCCAACTCGTTTGGTTTGCTCTGTATTGGATACTAATCTAATTTTCGAAATATCTATGTCGTGCAGGATTTGCGCACCGATTCCGTAATCTTTGCTGTCAATAATTACTTTTGGAGCCTTTAAAGTTCCTGTAGATTGTAACGCCTTTAGCTCTGAAATTCTATTCAAAAGATTTACAGCAGTCATATCCTGATTAATGAAAATTACGGCGCCTTTTCCATTCTCATTAATGACCTTAAACATATCGTCTAATTGCTGCTCTGCATTATTAGTTAATGTGCCAAGCAAATCATTATTAACTTGCGAAGAATGTATTCTGGTTAAGATTGGTTCGCCCAGATTCCATGTGCCTTTAGTAAGGGCAATATGGATTTGTTTATTTGTTGTTTGTTCGTAAGCTCTTAATCTGAAAGTTCCAAAACGGGTTTCGATATCAAAATCTTCCTTTTTAACGATTAAGCTGTCGTGTTGCATTCTGTAAGCAACAAGATCTTCAATAGAAACTAATTTCAGATTGAATTTCTTCGCTACCTTTATTAATTCCGGTAAACGTGACATAGTACCATCCTCGTTTAATATTTCGCAGATAACACCTGCTGGTTTAAAGCCGGCTAATCTTGCAAAATCAATTGCAGCTTCTGTGTGACCGGTTCTTCTTAAAACACCACCTTGCTTGGCAATAAGCGGAAATATGTGACCCGGACGTGCCAAATCATGCGGTTTTGTAGATGGATTAACCAAAGCAAGAACAGTTTTAGCACGGTCTGCTGCTGAAATTCCTGTAGTAACCCCATTTCCCTTTAAATCAATAGAAACCGTAAAAGCAGTTTCCATATGATCTGTATTATTGGTAACCATTGCACGAAGATCAAGTTCTTTACAGCGACTTTCGGTAAGTGGTGTACAAATCAATCCACGTCCGTGTGTAGCCATAAAATTGATCATTTCAGGTGTTACTTTTTCAGCAGCAGCCAAAAAATCACCTTCGTTTTCTCGATCTTCATCATCTACTACAATTATTACTTTACCCTGACGAATATCTTCTATAGCTTCTTCAATGGTATTAAGTTGTATTTTTGTTGTTGACATAATTATTGTTTGTTTTGAACAGGGAAAAACCGTTCGGAAATTTTTTGAAATAATTGTGATATTGGTGTCGTAATGGCATCAAAGTTTATTAACCCGTTATCATTTGTAGCACGATAAGTCAGTAATACAGCCAATGGAGATAATATAAAAGAAGACATCCATGATCCCATAAAAGGAGTCATACCGCCTTCTTGCGAAAGTCTTTTTCCAAAAGTATTGATAAAATGAAAAGTAATAAAAATCAAAACAGCAAAGACAATTGGCAATCCAAGACCACCTTTTCTTATAATGGCGCCTAGAGGAGCACCAATAAAAAACATTAAGAAACAGGCAAAAGCAATAACAAATTTCTCATATAGTGCAGTTAAATGTTTATTGATGTCTCTTTGTTTGTCTTTTAAATCTTTTTGAGTCGTTTCAATAGAATAAATATTGCTGGTCACATTACTGGCAGCCATTTTTAGAAGATCCGACTTTTGTTTATTGGTATATAAAGATAATAGATTATTAGGGAGTGGTTTTTTCTTTTTTTCAGTCTTATATACTTTCGGTGAGCTTTTAATCCCAACACGCTGATTAATATTTTCTGAAAAAGACACTATTTCATTCTTGAGGTTTTTATTCAGGGAATCTAGCGTATAACGCAGTTCATTAACATTTAGCATTCCATTGGTGCTTCCAACACTTTCTGGGCTGTCATCAGTTTTGTTTAATTCTGATAAATCTATATTAATGATTTGTTTTTTGAATTTCCCTTTTACAAAAGGTAATTTTGTACGATCCTCGTATTTTTTTGGTGTAACGTCCTGATAATAATAACCATCATTTAAAACCAATTTTAAAATACTTGATTTTTCATTACTGATCAATTCACCATTTTTTGCTTTTATCACGGTTTTGTTTTCACCATAACTGTTAGCTTTTTCATGAATTGTTACTCCGGTTAAAATATTGCCGTTCTCACCAGATTTTTTATTTACCTTAATATTGTAGGTTCCAACGTCATTAAACTGACCTTCCGCAATCGCCATAGCAGGCTTGGCCTGTGCAATATTTTTTCGGAAATTAACAAATTTATACTCCGCATAGGGAATTACATTGTTAGCAAACCAAAAAGCAACAAAACTTAAGACGCAGATGAAGATTATCAAAACCCTCATTGCTCTTTGTAGTGATATTCCTGATGATTTCATTGCTGCAAATTCATAATTCTCAGCCAGGTTACCAAACGTCATAATAGACGACAATAAAACCGACAATGGCAAAACCAGCGGAATAATCCTTGGCATGGAGAAAAGCAGGAATTTTACAACCAGAATCAAATCAAGGTCTTTACCGGCAAGTTCAGAAATGAATAACCAGACGGTCTGCAGTATGAATATAAAAAAAAGGATTACAAAAACCGTAGTAAATGTAGTCAGAAATGTTTTTAGTAAGTATTTGTCTAAAATTTTCAACCTTGTAATTAATCTAATTTATTGATGTAGTATTTTGGATATTTGCTCGCTACAAAGGTAAATTGATTTTTTGATAAAGGCTGATTGGTTTTAAAAGAATTAACGGTCAAAGTGGTTTTTGTTCCATTTTTTCCGGTTTCAATCAAATTATAAATATGTTTTGTTTGTACATCAATACCTAAAAGGATCTCTTTTCTCTGATCTTTAGCGTTTGTAGGTGCTAATTTAATGTATTGAATTTTTCTTCCTTTTACATTCTGAACAATGTCCATATTGTATTTGTAACCTGAATTAAAGAAAGTCAGCATTTTTGAAGGCGTAATAGCATTATCATCCTTTTCGTTTACTTTAGAAATGGTAACTTCTTCATCCTCAGGAACAATTGTGTATGTTTTTTGTCCGTCGAAAATTTTAGTCACACCCATAAAATTTAAAACATACTGATTGCCTTTCATAACAACATTTCCTTTGCTGTCCTGATTGATGTTTTCTTTAGCGTTGTTTAAAGAATATTTAAAATCAATAGCGATATTATCGTAACTTTTAATTTTAGCGGTTACCTGGTTCAATAAATCTTTGGCTTTTTTATCCTGAGCCTGCATAGAAGTGAAGCTTAACAGCAATATAATTGCCATTTGAAAACACTTTTTTGTCATGTTAGTGATAGAATTGTTTTGGATTTCCTGAATTTTCGTTTTCATGAGGGGTTTAATTTTGTTCATTATTAAAAAATTGATCAAGCGCACTCAAATCCAGGATGTTTACGCTACGTGCCTTGCTCCCTTCAAAAGGGCCTACAATTCCTGCAGCTTCCAGCTGATCGATTAAACGACCCGCTCTGTTGTATCCTAATTTTAATTTTCTTTGTAATAGGGAGGCAGAACCTTGTTGCGCATTTACAATAATTTCTGCGGCTTCTCTAAACAATGTGTCTCTTTCGGAAATATCCATATCAAGATTGATGCCAGTTTCTTCCCCAACAAACTCCGGAAGCAAATAAGCAGTGGCATAAGCTTTTTGCCCGCCAATAAAATCGGTAATTTTTTCAACTTCAGGAGTATCAATGAAAGCACACTGAACACGTACTACATCATTACCATTTGTATATAATAAATCTCCACGACCAATTAACTGATCTGCACCCTGTGTGTCCAAAATAGTTCTCGAGTCAATTTTTGATGTTACTCTAAATGCAATTCTCGCAGGAAAGTTAGCTTTGATTAAACCGGTAATAACGTTTACAGATGGCCTTTGTGTCGCGATAATTAAGTGAATACCAATAGCACGCGCTAACTGAGCCAGACGGGCAATCGGTATTTCGACTTCCTTACCTGCTGTCATAATTAAATCGGCAAACTCATCAACAACCAAAACAATATAAGGTAAGAAACGATGACCCGCTTCCGGATTTAATTTTCTTGACTTGAATTTTTCGTTGTATTCCTTAATATTACGAACCATTGCGTCTTTAAGTAATGAATAACGATTATCCATTTCAACGCAAAGTGAATTTAAAGTGTTGACTACTTTTGCATTATCTGTAATAATAGCGTCTTCAGTATCCGGAAGTTTGGCCAGATAATGTCTTTCGATTTTATTGAATAAAGTAAGCTCTACTTTTTTTGGATCGACCAGAACAAATTTTACTTCGGCAGGGTGTTTTTTGTATAAAAGCGAAGTTAAAACGGCATTTAATCCAACAGATTTTCCTTGTCCCGTTGCTCCGGCCATCAATAAGTGAGGCATTTTGGCAAGATCGACAACAAAAGTTTCATTAGAAATAGTTTTTCCTAAAGCAATTGGTAACTCCATTTCAGCTTCCTGAAATTTAGCTGATCCAATTACGCTTTTCATCGAAACCATAGTTGGGTTTTTGTTCGGAACCTCAATACCAATAGTTCCTTTTCCCGGAATTGGGGCAATAATACGAATTCCTAATGCCGAAAGAGATAAGGCAATATCATCTTCTAAACTTTTAATTTTAGAAATTCTGATTCCTGCTTCAGGTACAATTTCATACAAAGTTACCGATGGTCCAACGGTTGCTTTTATCTGGGCAATTTCAATCTTGTAGTTACGAAGAGTATCTACAATTTTGTTTTTGTTTTCTTCTAATTCTTCCTGATTAATTGTAATTCCGCCAGTCGAATATTCTTTTAATAAATCAATGGTTGGAAATTTATAGTTTGATAAATCTAAAGTTGGGTCGAATAACCCAAAATCGGCAACAAGGCGTGAGGCCAGATTTTCTTCTATAATATCTTCTTCTTCCGCTTTTTCTATAACAAATTCTTCTGTGTGCACAGGAGTTTCTGTTATTGGGTTTATGTTCATCTGAAGTGGTTTTAAAACCGGATTTAAATCAATTTCTGATGAATTTGAGATAGTTGGTTTTAAAGCTTCTTTGTTGATTTCAAATTTAGAATCTTCTGTTTTTAAATGAATATTATCCGGTTCTTCTTCTTCAATTTCTTCAACTGCAAACTCTTCCAGATTATAAGCACTTTCGGGTTGTGGCTGAGGTTTTAGCGCATTCAGTTCTGTTTTGATCTCGTTTTTTGTTGAATCAAAATAAGACTGGATTTTTTCCGGAGATAATTTTATTTTGAAAATCAGATATACGATTAATCCAAAAAGAAGAGCTAACAACGTTCCTGTTTTTCCGATATAATCCTGAGAAAATAAATTAAGCTCATAACCAATAGTTCCGCCTAATTCCGGTGCGGAAGTGGCGAAAAATCCAAATAAAACAGAAACAATTATAATGGCAAATAAATCCCAGAACCAAATATTTTTTAATTTTTTGAGGGACAATTCCAGTGCCAAAAACATTCCCGTAAGGAAAAACAGGCGCACAAATATAAAAGATGCCAATCCAAAACCTTTATATACAATTAGATCGGACAAATATGCTCCAAATTTACCGAGCCAGTTTTGTACCACCTCTGTGCGGTCGTCAAGCTGGCTGACAGCACTCTGGTCAGATTGTCCGTTGATATAAAAGGAAATGAATGCAACTAATAGTGCAATAGAAAATATCACCAAAAGGCATCCTAAAACAAAACGTTGTTGTTTGTTGGGCCTCCAAGATCTTACAGAAGTCTCAGTTTTTGGTTCTTTTTTTTTGTCTAAAGTTTGTTTTTTGGTTGTTTTTGCCATTCTTGCGTTTAGTATTGCCTATACAAATTTTGGAATATAGATGATCAAACCTATTGCGATAGCTGTCATTGCGGCAAAAAATACCGCTCCTGCAGCAATATCTTTAATAAATCCAATTTTTTCGTGATAACTCGGATGAATAAAATCGGCTACTTTTTCAACAGCTGTATTAAGGCCTTCTACACTTAGTACGAGCCCAATTGCAAAAATTTGAAAAAGCCATTCTTCATGAGAGATATTAAAATAAAAACCGGCAATAGTCAACAGTATTCCCAGTGAAAATTGTACCATAACGCTATGTTCGGTACTAATTAATTTTACAGCTCCCTTAAAAGCATATGTAACGCTTTTAAGTCGGCCTTTTACAAAAGTATTATCTTTTTGAAATTCCATTTATGTAATTATAGTGCTGCCAAAGCCGCTTCGTAATTTGGTTCGTTTGCAATTTCAGCAACTTGTTCTGTATGCGTGATTTTTCCGTTTTCATCAACAACAATAATAGCTCTTGAATGCAATCCTGCAAGTGGTCCGTCAATGATGTTTAGGCCATTTGTTTTGCCAAAACTTCCTTCCTGGAAGTCAGATAAGTTAACTACATTTTCTAAACCTTCGGCTCCACAAAAACGTTTTTGAGCAAATGGCAAATCTCTTGAAATACACAATACGGTTGTGTTCTCTAAATTACTTGCACTTGCATTAAATTTTCTAGCAGAAGTTGCACAAGTTCCTGTATCAACACTTGGGAAAATATTTAAAACTAATTTTTTACCAGCAAAATTGCTTAATGAAGCAACTGATAAATCATTTTGTACTAATTTGAAATCAGCTAATTGTGTTCCAACTGCTGGTAACTCGCCTGATGTGTGAACCGGATTTCCTCCTAATGTTATTGAAGCCATGTTTTTTGTTTAAATTAATGAGGTTCAAAAGTAAGGATTAATATTTGAATCTAAAAGTATTTGTTAAGGGTTTAAGGATAGATTAAGGAGCACTTTTTGATATCCACGAATTCACGAATTTATATTATATTTTTTAATAATAACTTTTGTTTTGGGAGAATATTGTATGATTAATTTACTCTCAATCTTGTCATTCTGACGAAGGAAGGACCTTCGTTAGAAACTCGACAAAGATTAGCGATTTTGATTGTGGAACTACTTGTGAAGATCCTTTCTTCGTCAGGATGATAAGATTGTGTTGAAACCGAAAACTGAAAATAAAAAAAAGCGTCTCCAAATAGAAACGCTTTCTTCGTCATGTTTTTTTGTTTTTTTGAAAGGAGCTCGATTTATTTATCGATAGAGCCTAAAACACGTTTCATAAACGTATTTAAAGCTTCTTTTTTGTCGGTTCCCTGAGCTACCAGTTTTTGTACTTCAAGGGCACCGTACATGTTTGAAATTAATTCGCCAATAACGTCTAATTCTTCATCTTTAAGAGAAGGAATTTCGGTCATTGCTTCCAAAACTTCAATAGTTTCAATGATGTAGTCCTGATCGTTTTCTTCTATAAATTGTGTTAAATGCTTTATTACGGGTAATTTCATTTTTGTGGAGTTTTAATTATGAATTAAGCAATTGCATTAACAAGGTCGATTAAAACTTCTTGTTTGTTGGTTTGGGTTTCGCCAACTAATTGTCCGTTTACGAAAGTGGCAAACGTAGGCAGGTTGCTTACATTAGCTAATTTTCTTGACTCAGGAGAATTTTCCGCATCAACCAAAACAAAAGTGATAGCTTCATTTTCTGTTGCTAATTTTTTGAATTTTGGTTTCATAATACGGCAATTTCCACACCATGAAGCTGAATATTGTACTACTACTTTTTCGTTTTTAGCAACTAAATCTGCTAACGTATCTTCGTTTAAGTCGATTAACATGTTTTTTGTTTTTGAGGTTCTGAGATGCTAAGGTTCTGAGGGACTAAGGTTTTTAGTTTTCTTTTTAGCTCTCTTTTGATATTTTTAAGAAGCAAGATTTTAAGTTACTAAGGTTATAAGAGCAAGTCTTAGAACCTTAGCACCTTAGTATCTTAGAAACTTTAAAAATTAGTTTGCGCTTAAGTATTCAGCAGTACTAACTCTGTCAGCAGACATAGCTTCTTTACCAGCTTCCCAGTTTGCAGGGCAAACTTCACCTTTAGTCTGGATGTGCGTGTAAGCGTCAACCATTCTTAAGTATTCGTTTACGTTACGTCCTAATGGCATATCGTTTACGCTTTCGTGGAAGATTTTTCCAGTTTCGTCAATTAGGTAAGTAGCTCTGTAAGTTACGTTTGAACCTTCAACGATTACTGAATCAGTATCTTCGCTGTAGCTTGTAGATTCGATATCAAGAATACCTAAAATGTTAGCTAAGTTACGGTTTGTATCTGCTAAGATTGGGTAAGTAACACCTTCAATTCCACCGTTGTTTTTTGGAGTATTTAACCAGGCAAAGTGAACCTCGTTTGTATCGCAAGAAGCTCCGATAACGATAGTATTTCTTTTTTCAAATTCTGGTAATGCAGCTTGAAAGGCGTGTAATTCAGTTGGACATACAAAAGTAAAATCTTTTGGATACCAGAACAATAATACTTTTTTGTTGTTGTTTACTGCTTCTTCAAAAATATTGATTTTTAAGTTATCACCCATTTCTGAGATAGCATCTACTGCAATACTTGGGAATTTTTTTCCTACTAAAGACATATTTTTCGTTTTTAATTAAATATTTATTTGATGCAAAAGTAGGGTATAAGTAAGGGTACTTACAATAAGATGTAATTATTAATATTTATTTAGTAATAACTTTTAGTTATAGAAGTTGTTTTCTTTGTTGTAAGTTATTGAATGTCAATATTTACCGGAAGAGTTCCAGTGAAGTTTCTTTTTTCAAGAAATTTAATTCCTGCAATTTTTTGAAATTCTTCAAAATCCTGATAAACCTGAATAAGTCCTGAAGCCTTTT
>NZ_QETH01000039.1 GCF_003105115.1 Flavobacterium sp. HTF | reverse complement strand
ATAAAGTAATAAAACAAGGCGACGAGGTTACTGTAAAAGGAGAATTCTGGAAAACAGATACCGAAAAGCATATTAAAGTAAAAGAGATTGTTTCAGTAAAATAAAACAATAAGATTAAATAAAAAATTCCCGCAGTTTTTATTGCGGGAATTTTTTATTTAATTTCGTTTTATAATTTAAATACAATAACGTTTTGAGAATAATTAATGGATTGCTTATCGCTGTAATAATTGCAATAACTGCCTTTTTCAGTATTTTTTGGATTGGAAGCTATGAAGGAAAAATGAAATTAATCGCTGAACTTCCTTATTCATTTATTACACGTGCAGCCGGAGCTTCTGTTATTGGGTTAATCGGAATAATTATTCTGCTTCTCGTTAATTTTCTTTATGAAAAAATTGTTCTGAAAAAAGTAAATATTGTTTCTTTAAAACGCCTTGCTATTGTAGGGTTTTTGAGAGTAATCGGTGTAGCTGTTTTCGGTACAGTGCTGTTTTTTTACTCTTAAACTATCGAATACTGTCGTGTGCATGAGTTTGTACACCATTATTCCATAAAGTAAGAATGTCTGTGGCTACAGCAGCGCCACTTCCGGCAGCAATTGCCAACTGGCTTCTCCAGCCTGCCAGAGTTCCGATTACATAAATACCATCCGCTACTTTATGATCGTCGTTTTTAAGCTGAATACGCTGTTTTTCAGGAAGTGCCTTTTTGTGTGGCTCAATGTATTGCATTAAGCCTTCAATATCAAAAGTATTTGCAGAACCAATTCCGATTACGATACTTTTAGTCTTATAGGAGTTTTTGTTTGTAGTAACGGTAAAGTCAGGAAAAGTTCCTTCGACTCTGATTACTTTTTCATTCGGAATCTGGGTAATGTGAGGGTAGGTTTGGGCTAAATCCTGAGTACTTTCGGAAAGCAATTCTGAACCTAATTTTCCTGGTGTTATACCATAAGCATTGTAGAAAATTGCTTCTTGTAAAGAAGAATTCTTTTGATGGGTAAAAATTCCGATTTTTTTATCGGTTACAAAAGCTTTGTTTTTAGCGGAACCTAAAACGAGAGCACAAGATATGCCTGAAACACCTCCACCAATAATTAAAGTATCAAACATATTATCTTCCGTTCGTTTTTTCTTCGATTTTTTTTGAAATTCTAAATATCAAAAGAATCAAAACAGCACAAAACGAAGCTGCAATTCCAATAAAAGCTACCGCACTGTCTCCCTGAAAAGGATTTTTAAAGTCGAGCAACGTAATATTAAAAACAATTAAAGCTAATGCTAAAAGCACTAAGATTGAAGTGAAAATTTTCATAAGATTGTTTTTGTTTGTCTAAAATAATAAAGTAAAACCCGTGGCCGTAAACCTAAAGTTGTATTTAGAAATTTTAATGGGGGTAAATTTATAAAATTAAATGTTAGACGAACAAACCTTTAACATTAGCAGCGAATAATTTAACAGCAATTGCTAAAAGTATCACTCCAAATGTCTTGCGAACTACACCGAGTCCGTTTTCTCCTAATAAAGTTTCGATTTTTTTAGATGATTTTAAAACCACATACACCAGTATAATGTTCAGTAAAATAGCAATAATAATATTGATAGTGTGGAATTGGGATCGTAATGAAAGTAAAGTTGTCATTGTTCCTGCCCCTGCAATCAGAGGGAAAGCCAGAGGAACGATTGAAGCAGATCCGGGCTCTTCATCACGATAGATTCTAATCCCTAAAATCATTTCTAAAGCAAGAAAAAATAAAACAAAAGATCCGGCAACTGCAAATGAGTGTACATCTATACCGATAAGGTTTAGAAGACCTTCCCCGACAAAAAGAAAAACGATCATAATCATTCCGGCAACGATAGAAGCTTTTTCAGATTCGATGTGGCCGACTTTTGCTCTCAGGTTTACGATAATCGGAATTGATCCTACGATATCAATTACTGCAAAAAGAACCATTCCGACAGTGATAATTTCCTTAAAATCAATTTCTAACATGTTTTTTTTATTTAGGTTTAAAAGATGTGCAAAGGTAAATAATAAAGTCAGGCCTTTTTTAGATATAAAATTCAAACCGTTATTTTTGTTATAAAAACATGTAAACTTGGCTAAAAAAATGATTTTTGTAACAATTAGTAAGTTTCGTTGTTAATTTCTATTGTAATCAGGCCTATTTTTTGCATCGAATTTTATCTCTTATATATGTATATAGTTTGACTATCTTTGCACTTTAATAAATTTAGTATTTTTTAGGTCATGTTTCAATTAGGTAAAACCATTATTTCGGAGGATATTCTTGAGAAAGAATTTGTGTGCAACTTATCAGCTTGTAAAGGAGCCTGCTGTGTTGACGGTGATGCAGGTGCGCCTTTAAGTGAAGCAGAGACCAAAATCATGGAAGAGATTTATCCAAAAGTAAAGCCTTTTTTACGTAAAGAAGGAATTGCTGCTATCGAAGCGCAGGGAACCTGGGTAAAAGGAACTGATGGTGATCTTGAAACGCCACTAATTGATGAGAAAGATTGTGCTTACGTTATTTTTGACGGAAAAACTGCCCTTTGCGGAATCGAGCAGGCCTATAACCAGGGAATCGTAGACTGGAAAAAACCGGTTTCCTGTCATTTGTATCCAATCCGTGTAAAAGACTTTACGGAGTTCGCTGCAGTTAATTATGATAAATGGGATATTTGTGATGATGCCTGTTCTTTAGGAAAAGAACTGGAAGTTCCTGTGTATAAGTTTGTCAAAGAAGCCTTAATTCGACGTTTTGGAGAAGACTGGTATATTGAGCTTGAAAAAGTCGCAAATGAACTAAAAAATTCCTAAAAATCGTAACTCGTAATATGGTCATTCTGACCGTAATTTTTTAACTCAAAAAAATAAAGTTTTAACTCAAAAAAAACTTTTTAAAACAATTTAAAATTTCTTGCTTTTTATTCTAAAAAGTCTATATTTTACAGGCCTTCAGGGTATAATTGATGTTGTTAAATATCTCATTTTCAGATATTTAATAATTGTCTGAAAAATATCTCACTTTTTGCCCGTTGTTAAAAACTACGTCCGATTGTGAATAAGTTTGGCTTTTATTTCTGACGACAAATGACAATCTTTGTAGTCTACTGAATGAGCAAAAATTCAATACAAAAATTAAACATAAAAGCCATGTCACAAGTTGAGCCAATTTTACAAGAAAATAAGAATCGTTTCGTCATTTTTCCTATCAAACACCACGATATTTGGGATTGGTATAAGAAGATGGAAGCGAGCTTTTGGACTGCAGAAGAAATCGACTTACACCAGGATTTAAATGACTGGAATAATAAGCTTTCAGATGATGAACGTTATTTTGTAAAACACATCCTGGCATTTTTTGCTGC
The DNA here is from genome assembly GCF_003105115.1 of Flavobacterium sp. HTF. Taxonomy (GTDB): domain Bacteria; phylum Bacteroidota; class Bacteroidia; order Flavobacteriales; family Flavobacteriaceae; genus Flavobacterium. Next base: position 36,964 of record NZ_QETH01000039.1, on the reverse strand, counting down.
TTCTGACGGAATTGTAAATGAAAACCTTGCTGAGAACTTTGTAAATGAAGTACAATATGCTGAAGCGAAATTTTTCTACGGTTTTCAGATTATGATGGAAAACATCCACAGTGAAACTTATTCTCTTCTTATTGATACTTATGTAAAAGATGAAGCAGAAAAAGATCAGTTGTTTAATGCTTTGGAAGTTTTTCCTGCAATTGGTAAAAAAGCGCAATGGGCATTAAAATGGATTGAGTCAGATTCGTTTGCTGAAAGATTAATTGCTTTTGCTGCGGTTGAAGGGATATTTTTCTCAGGTGCTTTTTGTTCTATTTTCTGGTTGAAAAAACGTGGTCTTATGCCAGGTCTGACATTTTCAAACGAATTAATTTCCCGTGACGAAGGTGTGCACTGTGATTTTGCAGTTCATTTGCATAATCACCATTTAGTAAATAAAGTGCCAAAAGACAGAATTAAAGAAATCATTGTTGATGCCTTAGATATCGAAAGAGAATTTGTTACAGAATCTCTTCCGGTAAGTTTAATAGGTATGAACGCGACTTTAATGACGCAGTATTTGGAATTTGTTGCTGACAGGTTGCTTGTAGAGTTAGGTTGCGAGCGTGTTTACGGATCTGCAAACCCATTTGACTTCATGGATATGATATCTTTACAAGGTAAAACCAATTTCTTTGAAAAAAGAGTTTCAGAATATCAAAAAGCCGGAGTTATGAACAGTGGTTCGGGCGGAGATAGCGATTCTCAGAAAATTAGCTTTGATGCAGATTTTTAGCACGGTAAGAATAAATTTAGTGATTGCCCCAAAACACTAAAAAAATAAAAAAATATCAAAATTTATAAGATTGAATCTCTTTCCCAAATCGCAGATTCGATTATTTTAATTCACTTTCAATTTGTTTTTCAAATTGGAACTGGGTAACTATTGAGAATCCTGCAATTCTCAAAAAATAATAAAAAAACACACAATGTTTAAGTATTGGAATTCGTTATTCCAGTGTCTTTCATTTTTTCAATAACAATAAAAAAGTAAGCTTATGTATGTAATAAAAAGAGATGGGCGAAAAGAGCCGGTAATGTTTGATAAGATTACAGATAGAATCAAAAAATTGTGTTACGGTTTGAATGAACTCGTAGATCCTGTAAAAGTAGCCATGCGTGTTATTGAAGGATTGTATGATGGTGTTTCTACTTCGGAATTGGATAATCTTGCCGCAGAAACTGCTGCCTCTATGACTATCGCACATCCTGATTATGCTCAATTAGCTGCTCGTATTGCCATTTCTAACTTACATTCTAATACAACAAAATCGTTCTCAGAAACGATGTCAGACATGTATCATTATGTGAATCCAAGAACAGGAAAAGAAGCTCCTTTGCTGGCAGATGATGTTTACGAAGTAATCAAAAATAATGCTCAGGTTCTGGATTCAACAATTATTTATAATCGTGATTTTAACTACGATTATTTTGGATTTAAAACTCTTGAACGTTCTTATTTGTTAAAAATAAACGGGAAAATTGTTGAGAGACCACAACATATGCTGATGCGTGTTTCTGTTGGAATTCACAAAGACGATATTGCTTCTGCGATTGAAACGTATGAGTTGATGTCTAAAAAATTCTTTACACACGCTACACCAACATTATTTAATTCCGGAACACCAAAACCTCAGATGTCATCTTGTTTCTTATTAACAATGAAAGATGATAGTATTGATGGTATTTATGATACATTAAAACAAACAGCAAAAATTTCGCAATCTGCGGGAGGAATCGGTTTGGCAATTCACAATGTAAGAGCAACAGGTTCTTATATCAGCGGAACTAACGGAACTTCAAACGGAATTGTTCCGATGCTTCGTGTGTACGACATGACCGCGCGTTATGTGGATCAGGGTGGAGGAAAACGTAAAGGAAGTTTTGCGATGTACATCGAACCTTGGCATGCTGATATTTTTGATTTCCTTGATTTGAGAAAAAATCACGGTAAAGAAGAAATGAGAACACGTGACTTGTTCCTTGGAATGTGGATTCCGGATTTATTCATGAAGAGAGTTCAGGAAGATTCAACATGGACACTAATGTGCCCTAACGAATGTCCGGGCTTATCTGATGTTCACAGTGAAGAATTTGATGCTTTATATTTAGGATACGAAGCGCAAGGAAAAGGAAGAAAAACAGTTAAAGCGAGAGAAATCTGGGAAAAAATCCTTGAATCTCAGGTAGAAACAGGACTTCCGTACATGTTGTATAAAGATGCCGCAAACCGTAAATCAAATCAAAAGAATTTAGGAACAATCCGTTCATCAAACTTATGTACTGAAATTATTGAGTACACCTCTCCGGATGAAGTTGCAGTTTGTAACCTGGCGTCGATTTCATTACCAATGTTTGTTGAGAACGGAAAATTTGATCACCAAAAATTATTTGACGTTACAAAACGTGTAACTTATAACCTTAACAGAGTAATTGACAGAAATTACTATCCGGTAAAAGAAGCTGAAAATTCTAACGTTCGCCACAGACCAATTGGTTTGGGAGTGCAAGGTTTGGCAGATGCTTTTATCCTGTTAAGAATGCCATTTACAAGTGACGAAGCAAAACAGCTGAACCACGAGATTTTCGAAACCTTATACTTTGCTGCCGTTACCGCTTCTATGGAACTGGCAAAAGTAGAAGGGCCATACTCTACATTTGAAGGATCTCCAATGTCAAAAGGAGAATTCCAATACAATATGTGGGGAATGAAAGACGAAGAATTATCAGGACGCTGGAACTGGGGTTCATTACGTAAAGAGGTTATGGAACACGGAGTTCGTAACTCATTATTAGTGGCACCAATGCCAACAGCATCGACTTCTCAGATTTTAGGAAACAATGAAGCTTTTGAGCCTTATACTTCTAACATCTATACAAGAAGAACACTTTCCGGAGAATTCATCGTGGTAAACAAACATTTACTGGAAGATTTAGTAAAACTAGGTATCTGGAACGAATCGTTGAAACAGGAAATTATGCGTCATAACGGATCTGTTCAAAACATAAACGGAATTCCGGACGATATTAAAGAATTGTATAAAACAGTTTGGGAAATGTCTATGAAAGATATCTTAGACATGTCACGTCAGAGAGGTTATTTTATTGACCAGTCTCAATCACTGAACTTGTTTATGCAGGATGCTAATTTCTCTAAACTTACTTCAATGCACTTCTATGCTTGGCAGTCAGGTTTAAAAACAGGAATGTATTACCTAAGAACGAAATCTGCGGTAGATGCGATTAAATTCACCCTAAACAACGATAAAAAAGAAGAAACTGCTCCATCATTAGTTGCTGAAACAGAATCTATCAGTGTTGAGGATTATAAAGCAATGCTGCTTAAAGCACAAGCAGCAGATCCAGAGGATTGTGAAATGTGCGGGTCTTAATAATTTTAGATTTTAGATCTGAGATTTCAGATTTTTAGATATATTTATAAAAGCAGTTATTATAATAATAGCTGCTTTTTTTTTGTTTTTAAACAATGTATGATGAATAAGATTTTAGGATTAGTTTTTTTATTGTGCCTTTTTTCATGTAGAGAAAAGGTGGAGCAGGTGCAAACTCAGAAAGAAAATAATTTAGAAGAAATTAATCAGGATGAGGTTAGAACGATAAGTTCTATGACAACAAATTATGATACTTTGATAAATCGGGTAAAAAAGAATGGAGATACTGATGCTTATGATGAACTCTTTTATAGTTTTAAAGATTGTTGTTTTGATGAAAGTACAGATAGTGTAATGGTATATGCTAAAATTATGGCAGAGAAATTTAATTATGAAAGAGCTTATTTTGACTACTTTCAGGCTGTTTGTTATAAGTATAATATAGATTATTCAAATTTCCCTCAGATAGATATCAGTAAAATAGAAAAAAAGGATAAACAGGAATTAGAAAACTGGTTTAAATTTATGGTAGAAAGAAAGCAAATAAGTCAACAAACATTGGATTCTATTAAAAAATGATGCTTATAAAAAACAATTCTGAATTCGGGAAATTGAATTTAACAGTAACAATGATTTGTGCTAATTCGTGAATTCGTGGCGAAAAAACTTAGTGCCTTAGTATCTCAGTATCTCAGGGCCTTCAAAAAAGCCATTGTAAATATCTCATTTTAAGTCCATATTTTTATATTATCATACAAAACATCATAAATTTGTTAAGAAATCCTTTTTTGTTTCATAAAATGCAATAATTTTTTTGGTGCGGTAAAAATAATTTATACATTCGCAGAGAATTTAAATAATAACACAAACAAAATGGCAACTAACCGTTTTTATTTTAGCAACAAATTTTATTTCTTCTTTAGTAGAAGTCAGGATTGTGCTATGGTTATTTGAGAAATATAAAGACAAATAAAACTAATATACAATCCTGATGCAAATCAGGATTTTTTTTTGAATATATGACAACGAAAATTGCAATACAAGGTATAAAAGGTTCTTTTCATCATCAGGTGGTTAAAGAGTATTTCTCTGAAAACGTGGATATTGATGAATGTCTTTCTTTTGAGGAATTAATCGACAGCCTTATTGCCGGAAAATCGGATCAGGCGGTTATGGCGATTGAGAACTCGATTGCAGGGCCAATTATTCCGAATTATGCTTTGATTGACAAGAATAATTTGCACATTATTGGAGAGCATTATTTAAGCATTCATCAAAATTTAATGGCTTTGAAAGGTCAGAAATTAGAAGATATAAAAGAAGTTCATTCACACCCAATGGCACTTTTGCAATGTATGGATTATCTGAAACAATTTCCAAACATCAAATTGGTTGAGGATAAGGATACGGCTGAAACAGCAAGAAGAATTCAGGAAAAACAATTAACCGGAATTGCAGCCATAGGAAGCAGAGTAGCTTCTGAAATGTATGATTTAGAAATCATCGCACCGGAGATTCAGACGATCAAAAATAATATGACTCGTTTTGTGATTATCAAAAAGCAAAATTCATTTTTGCCGGAAAACGAAATCAACAGAGCATCAATCAAATTTGAATTGGATCACAAAAGAGGAAGTTTAGCAGCGGTTTTGAATGTTATGAGCGACTGCAAACTGAATTTGACAAAAATCCAGTCGCTTCCAAAAATTGAAACGCCCTGGAAATATTCGTTTTTCGTAGATGTGACATTTGAAAAATATGAAGATTTCGCAAAAGCCAAAACGTTATTAAACATCATGGCGGAGTACTTTAAAGTGTTGGGAGAATATAAGAATACAAAACCATAAAAAAGGAATTTCCAATTTTTTAAAATTCCAATTGTCAGGCTGAGCGAAGTCGAAGCCCACAAAGTTAGAAAATAGAGAATAAAAGAGCCTAAAGCCTAAAGCTTACGGCCTAAAGCAATAAAAAAAAATGATTACAACAGCAAAAAGATTAGATACAGTTGAAGAATACTACTTCTCATCAAAATTGAGAGAAGTTCGTCAGCTGATGTCTGAAGGAAAATCGATCATCAATATGGGAATTGGAAGCCCTGATTTGAGTCCGTCAAAAGCAGTAATTGAAGCAGTCGCTGCGGCAATTCAGGACGAAAACGGACATGGTTATCAAAGCTATCAGGGGTTACCGGAATTGAGAAAGGGGATGGCCGATTTTTACAAAGATCAGTTTGGTGTTGAAGTGAATCCGAATAATGAGATTTTACCGTTGATGGGTTCGAAAGAAGGAATAATGCACATTTCGTTGGCATTTTTAAATGAAGGCGATCATGTTTTAATTCCGAATCCAGGTTATCCAACTTATACTTCGGTAACCAATTTGGTTGGAGCGGTTCCGGTTTATTATGATCTGAAAGAAGAAAATGCCTGGGAACCGGATTTTGAAGCTTTAGAAAAATTAGAGTTGGAGAAAGTAAAAATCATGTGGCTGGGATATCCGCACATGCCGACAGGAGCGAGAGGAAGTTTAGCGTTATTTGAAAAATTGGTTGCTTTTGCTAAAAAACACAATATATTATTGATCAACGACAATCCGTATAGTTTTGTTTTGAATGATAATCCGATGAGTTTGTTGCAGGTTGAAGGGGCAAAAGAGGTGGCTTTAGAATTAAATTCACTAAGCAAAACGTTCAACATGGCAGGCTGGAGAGTTGGGATGGTTTTAGGAAATCCTGAAATTATTGATGCAGTTCTAAAAGTAAAAAGCAATATGGACAGCGGGATGTTCTACGGAATTCAGAAAGGTGCAATCGCAGCTTTAAATTGTGATAAATCCTGGTTCGAAGACCAAAACAAAATTTACAGACGCCGAAGAGAATTAACCGAAAAACTGGCAGAAAAATTAGGCTGTAAAGTGTATAAAGAAGGAGTTGGGCTTTTTGTCTGGGCGAAACTTCCGGAAGGAATTGAATCAGAAGAGAAGTTCATTGACGAAATATTATATGAAAAACATATTTTCATTACACCGGGAACCATTTTTGGAAGCAACGGCGAAGGTTATATCAGATTCTCATTGTGTGTGAAAGAGGAAAAAGTACAGGAAGCGATAGATCGATTTTAGTATTAAGATTTCCTGCAAGGTTTTGAAAACCTTGTAGGTATGAGTTTGAAGGTCTTGATTATATAAACCTACAAGGTTTTCAAAACCTTGCAGGAAGTCTAAAGCTCTTATGAAAACGAGAAGCCCTAGCCCTGATAGAAGCGGCATCCTTTTATGGCGGGGTTCGCCATAAAAGATACAGCGGATAGCAGGAAATAGCTTCTAATAAAAAGAAATATGAAAGTATACGTAATAGGAATAGGATTAATAGGCGGTTCGATGGTGCTGGACATCAAAGACCAACATCCTGATTCGACCATTTTTGGAATCGACAGCAACGAAAAACATTTGCAGGAAGCCATTGATTTAGGTGTTATTGACGAAGCAGGAAGTTTTGAAGGTTTGGCTGAAGCCGATTTTGTAATCGTTTCGGTTCCGGTAGATGTGGCATTGACGGTTTTGCCAAAAGTGCTGGATTCGGTTGGAGATAAAACAATTGTTTTTGAAGTAGGGTCAACTAAAAAACCAATTTGCGAAGCAGTTGCCAATCATCCGAAAAGAAGAAATTTTATTGCCACGCATCCGATAGCAGGAACGGAATTTTCAGGGCCTTCGGCGGCGATAAAAGGGTTGTTTAAAGGAAAAACAAACATTATTTGCGAAGTGGAAAAAACCACTTTTAAATTGCAGGAAAAAGCATTAAAACTTTTCAGCGAAATAGGAATGAGGATTCGATATATGGACCCGACTTCGCACGACAAACACATCGCTTACGTTTCGCATTTGTCGCACATCAGTTCGTTTATGCTCGGGAAAACGGTAATGAACAAAGAAAAAGACGAACAGGATATTTTTGACATGGCGGGAAGTGGATTTGAAAGTACAGTTCGTTTAGCAAAAAGTTCTCCAGCCATGTGGACACCAATTTTTAAGCAGAATAAAGAACACGTTCTGGAAACATTAGAAGAATATATTTCAAATCTCAGTCGGTTTAGGGATTTGTTGAAAGAGGAGAATTACAACGCCATTTTTGAAGAAATGGAAAGCACAAATAAAATAAAAGAAATACTAAACGGATTAACAACAACTAAAAAGTAAATTAGAATAAAGATGGAAAATAAGAAAGAAATGAGAAAGTGGTTAGAAGATTTCAATTTAAATCACCCACTTGTGATAGCTGGACCATGTAGTGCAGAAACGGAAGATCAAGTATTGAAAATTGCTCACGAATTAAAAGATTCAAAAGTTAGTGTATTCAGAGCTGGAATCTGGAAACCAAGAACACGTCCGGGAGGATTTGAAGGTGTTGGAGAAATTGGATTAAAATGGTTACAAAAAGCTAAAGCTGAAACTGGTTTATTAATGGGTACTGAAGTAGCAACTGCAGCGCACTGTAAACTGGCTTTAGAACACGATATCGACGTTTTATGGGTTGGTGCCCGTACAACTGCAAACCCTTTCGCGGTTCAGGAAATTGCGGATACTTTAAAAGGAACTGATAAAATCGTTTTGGTTAAAAACCCAGTAAACCCGGATTTAGCTTTATGGTTAGGTGGTGTTGAGCGTTTACACATGGCTGGAATCGAGAAATTAGGTGTTATCCACAGAGGTTTCTCTACTTATGAAAAAACAAAATACAGAAACATTCCAGAATGGCAGATTGCTATCGAATTGCAAAATAAATTCCCTGATTTACCATTAATCATCGATCCATCTCACATTACAGGAGATCGTAAAATGATTTTTGAAGTAACGCAAGAGGCTTTAGATTTGAACTACGACGGTATGATTATCGAAACGCACTACGATCCGGACAACGCTTGGTCTGATGCTGCTCAACAAGTTACTCCAGATGCTTTGAAACAAATCATTAAAGATTTGACGATCAGAAAAACGGATGATACTACAGATGAGTACAGCCAAAAAATGAAAAAACTAAGAGCGAACATCGACGTTTTGGATGCTAACTTATTAGAGTTATTAGGAAAACGTATGAAAGTAGCTGACGAAATTGGTCAAGTGAAAAAAGATGCAAACGTGGCGATTCTTCAAAACAATCGTTGGAACGAAATCTTAGGAAAAATGATTTTGGAAGGTGAGAAAAAAGGCCTTACAGAAGAGTTTGTTTTAAGAATGTTCAAAGCAATTCACCAGGAAAGTATTGGTCACCAGGAGAAAATTTTTAACGCATAATTTTGTTTTAAACCATATAAGTGATATAAGTTAATTTTAGATTTTTAAACTTTATTTATAAATTTTCTTATAGTACAATATTAAAAGTAGATTGTTTTTTTATAAAATCCCCATTACTTTGAAAAAAGTGGTGGGGATTTTTTTTGCATAAATATTTTTATCTTCCCAACCTTTTGATGTTTTTTGTTCTCTATAACAATATAAACCTTAATTTTCGTGTCATGAAGTTAAAATTGTTTTCGTCTACGCCAGGCATTTTTCAAATGAATTTGAATGTATTGCTTCTTTTTCTGTTTTTTATTGGAACAAAAACTTTCGCACAAAGCCCTGAACTTACTATTAAAGGAGAAGAAGCTGAAAAAGTGAGAATGAATAAACTTTTCGTTAATGTAAAAGTGGTGGGTAATATTGCATACACTACTGCCGAAATGCATTTTTTTAATTCAGGAACTCACCAGATGGAAGCGGAACTTATTTTTCCGTTGCCAGAAAATGTTTCTGTTTCCAGATATGCAATTGACATTAATGGAAAACTTCGTGAAGCAGTTCCGGTAAACAAAAATAAAGGGAAACAAGTTTTTGAAGCTATTGAACATCGTCGTGTAGATCCGGGATTACTGGAGAAAGTTGACGGAAATAATTTTAAAACGAGAATTTATCCTCTGATGCCAAACGGAGAGCGAACTGTTGTTATTGGTTATGAAGAAGAGCTTTCGGCTTTTGATAAAGACAATCTGGCGTATCAATTGGTAAGTCGTTTTCCGAAAAAACTGGATAATTTTGAAATTAATATTTCGGTTTTAGGAACTTCGACAGTACCAACTGTTACTGAGAATTCAGGAAATGAAATTACTTTTTCAAAATGGAACCAAGCTTTTCAGGCTTCTATTAAAAAAGAAAATTACCAGCCTGCAGAAAAAATTGTACTTAAAATTCCAATTCAGCAAAATATCCCGAGCGTTTTAATGCAGGACGTTGGCGGACAGCATTATTTTTACGGAAATACTTTTATAGAAGACAATAAAGCAGCTAAAAAAACACCAACTTCAATTGGTTTAATTTGGGATAATTCTTTAAGCTGTCAGAATAGAGATTTGAAAAAAGAATTGAATTTACTTGATGCTTATTTTCAAAAAATAAAAAACACAAAAGTTACGCTGTACTTTTTGAATTATACTTTTGACAAACAACAAGAATATATTGTTTCTAACGGAAATTGGGATGTTTTAAAAGCCGTTTTAGAGAAAACAAAATATGACGGAGGAACACGTTTTTCGCAGCTCAAATTTACAGAGTTGGATGAATACTTGTTTTTTACAGATGGATTGTCTTCTTTGAGTGAAAACCTTCTGCCAAAAACTAAAAAGTCTGTTTACACTATTACTTCTTCGGTATCTGCTGATTTTGCTTTTCTGAATTATTCAGCAATGCAGACTGGCGGTAATTTTATCAATTTAAATCAAATTAGTAATGAAATCGCTTTGGATAAACTGACGAATACAAATTTGAATTTTTTAGGAATAAAAGAGAATTTAACGGTAACTGATTTGTTTCCGATAGAAGGAACGTCGGTTTCGGGAAATTTTAGTTTTTCGGGAATTTCTTTAAATCCAAAAAACGAAATCACTCTGTTATTCGGATATAATAATGAAGCTGTTTTAGAAAGAAAAATTTCGCTCGATGCTGCGATTCAGAACACGAACGATGTAAATATTGAAAAACTTTGGGCACAGAAAAAAATTGCCAATCTTGATTTTGAATATGCTAAAAATGCTGACGAAATTGAACTTTTAGGAAAAAAATATGGAATTATTACTAAAAATACTTCGCTGATTGTTTTAGAAAATATTCGCGATTATATTTCGTACGATATTATTCCGCCAGCAGAATTACGTGCAGAATTTGACAGAATTAAAAAGCAGGAACACGATACTAATTTGGCTCAGCAAAAAAGCAATTGGGAAAATATTGAAAGTTATTTTAACGGATTGGATATTTGGTGGAAACAAAACATTAAGTATTCGGCTCCTAAAAAACCGGCAAAAACGAAAATTAAAAATGCACAAGAATCAGGTAATAGTTTACGAAGAAGTACAAATATAGCAGCAGGATTTGTTTCTGGTGTTGTTTTAGATCAAGCTGGTATACCATTACCAGGAGTAAATATTATGGTAAAGGGAGAAAGAACAGGAACCAGTACAGATTTTGATGGTAAGTTTACGATACAAGCACCAACGAACAGTGATCTTAATATTAGTTTCATAGGTTTTGAATCTACTCAAGTAAATGTGGGCAGAAATAATATGGTTACGATACGTTTGAGAGAAAACTCTAATACACTAGAGGAAGTTGTTACTGTAGGTTATGGAACTATAAAAGGTGACCCTGATGCTATTTTAACGATAGACGAACCGATTGGAGCGGGACCTGTTTTGGAAGTTTTAGAAGAAGATGCAGTTGCAGCTCCAAAAACCGATCAGGTAAAATTTGTTGCGCCTGTAGTGGCAAGAGCGTCAGAAATAACAGAGGATAATTTAAAAAGTAAAGATGTTAAAGCTGATGAATTGCAGGAAGTTGTAGTAGTAGGATATGCAACAGTTAAAAAATCTGTAGTTTCTTATTCTTCACAAGTGATTACGAGTGAGAGTATTTCAAAAAATTTGGATCTGTCGCAGACTTTAAGGGGTAAAGTTGCAGGGGCTGATATTAAAGAAACAGCATCGTCTTTAAATTACTCTGTTAGTGATACACTGACTTTTGATTTTAAAAATAAAGACAAAGTTTGGAATCCAGACAGATTATATTTAAAAGCTTTGGCAAAAGTACCGAAAGAAAAACAATATGATTTATATTTCGAATTGAGAAAAGCGCAGGAAAGAAACCCAAGTTTTTATTTTGATGTGGCCCATTTCTTTTACAATCAGGGTGATATTAAAAAAGCATTGCAGGTTATCAGTAATATTGCCGATTTAGGTTTAGAGAATCATCAATTGTACAAAACACTTACTTATACTCTACGTCAATGGAAAGATTATGATGATGCTCTATTTACAGCAAAACAAATTGCAAAATGGCGCGCTCACGAACCCCAAAGTTTAAGAGATTATGCTTTGACCCTTGAAGATACAGGAAAATATCAGGGAGCTTTTGATCAATTAGTTAAAGCTTTGGAAGTAAATTATTATGGAGAAATGGACGGACAATATGAAGGTGTAGAAGATATTATTTTAATGGATATAAACCGTTTAATTACGGAGCATAAAGGAATTAAAATAGATAAATTAGATAAAAAATATCTTGTGAAAATGCCAGTTGATATTCGAGTTATTATGAACTGGAATTTAATGGATGTTGATTTAGATCTGCATGTTATTGAACCAAATGGGGAAGAATGTTACTATGCTCACGAGAAAACACAGGCGGGTGCCAGATTTTCTAAAGATTTTACAGAAGGTTATGGCCCTGAGCAATATTTAATTAGAAATGCTGTAAAAGGAAAATATCAAATTAAAAGTAATTATTTTGGAGAAACAGAATTAACTGAAAATGGACCAGCCACAATTATGGTTGAAATTTATACAACTAAGGCTGGAAAAACATCCAGAGCTTTAAAAACAATTCAGCTTGGAAAAGTAAAAGAAAATGAGATTTTAGCCGAAATTGTATGGTAAATCTGTTTTAATAAAAATACATGTCTTTAATTTTAAAAGGCGAAATTGCGTTGTTCAATTCTAAAAACGTAATTTTGCCTTTTATTTTTTAGTTTGAATAGCAATCTAAAATCTAAAATCAGAAATTTAAAATTAAAGAATGACAGGACTCGTATATAAATCTACAGGAAGCTGGTACACTGTAAAATCGGAACAAGGCGATTTTATAGAATGCCGTATGAAAGGGAAATTCAGAATGAAAGGTATTAAAAGTACCAACCCAATTGCTGTAGGCGATATTGTCGATTATGAATTGGAAGAAACTTCAGATGCTGTAACAGGAACAATTTTCAATATTCACGAAAGAAAAAATTATATTGTTCGTAAATCGGTTAATCTGTCGCATCAAATGCATATTATTGCGTCTAATATTGATCGCGTTTTTTTATTGATTACAATTAATAATCCGCCAACAACATTCAATTTTATAGATCGTTTCCTGGTAACTGCCGAAGCTTATAATATTGAAACCATCTTGGTTTTTAATAAAATAGACACTTTTGATGAGCCAACGCTGGAAGATCAATTGTACATGCAATATGTATATCAGCAGATTGGTTATAAATGTCTTCGCGTTTCTTCTACAGAAATGAAAGGTGTTGAGGAACTGAAAGAAATGATGATTGGCAAGGTAAGCATGTTCTCCGGACATTCGGGTGTTGGGAAATCTACTTTGGTAAATGCGATGGAACCTTCTTTACATCTAAAAACCAAAACAATTTCTGAAGCAAGCAAACAAGGTCAGCATACAACCACTTTTGCCGAAATGTATGATTTATCCTTTAATGCAAAAATTATCGATACACCCGGAATTAAAGGCTTTGGAATTGTCGATATGGAAAAAGAAGAAATCAGTGGTTATTTTCCTGAATTCTTCAAATTAAAAGACCAATGCAAGTTTAACAATTGTTTGCATAAAGAAGAACCACATTGTGCCATAAAAGCAGCATTAGAAAGAGATGAAATTGCATGGTCACGTTACAATAGCTACCTGAAAATTCTCGAAGGCGATGACGAAAATTACCGTACAGATTCGTATGATGAAGATCGAAAAGCCAGCGATGAACTGAGAAAGTAAAATAAATTCCAATTTTTAAATTCCAAATTCCAAAAATCCGAAACAGAATAGGATTGTTTATTGTAGAGCAGAGATGCACTGCTGTGCATCTAATATCGTTCAAAAGCGTTCAAAATTTGCGTAGTACGAGTAATGTGAGGCCAAAAAAAATAAAAAATGAGAATAGTTCTTCAAAGAGTTTCAGAAGCATCAGTAACTGTCGATGATAAAAAAGTGGCAGACATTCAAAAAGGGTTATTGGTTTTAGTTGGAATTGAAGATGTCGATACTCAGGAAGATATTGACTGGCTTGCCGGAAAAATCATAAAAATGAGAATTTTTGGTGATGAAAATGATGTCATGAACTGCTCAGTTCAGGACATCGACGGCGATATCATTGTCGTAAGTCAGTTTACACTTCATGCTTCTACAAAAAAGGGAAATCGTCCTTCTTATATAAAAGCTTCCAAACCGGAATTTGCAATTCCGATGTATGAGAATTTTGTAAAATCTTTAGAAAAAGAATTTCAGAAGAAAGTTCAAACAGGAATTTTTGGTGCTGACATGAAAGTCAGACTGTTAAATGATGGTCCCGTAACCATTTTGATGGACAGTAAAAACAGGGAGTAAATTTTCTTAAATATATGTTAAGGATTTCTGAAAATAATATATATTTGACGAAAATACTTACTAATGAAAAACCCGGGTTTTGCGCTTTTTTTTCTTTTATTTTCCCTTATTTCATTTGCTCAAAAGAGTGAATATAGTACTACTTCCATAGCAGACAGTCTTAAAGAAAATGCCAATGCCGTTGTTCGCCTGAATCAAATTGATATTGTAATAGCTTCGCAAAGAAGCATGAACATTAAAATACAAAGAGTCGTTACGGTTCTGAACGAAAAAGGAATGAGCGAAATTGATGCTTATGAGCATTATGACAAAACCACAACAATAAAAAACATTGAAGCAATTGTCTACGATGTTTTTGGAAACGAAACCAAGAAAATTAAACGAAAAGATTTTAAAGATCAAAGTGCTGTAAGCGGTAGTACACTTTTTTCAGATAATCGTGTTTTATATTTGGATTATACCCCAATCTCTTATCCTTTTACGATTATTTACAATAATGAAGTTGAAACTTCCAATACGGCATTTATTCCCCAATGGTTTCCATTACAGGGATATTATGTTAGTGTTGAAAAAAGCATCCTTAATGTAACTTTTCCAAACAATTTGGGATTCAAAAAAAAGGAATTCCAATTTTCGGGCTATAACATAAAAAAAACAACAGACAATGATACAAAATTGTCTTATATCGCCATAAATATTCCGGCTCAGAAACAGGAAGATTATAGTCCTTCCTTTAAAGATCTTTTCCCGAAAGTAATGTTTGGTTTAGAGAATTTTCATCTGGAAGGAGTTGACGGAACAGCCACGACATGGGAAGCCTATGGGAAATGGTATGGAGAAAAGATTTTAACAGGTACTACAGTTCTGCCGGAAGAAACCAAAGTAAAAATTAAAGCCCTTGTCGGAGAAGAAAAAGATCCGGTTAAAAAAGCAAAAATCGTTTACGATTATGTACAGAAAAAATCAAGATATGTAAATATTGCTGTTGGTATCGGTGGCTGGAAACCAATGCTTGCAACAGATGTGGATCGTCTGGGATATGGAGATTGTAAAGCATTGACCAACTATACAAAAGCTCTTTTGCAAACAGTAGATGTTCCTTCATACAATACCATTTTATACGGAGATAATTACAAAACAAATATTCAGTCTGATTTTGTTTCCATGCAGGGAAATCACATGATATTGTCTATTCCGACAAACAATGGATATACCTGGCTGGAATGTACAAGTCAGGATGATCCTTTTGGTTATCAGGGTACTTTTACAGATGACAGAGATGTCTTGATAGTAAAACCCGAAGGCGGTGAAATTGTCAGGACTACTATCTATGAAGACAAAACAAACACTCAAAAAGACAAAGGAAATTATACAATAGATGAAAATGGAAATTTTTCAGGCTCAATTGTAATAGTTTCTGAAGGAACCCAATATAATTCCAAATCCAGAGTAGAACATTTGCAGCCTACAGAAAAGGAAGCACACTATAAAGACTATTGGGATAATATCAATAATTTGAAATTGGGAAAAATAGTTTTTGCAAACGATAAAGAAAATATTCGTTTTACAGAAGATGTACAGCTTAGTGCAGTAAATTATGCCTCAATTGCTGCTAACAAAATGATTTTTCCGGTTGATGCTTTCAATCAAAATAGCGGAAATGTAAAAAGAATCAGAAACAGGAAAAATCCTTTTCAAATCCAGCGTGGTTATTTAGATACAGACGAAATCGAAATCAGTCTTCCGACTGGTTTCGCTATCGAGTTTTTACCTTCAAATTTTGAACTGAAAGGAAAATTTGGTTAATATAAAACCGAAATCATCAAAAAAGAAAACAACAAACTAACCTACAAACGGTCTTTGTTTCTAAATAAAGGAAAGTATTCAAATAAAGAATATGATGAATACCGTCTTTTTATAGAACAGATATCAAGAAACGATAACGCCAAAATTATACTAACTAAGAATTAATTCAAACCAATGAAAATTAATCAATTACCAGTTATTTTATTTTTCTTCTTTTCACTTTTTAATGCTACTGCACAAGAATTTAAGCTTGGAAAAGTTTCTGTTGCAGAGCTACAGGAAAAAGTGCATCCTAAAGATTCTTCGGCTTCTGCTGCCATTTTATACAAAAGAGGAAAAGCCAGAATTGAATACGATCAGACTGATGGTTTTGTTACTTTAACGGAAGTTGAAACCCGAATTAAGATTTATAAAAAAGACGGTTACGATTGGGCAAACCAGGAAGTTGTATACTATTCCGGAACAGGGGGACGAGAAAAGGTTTCTTTTTCGGATGCAAACACATTTAATTTGGTGAATGGCAAAATCGAAAAAACAAAACTTCAAAGCGATGGAAATTTTGATGAAACCATAAACAAGTTCAGAAGCAGGAAAAAAATAACGATGCCTAACGTAAAAGAAGGATCTGTAATTGAATTTAGATATTTGATAAGATCTGAGTTTAGAGAAATCAGAGATTGGGATTTTCAAGCCAGTATTCCGGTAAATTTTTCTGAATTTTCAACTTACGTTCCTGAATATTATGTGTATAATTCAAGACAAAAAGGATATATTTTTCCTAAAGTAGTAAGTGAAAAAAATAACAAGTCTATAAATTTTTTAAATAAAGAACGACAATCTTCGGGAGGATTCAGCGCGGTAACCACTACTTATTCTTCTGATAAAGTAGATTATTCAGAAACCAAAACAACTTATACTGCCGAAAATTTTCCGGCAATGAAAGAGGAAGCTTTCGTAAATAACATTGATAATTATACATCGAGCGTGCAACACGAATTATCAATGGTTAAATTCCCTAATCAACCAAGTAAATTATTTTCTACAGATTGGAATTCAGTTGTAAAAACAATTTACGATTATGATAGTTTCGGTCCCGAATTAAACAAAACAGGTTATTTTGAAAATGATGTAAAGGCAATCATCGCAGGTCTAAATTCACCTGAGGAAAAAATATTAGCTATTTTAAATTATGTAAAATCAACCGTAAAATGGAACGGCTATAATGGTTATGACTGTGATCTTGGGGTTAAGAAAGCATACAAAGAAAAAACAGGAAATATTGGAGATATCAATTTGATGCTTACAGCCATGTTGCGTTATTCAGGTTTAGAGGCAAATCCGGTGTTAGTGAGTACGCGTTCAAACGGAATTGCAATTTTTCCTAACAGAACAGCTTTCAATTATGTAATTGCGGCTGTAGAAACTCAGAATGGTAATATTTTGTTAGATGCATCTGATCGGTTTTCTGTGCCAAATATACTGCCTTTCAGGGTGTTGAACTGGTCTGGGAGATTGATTCGTAAAGATGGTACATCAGAAGAAATAAATTTAATGCCCGAAAAGTTATCGAACGATGTTGTTTTTATGACTTATACTGTAGATGCAGACGGTAAAGTTTCAGGAAAAACACGAAAACAATCTACCGATTATAATGCGATGTCATACAGAAGCAGCATTGATGGAGTCAAAGAAGATGCATATCTTGAAAAGCTTGAAAATAAAAACAATAAAATTGAAATTAGCGAATACAGCAGAACAAATGAAAAAGAGATTTTATTACCAGCGATAGAAACATATTCTTTTAAAGGAGATAATTTAACGGAAGTAATCGGAGGTAAAATATATCTTAACCCGATGTTGTTTTATGCTAATACAACCAATTCTTTTAAACAGGATGTCCGAGAATATCCTGTAGATTTTGGCTATCCGTTTTCTGACAGGTATAATATTACGATCCAGATACCAGAAGGATTTGCAGTAGAAACATTACCTGTTCCGGCTGCAATAAGCATGGAAGATAATTTGGGGACTTTTAAATTTAATATTGCTCAAAGTGGAAATACACTTCAACTAGCTATCGTTCATCAAATAAACGATGCCATTGTTTCTGCAGAAAAGTATGAAATGCTAAAAGATTATTATAAGGCAATGATCGCTAAAGAGTCGGAAAAAATTGTTTTAAAAAGGATCTAACAACATACTACCAGAAGCTATTGCTGTTTTTCTTCAGAAAATAAAGAAATCGTTTTTACATTAATTACATCAAATGTCGATAACAAAATTCAGATTAGTTGTTCAAAAGAAATTTACAGTAGTATTTTTGCAGCAGATCAGTATGATGGATTAAAAGACCTTTTTCAGAAACTGATTGTGAGCCAAAATAAAAAAAATATTCTTAAAAAAATACAATCATGGATTTGAAAAATGCACAGCTGGATGTTGATATCTGGATAAAAGAACACGGAGTTCGTTATTTTAATGAATTGACAAATATGGCGCAGCTTACGGAAGAGGTAGGAGAAGTTGCGCGTATTATTGCACGCCGCTATGGTGAACAATCAGAAAAAGAAAGCGATAAAAATAAAGACTTAGGTGAAGAATTGGCAGATGTTGTTTTTGTAGTCTTATGTCTGGCCAATCAAACGGGAATTGATTTGCAGGCAGCTTTTGACAAAAAAATGGATTTAAAATCAGTAAGAGATAAAGATCGTCATAAAAACAACGATAAATTGAAATAATTGTGAAATATCAAAGGCTGACTTTGAATTATGAATGAGGAGTGGTAAATTGCGCGTTCGAATTATGTCACTCATAATTTGCAACACATAACTAATATCATGAATTTAAAATTAAGCACGAATTCACAATACATTATTGATAATTCACAACTAAATATTACAGGATCAAAAAGCGAAACCAATCGTTTATTGTTGCTAAAAGCGTTATTTCCAAATATTACTTTAGCCAATACTTCAAACTCAGATGACAGCGAAGTGATGCAAAAAGCACTTGCAGGAAATGACGAAATTGTTGATATACACCACGCCGGAACAGCAATGCGTTTCTTAACGGCTTATTTTTCCGTGAATGAAGGCAGAGATGTAGTTCTTACAGGATCAAGCAGAATGCAGGAGCGTCCGATCAAAATTTTGGTTGAAGCTTTGGCACAATTAGGAGTTGAGATTTCATACCAAAAAGAAGAAGGTTATCCTCCTATAAAAATCAAAGGAAAAAAAGTTACGGATTCAAAAGTAACTTTGGCAGCCAATGTGAGCAGCCAGTATATTTCGGCACTTTTATTAGTAGCTTCAAAATTAGAAAATGGTTTAGAATTGACTCTTGAAGGAGAAATTACTTCAATTCCATATATCAAAATGACTTTGGCCCTTTTAAAGGATTTAGATATTAAAACGAGTTTTGAAGGGAATGTAATTAAAGTTTATCCAAAAGAAGCAGTTGAAACAAAAGAAATGGTTGTAGAATCTGACTGGAGTTCGGCTTCGTATTTCTTTAGCCTTGTGGCACTGGCGGATGCGGCAAAAATAACTTTGAGTAGTTACAAACAAGACAGCCTTCAGGGAGATTCGGAATTAGTTTCTCTTTATGAAAAAATGGGAGTGAAAACTACTTTTCAGAACAATAAAATGACTTTGGAAAAAGTAGCAGGATTCAATTATCAGGATGTAAATTTTGAATTGAATAATACGCCTGATATTGCTCAGACAATTGTTGTAACCTGCTTAGGTTTAGGGATTGGATGTCACTTAACAGGACTTCATACTTTAAAAATTAAAGAAACAGACCGACTTGAAGCGCTAAGAATCGAGCTGACTAAATTAGGAGCAAATATTTCGGTAACTAATGACAGTTTAACTTTGGTACCTTCTCAAAACATTAATCACGATATACATATTGCAACCTACAATGACCACCGCATGGCAATGGCATTTGCACCGCTTGCGATCAAAGTACCAATAATTATCGATGACGCCGAAGTAGTTTCTAAATCATACCCGGATTTCTGGAACGATTTAAAAGCATTGAATTTTCAGGTTTCAGAATTATAATTGAAATTTCATCAATAACAAAATATAGCCTCTGGTTTCAACCAGAGGTTTTTTTGTGCATGAGTTTGTCTATATTCGTAAAGATTGTCATTTCGACGAAGGAGAAATCTTCGTAAGTAACTCCACAACAAGAACCCAATCTTTGACGAGCTTCTCGTGAAGATTTCTCCTTCGTCGAAATGACAATAATATGCTGAAAATGTTTTTTGTAGATAAAAACACATTTTTAATAGTTCTCAAAACGCCACTAAATCAACGACTTTTGAAAATAAACGTCAAAACACTTGACAACGCCTATCTCACAATCGTATATTTGCAACCGATTTAAAATTTTAGATAAAAAAATCTAAAATCTACATTCTAAAATCAACAATTCAAATATGAAATTATCACACTTCAATTTCAATTTACCGAAAGAACTTTTGGCTGAATTTCCAGCAGAAAATAGAGATGAATCTCGTTTAATGGTAATTGACCGTCAAAAACAAACTATCGAACATAAAATGTTTAAAGACGTTATCAACTATTTTGATGACGGAGACGTTTTAATTCTAAATAATACAAAAGTTTTCCCTGCACGTTTGTATGGAAATAAGGAAAAAACAGGAGCAAGAATTGAAGTTTTCTTATTAAGAGAATTAAATTCTGAGCAACGCCTTTGGGATGTTTTGGTTGATCCGGCCAGAAAAATCCGTATTGGTAACAAACTATATTTTGGTGATGACGATTCATTAGTTGCTGAGGTAATTGACAATACAACTTCCCGTGGAAGAACTTTGCGTTTCTTATACGATGGTTCTTATGAAGAATTCAGAAACAAACTGACAGAACTTGGAGAAACTCCAATCCCTAAATACATCAACAGAGAAGTTACTGCTGAAGATGCGGAAAGATACCAGACTATTTATGCAAAAGAAGAAGGAGCGGTAGCAGCACCAACTGCAGGTTTACACTTCTCTAAACACCTTTTGAAAAAATTAGAAATCAAAGGAGTAAATTTTGCAGAAGTTACTCTACACGTTGGTTTAGGAACTTTTAACCCGGTTGAGGTTGAAGATTTGTCTAAACACAAAATGGATTCTGAAGAATTGATTATTAAACAAGACGCTTGTGATATTGTAAACACTGCAAAAGCAAACAAAAAACGTATTTGTGCAGTTGGAACAACTTCTATGCGTGCCATAGAAAGTTCGGTTTCTTCTCAAAATACGCTGAATCCTTATGAAGGCTGGACAAATAAATTTATTTTCCCTCCTCATGATTTTAGTATTGCAAACTGTATGATTACAAATTTCCACACACCAAAATCAACATTATTAATGATGATTTCTGCTTTCTGTGGTCATGATTTAATGAAAAGAGCATATGACGAAGCAATCAAAGAAGAATATAAATTCTATTCTTACGGAGATGCAATGTTAATTATCTAATTTATTATAAAAGGTAAATTGATTCATATAAAAAACCTGTCAGTAATGGCAGGTTTTTTTGTTTCAGGTTTCAGGTTTTGGTTCAGATACCAAGCCTAAAACAATCAAACTCAAAACAAACCTAATTGTTAAATTTAAGCGTAATATTTCAAAAGGTGTTATTTTAGCATTCAAAACAAAAAACAATGACTTTTCAAAATACGCGCGAATTTGCGAAACAACTTGATTCACAAGATTCTTTGAATCATTATCAGGAACAATTTATTTTTCCGAAAGTAAACGACAAAAGAGTTATTTATTTTACAGGAAATTCTTTAGGATTACAGCCAAAACGCACTAAAGCTTATATAGATGAAATAATGAATGACTGGGCTGAACTTGCCGTAGAAGGTCATTTTTATGCACAAAAACCATGGTGGGATTATCAGGAAAGATTTGCTGCACCTCTGAGTAAAATTGTCGGTGCTTTGCCTTCGGAAGTTACGGTAATGAATACTTTGACGGTAAATCTTCATTTGCTTATGGTTTCATTTTATCAGCCAACAGCAAAACGTTTTAAAATTATCTGCGAAGAAAAAGCATTTCCTTCCGATCAGTATATGTTTCAGAGTCAGGTTCATTTTCATGGATTTAAGCCAGAAGATGCCATTGTTGAAATCAAACGCCGCGAAGGAGAACACAACATTCGCCTTGAAGATGTTCTCGCAAAAATTGAAGAAGTGGGCGATGAGCTTGCTTTAGTTTTAATCGGAGGAGTAAATTATTATACCGGACAGGTTTTTGATATCAAAACCATAACGGCAGCCGGACAAAAAGCCGGAGCAAAAGTGGGCTGGGATCTGGCACATGCCGCCGGAAATATCAAATTAGAACTTCATGACTGGAATGTAGATTTTGCTGCATGGTGCAGTTATAAATATATGAACTCAGGACCAGGAAATGCATCCGGAGTTTTTGTTCACGAAAGACATCATAATGATGCGGATTTACCACGATTTGCAGGCTGGTGGGGACATAATAAAGAACGTCGTTTTAAAATGGAGCCCACTTTTGATCCGGTTCACGGAGCAGGTGGATGGCAGATTAGCAATTTGCCTGTACTTTCTTTAGCACCGTATCTCGCATCTGTAGAAATGTTTGCAGAAGTTGGAATGGACGCTCTAATCGCAAAAAGAGATCATATTACATCTTATTTAGAATTTATTCTGCATGAAATTGATAAAGAAGTAGAAAGTACTTTTGAAATCATTACGCCAGCCAATCCAGAAGAAAGAGCGTCTCAATTATCTGTCTTTCTGCACGGAGAAGGAAGAAGCCTGTTCGAATATTTAATGAAAAACGGAGTCATTACTGATTGGCGCGAACCCAATGTTATTCGTTTAGCGCCGGTTCCGTTATATTGTTCTTACGAAGACATGTATGATTTTGGGCAAATTCTAAAAAAAGGAATTTTAGGAAAGTAATATCAGATTCATGAGGTTTGGCGGCATTTTAATTTTAGGCATTATTTTAATTTTGTAAATTTTTACAAAAATCATGTAATAAGCCATAAGCATCTTATTGCGTAATTTGTAGTGTATAATTTTTTAAAAACTACAATCATGAAAGCCTTATATATATTTATCGCAGCCTTATCTATTATTTCTTGTCAAAATCAGAGTAAGCAAGAATTGAATAAAGCAAAACAAGCCAGTATCGACTCAATGAAAGTTGAAATTAATAAACAAAGAATTATTGATTCAATGAAGGTTGAAATGGCCGCTTTAGAAGAACAAAAAGAAGCTGAACAAAAAGCAGCCCAACAAAGAGCAGCTGAACAAAAAGTGGTAGTAGTACATCAAAATGACGGAACTGCAACTGCAGCTCCAGCTAAGAAAAAAGGATGGAGTGCAACAGCAAAAGGTGCCGTAATTGGTGCCGGAGTAGGAGCAGCAACAGGAGCTATTGTCAGTAAGAGAAAAGGTGAAGGTGCTATTATTGGTGGTCTTGCCGGAGCAGCTTTAGGTACTGGTACAGGTGCTGTTATTGATGAAAAAAATAAGAAAAAAGAATAGACATAAAATATTTTGAAATAAAAAACCCCGAAATGTATATTTCGGGGTTTTTTGGTTATTTAGCACTGTTCAGGAATTTTAATTTCGGCTAATTGCGATTTATATAAACTGAACTGTTCCTTGATTTTCTTGATATCGGTTTTGAAATAAAAGGTTGATTCCAATAAATTCTGATAATATTCAATACCTTCAAAGAGATTGGATTTAAAGGTATTCCATTTTTTTAATTGATTTGAGGTCACTTCACCAGAAATGTTTTCAATTTCATTTCTAAAATAATCCAGATACATTTTTAATTCTTTTACTAAAAGATTTGGCCTGTCAGAATGACTAAGCACAGATTTGTTTCCGTAAATATGCTGTACCATTTGTTTTAGTGAAACTTCCTGGTCAAAATAGGCCATGTTCGGTCCCGGACATATTACCACGCCTTGTGCCTGACCTTTTATTTTTATATCATTTTCCAGATAAGAAGCATTAGCCAGACCTACGCAAAGACAGGACTTTTGGGTAATCTCAGTTTTTGTTTTTTCATAATTAGAAGCTGAAATGGTATCTTTTGAATTTTCTAATTCTTCCAGTTTTATATCCTGATATTTTTTGGAGGCTGTGCATATCCCTGTTGGGTCATATTCTTTACTTAAAGCCAAAAAGCGTTTTGGACAGGAACTTCCCGCTTTGTTTTCCTGAATTCGTTTTTGTTTTAGAATTTCATTTGATGTTCCTTTCAATGAATTAAACGGAACTCCTAATGGTGAAATGTTGCTTAAGTATAAATCCTCTTCTTTGGCGTTCATTAATAATTTTCTTGTTTCCTCATCTACAGAAGTAGCTTCCGGAACCAGCAAAAATGGTGTTCCCCAACCCACAGAATCAACCTGGTACGTATCTAATAAAAATTCATGTTCTTCTGCAGTTCCGACTCCGCCCTGTACCGTTATTTTTGTAGCCAAAGGCTGTTTTGGAAAAGGCCTGTTTTTTAGCTCCAGTGCTTTGATCATTAATTCGTATGACGATTGGGCTAGTTCCTGCTTTTTTTGCCTGAATTCTTCTAAAATCGTCCCTAAAAGCAATCCCTCGGTAGCAAAGGCGTGTCCGCCACAGTTTAATCCGGATTCAATTCGGTATTCTGAAACCCAAAGTCCTTTTTTAGCTAAAAAATTTCCCTGGATCATCGCAGAACGGAAATCACTTACTTTAAGAATAATTTTCTTTTTAAGCTGATTGTTCTCATCAGGATAAAAATCTGTAAAATTTTCGAAATAACTATAAAGTCTGGGATTCATACCGGCAGAAAGAACAACAGAAGAAGTAAGGTTGCTGTTGGCAAATCCTCTTAAAGCAGCGTGTGCATCGTTAAATTCAATTGGGAGCTGTTCATTTTTCTTGAAATTATCTTTGTCTAACTTCGTCATGATATTCACATCAATTTCGCCTGACGAAAGATGCGCTTCAATATAATTCTGAATGTTTTCCTTAAAAGCAATCCCGTCTTCCAGCAAATTTTGAAAACCTTTTTTTATATCCGAAGTATTAGGCAGCATTGCCATGAAATTTTCTAAAGCCGTTTTGCTTTCTGCAAGTTCTGTTTTAAAATTTTCAAATTTCTGCTTTACTATTTTATCAACCAGATTGAGATATGAAGTAATACGTTCGGCACGATAATCCTGAATTTTATGGGTGATTTCCTGATAAGGCTGATTGAATTTGGTGCTGTAAAAATGCCTCATTTTTTCAATCAGTTCGTCATCAGCAATAGAAATTACAGATGAAATGCCGTATTGTGCTACACGAATTGGACTGTCAATTGTGTAGGCAAGTCCCATTACAGGTATATGGAAAGTGTGTAAATTTTTGTTTGCCATTTGTTTTTTGGGTTGAAAAAGCAAATGTTGCAAAAAGAACTATTTCAAAATATGATATTTATCAGTTTTGAGAATTTGAAAGTTAAATTAAAATTTTCTTCAAAGACTCGGCAATATTTCTCCATAAAAAATTATAAAAAGACTTTTCCTGAATTCTTTCCACTTCGACATCTGCATTTTTTGGTTTGTCTTTTGAATCATTTTTGACCAGTAAATTGACAATGGCAGATTTTAGTTTTGCTTCTTTTTCAGGGTTTTTCTTTTTGAACATTTTTACTTTCAAATCATCATATTCCAGTGACGCATTTCCTTTCGAAATGTCATCATTTCCGTAAAAGTTAAAATGATATTTTTTGAATGTTCCTGTAAAAGTGGTGTTCATATAGGGTTTTGAAAACCGTTCCATTGCGGCAACATTAAAATTTGAAATGCTTCCCTGAATATGAAAACTGTCTTTAAGATCCAAAATATTAAAATTCCAGTTTACAGCCAGATGTGAATCTTTCATAAACAGACAATTGATTTTAATTTTAACATCATTCGTTTTTTTCAGGCCAAAACCACTTTTAAGATTTAGCGCACGTAGATTAAACTGATCAAAATTTAAAATACCGGGACCTTTTGTAAAATCAATCTCTTCTTCATAAACCAATTTGGATTTTTTAATTTGCAAAGTATCAATTTGCAACGGGAATTTGATTTTTCGCAATAAAGCATTGTAGAGATATTTTTTGCTTAAATCATCGTTCGGAATTTTATTTCTGTAAACATTGGCATCAACATGATTCATTACAATCGAATTTGCTTTAAAGAAAAAACGATCATTTTTAAAACCCCAGTCCATTTTGTTAATTTCGGCAGAATCCAGCTTTATGGTATAGATGTCTTTTTCTTTATCTAGTTTCTGAACAAAAACTTTTCTCGAATATTCGGGAAGAACTGAAAATTTGTTGATTTTTAAATAATTGTTTTCGGTAGCGATTTTTCCAATACTAAAATGATAAAACTGATTTGGTTTGTAATAAATACTATCGCAGACCAGTGTGTATTTTTCATATTGAAGCGGAATTTTTTCTTTCAGCGTCGCATCTGTAATGAGGATTCCTTCGAGTTTTAAAATAATTTTTTTGACATTCAGGATTGGTTTGTCTGTGTCTAATGAAACTACATCAACAGCACCGTCATTAATATAAATATTTCGAACGGCAACGATTTTACGAAAAGGTTCAACGATTTCACTTTTAATACTCTTACTGTTATTTAGTAATTTATCTCCTTTTTTGTATAAAATTACGCGGGGTTTGTTTATGATAATGCTTTCGGCCTGAATGATATCGCGAAATGCCAAATCCCAAATATTAAAATGTTTAATGGTAACAGATTCAATTTTAGAAAACAATCCGTTTTTGCTGTCTTTAGGTTCGTTTTTAGGATGAACCAGTAATGTTGTTGCAGAGATATTACGGGAAAAAAGTGAAACTTCAATTTTTTCGTAATTGATATTGTAAGCAGTTTTGTTTTTCTCGTGTATGATTTTTGGTAATTGTTTTTTTATCCAATAATTGAGGCCAATATTGACTAAAATCACAAAAATAAAGAGAGAAATTATTCCGATTGCTATTTTTTTATAGATTGACATTTATGGTATTGGTTTTAAATACATAAATTTAGACTTTTAAAAAGGATCAGTCTTACATGATTCTGTTATGAAGTTACATTATTTATGATTCGTTTATACTTGTTTGAATATGAGAAAAATTAAAAAAATCCTTCTGGTTTTAGTGGTGTTGATTGTAATTCTGGGAATAGGTTTGTGCGGCTATATATTTCATCTGAAACCCAAATATGACGGAGAGTCGGAGCTGAAAAACCTACAGAAAGAAACAACAGTTTATTTTGATGATTTTGGAGTTCCTCATATTTATGCCGAGTCTGAAAAAGATGCTATGACGACCTTAGGTTATGTGCATGCACAGGAAAGGTTATGGCAAATGGAATTGCTGCGACGTATTGCACCGGGAAGATTATCTGAAATATTTGGATCGGTTGCGCTTAAAAATGATAAATTTTTCTCCGGTATTGGTATTGAAGAAGCTTCGGTAAAAGCCATTTCTAAATTAGACAAAAACAGTCAGAGTTACCAATTGACAATGGCCTATCTGGACGGAATTAATCAGTATCTGGAAGAAGGTACAACGCCTCTTGAGTTTACTTTGGTAGGAGTAAAAAAAGAAAAATTTACTTTAAAAGACGTTTACAATATTTTTGGATACATGTCTTTCAGTTTTGCCATGGCTCAAAAAACAGATCCGTTATTAACAGATATTCGTAACAGATATGGTGCTGAATATTTGAAAGATTTAGGAATTGAAGGCGAGTTTAATACAACTCAGCTTAAAAGTTCAAAAGAAAATATAGAAGAATACACGACGATTTCAAAATCGGTTGCGGCTTTACTGGATAAATCCCCGATTCCGCCATTTGTAGGAAGTAACAGCTGGGTTGTTGGACCAAATAAGACGAAAACCGGAAAAGTAATTTTTGCCAATGATCCACACATAGGGTTCTCTCAGCCCGGAACCTGGTATGAGGCGCACATAGTGACGCCGGATCATGAATTGTATGGCTGTTATCTAGCAGGAACTCCATTTCCGTTATTGGCTCATAACCGCGATTATGCTTATGGATTGACGATGTTTGAAAATGATGACATCGATTTTTATCAGGAAACCAATAAAAAAGGAGATTCAAATCAATACCAGACACCGACAGGTTTTAGTACTTATGAAACAAGAAAGAAAACCATTAAAGTAAAAGATACATCAGACGTTGTACTTACGCTTAAATCCAGTCGACACGGTCCAATCATGAACGATTTGCTGGAGCGATTAGACCGTAAAAACCCAATTTCAATGTCGTGGATTTATACGCAGCAGCCGATCCAGATTCTGGATGCCGTTTACGGGCTTTCTCACGCTAAGAGTAAAGACGATTTTAGGAATGCCGTAAAATTGGTTGCAGCTCCGGGATTGAATGTGATGTATGGAGATGCAAAGGGAAATGTAGCCTGGTGGGCAACAGGAAAACTTTATAAACATAATAAAGGAGTTAGTTCTTTTTTTATTTTGGATGGAGCAAGCGGTAAAGACGATATAACAGAATATCTTGATTTTTCTAAAAATCCATCGGCTGAAAACCCAAAATGGGGATATGTATATTCGGCAAACAATCAGCCCGAAGCGATTGATGGTTATTTGTATCCTGGCTATTATCTTCCGGAAGATCGTGCCAAAAGAATTTCGGCATTATTAGAGCCAAAATCAGATTGGGATAAAGAAGAAATAAGTAAAATGATTTATGATAATACTTCTCCGGTTGTTACTGGAACGGTAGAAAGTTTAATTGCAAATCTTGATAATAATTCGCTTACCGCGGAAGAAAAACAAGCAATTCAGGTTCTAAAATCATGGAAAGGAACTCATAATACAGAAGACCTTGCTCCAACAATTTACAACAAATGGGTTTATCTGTATTTGAAAAACACATTTGAAGATGAAATGGGCGAAGACAATTTTAATTTATTCCTCGGAACGCATTTAGGAAAACAAATCATTGCCAGACAAATCACTAATGAAAATTCAGTTTGGTGGGATAATGTCAAGACTAAAAATGTAAAAGAAACCAGAACGGAAATTGTCTCAAAATCATTTCATAAGGCGATTACGGAACTTCAAAAACAATTAGGAAATTCCATAACGGACTGGAATTGGGGTAAAGTACATACTGTAGAACACGAACATCCGTTAGGAAAAGTTGCCGCTTTAAGAAAATTATTTGATGTTGGACCTTTTGCAGCTCCCGGATCAAATGAGGTTATTAATAACCAGTTTTTTGGTTATAATGATGATGGAAAATATTATGTAAAAGGAGGCCCTTCCACCAGAAGGATTGTAGATTTTTCGGATATAGAAAACAGTTGGAGCATTCTGCCAACCGGTCAGTCCGGAAATCAGTTTAGCAAACATTATAATGATCAGGCAGAAATGTACAATGCCGGTAAATTCAGAAAAATGAAACTGAACAAAGAAGAAATCATAAAGACATCAACAAAGCTGGTTTTTAAACCTAAGGGATAAGTTTCAGGTTTCAAGTTTAAAGTTTCAAGTTCCATCAAATCTCTGGACCTTTGTCCCTCTGTCCCTTTGAACCTAAAAAAACAGGGGATAAAAGTTCTAAACTTTTATCCCCTGTTTTTTTTATCTGATAATTAAATATTTCCCCTGCACAACATCTCTGGCATAAATGTCGAGATTGTTAAGAAGGACTTTATTGGTTGTCATGGCATTTGTACTTTGGTATGCGCTGTCTTTTTCGTATGCTTTTAACAAAGTCTCTAATTCTACCTCATTATAAAAAGCAAACATATTATAAACCGCATCTCTAAAATTTTTAAAGTTGATGGTTTCTGTAATTTGCATTGTTTTCTGATCGTTCCAATTCTCTTTTGAAGCCGTTTCATTTACTTTGCTTAAACAATAATCAACAAAATAAGTTTTATAGTTAGCCGCTTCAATAATTTTGTTCACTATAATTGTATTTTGTTGAGAAGGCATTGGTGCTTTTGCAACAGAAGTTTGTGAAGTACAAACAGAAGGCATAAATACAGATAATACTAAAACTAAAAAGAAATACTTTTTTAAATTTTTCATAGGTTTTCAAAATTGCTCACAACTTTTACTTGCTGTAAATAGAGTTGATTCGGGATTATAAAATTGTTTTTTGGGCACGGCTAAAATAGTATTTTTTTGCTTTGGATTTTTAGGTTAAAATAATTTTAAAACAAAAAAAACTCCGATAATACACTTTTGAAATTGTATTATTGGAGTTCGTAAGATATCGATTACCGCTTACGCGAAATAAATCTGTTTTTGATTATTTTTTAGAAGTCCGCATTGCTTTTACGATTTTCAGGTTTTTATCTTTTGAGAGTTCCTGATATTCTTTAGTTTCTCTGCCGAAAAGGGCAATTTTTCCTTTTTCATTATTATGAATACCCCAGCCGTAACGCTTAGTCAAAGGCGAAGCCCTTAAACACGCCTGGCCTTTAGAAAAGAATTTTTCCCGTGCCTCATTATATTCTGATTTGGTTAAATCATTTTTGTCTGCATAAACCTGAAACAAAACATCATCCGAAGAATATTGATAAGGATTTTGGCTGATCATCTCAAACTCAATATTAGCTACAGTTTTTGTGTCACTTTTCTGTTTCGGAATTTCGCCGCTAACAGCAGGACAGTCTTCTGCAACTTCAATAAAAGTATTCTCGTAATTTGTAGTATGAACTTTCATCTTAATCAGTTATAAAAACATAAAAATATTTAGCTAAAATAATGATTTTCAATAAAAACTCCGACAAAACAAATTCTAAATCTGTAATGTCGGAGTTTATTAAGCTGTTGGTTTGGGATTATTTTTTCTTAGAAATTTCGTCTAATATTTTTTTTCCATTTTCGTCTTTAGGATCAAGCTCAATTGATTTTTTATAATTCGCAATCGCCAATTGTGTATTTCCGTCTTTTAAATAAGCTTCTCCCAAACTATCATAAACATTTCCGGATTTAGGGAAGGTTTCTGCATTAATTTTGAAAACTTCTATAGATTCTTTGGTTTTTCCGGTTTGTAATAATTGGTATCCAACGCCGTTCATGTCACCTTCTTTAATGCGATATGTTGGATCGGCTTTCAGTTTCTTATAAACCTCTATGCCTTTAGCTGTACCATTTTGGGAAAACGCATCCAGCAATTCAAACGCCAGTGATTTTTTAGGCTGATCATAAGGGAGATTATACAAAATGGCACGAATCGCATCATTCATTTCGCCCAAAATAGTTCCTCCGGTATTGTTTAATAAAACAATAAGGTTTTTATCGGCCGGAATACGTGAGATAATGGTATTAAAACCCGGAATACCGCCACCATGTTCAATAACCTTTATTTTTCCTTTGTCTCCATTGGCAACTTCTTCAATTGACCATCCGTACCCATAATAATCATCCCATGATTTTATATACGGTTTGAATAATAATTGCATACTATTTTCTGAAAGCAATTTTGTACCATAAAGCGTCTGGTCCCAAAGATATAAATCTTCTACAGTTGAATATAGCGACCCTGCGGCATAAGGAATACTCATATCGATGTAAGTAGCATTTTTTAATTTTTTACCTTCTTTTTCATAACCTGCCGCTCGGTTTTTTATAATGATATCGCTGTGATCATAACCGGTACTTGTCATTTGTAATGGAGTAAGAATTACTTCCTGCAAATATTGTTCGTATGATTTACCCGAAATTTTTTCTATAATATAACCTAGTAAAAAATAACCGGAATTGCTGTAGCTGAATTTTTCACCCGGAGCAAATTCAAGCGGTAATTTGTCAAATGTTTTTACAAATTCCTCTGGTGTGTAAGGATTTCGCGCTTTGTCTTTAAAGAAGTTGGGATCGTTGGTATAATTTGGAATTCCGGATGTATGAGTCAGTAAATTATGAATGGTTATTTTATCACCATTTGCTTTTGGATAATCCGGAAGATAAGTAGTTATCGGAACGTCAAGTTTTATTTTTCCTTCTTCTGCTAATTTTACGATTAAGAATGCGGTAAATTGTTTGGTAATAGATCCTAATCTGAATTTAGTATCAGGCTCATTTGGAATATTCCATTCCATATTCGCAGAGCCAAATCCTTTTTTAAAAATTACTTTTCCGTTTTCAGCAACCAACGCCGAACCATTAAATTGCCCATACTCATTGTATTTGCTTAAAAGCTGTTCGATTTGTTTTGCTTTATCCTGTGCAAAAGTGGTGATACTACAAAGTAAAATTACACAGAGTGCGATTAGTTTGATTGGTTTTTTCATTTTGATTGCTAATTAGTTAGGGTTAATGAATCGGTTTTTTGATTTTGAAATGATGAATGAAACTCGTCTAATTTTATTAGACGACGATTCTGATATTATGTTTCAAATGTCAAACGATTTTTGGTCATTTGCCCTGAATAATTATAAAATGCAATAAAGTTTAAGATTTCTTTTCGGTTTTAGAACTGTTTTCAGTTTGATGATCATAACTAAAAGCTCTTCTCAATTTCCAAACACCATTTATTAATATCCAGACATGAGTAAATCGTGCCGTACTTCCAAAATTTTCTTTTGCATTTGCAAGAGATTCATTTTCGTCAACCGATTTTTCATAAAATTGATGAATACCCATTTGCATTGCACCATACAAAACACCTCTATTGTATAATGGATAAACTTCTGTAGTGTTTGGAACTAAATATCTTCTTGATTTATAAGTTCCTGTTGAACCACATATACCTTTTTTAAAATTTTTTATAAACAAAATCTTGTCAGACATCCCGCCTTTGTCGTGATAAAATTCAAGATCGTCGCTAAACAGATTTTCAAATTGCGAAAGATCACAGGTATTAAAACCAATATTAAAAAGCAGGCTGTCTTTGGACATAATAGTTTTGTACAATTCTGAGTTTTTTTCTTCCTGGGAAAAACCAGCTTGTATCTGGAAGAACAGAATTCCAATTAAAGTAATTTTTAACCGGAAATAAATTTGATTGATAGTTTTCATTTGATGATTTATTTATGATTTGATTAATAATCAAAAGTAAGAAAATTGTATAAAAGTTAAATTTTATCTTTTCTGAAAAAGAGCCAGCTTAAGCTGGCTTTTTTCCTTAAATGAATTCCGGAAAATAGTTCTTTTTGGTTTTCTCCCATTCCTCCGGAATAATGCTGAAATAGATATCGTCTTTACTTTTTCCTTCAGAATCAATATAATTGTTTCTAAATATGCCTTCTTTTACCGCACCGAGTTTTTCAATCGCTTTTTGCGATCTTATATTTTCAAGGTCGGCACTGAATTGTATTCTTCTGAATTGAACTTTTTTAAACCCAAAGTTTAATAATTCAAATTTACAGGCTTTGTTTAGACCAGTTCCCTGAAAAGCTTTTCCGTACCATGTCCAGCCAATTTCGCATTTTTGACTTGCGTGATTTAAGTAACCATAACGTGTACTTCCCGCAACTTTATTTGTGGCCTTATCAATAATCAGAAAGGGGTAACAAATTCCGTCTGCTTTTTGTTGTAAAGTATCTTGAATGTAGTTTGCAAAATCCTGATCGTTTCGAATGTACATTCCCATATATTTCCAGATTTCATCATCAAAAATGATTTCTTTAAGTTCAATATTTCTTTCACTTTCAAAAGGAAGTAATAATACTGTTTCATTTTCTAAAATAATTTCTGATTTCAGGATTTCGCTCTTCATGAGTATTGATTTTATTATTGATGTAAACTAATAGCAAAACTAATTGTTTAATTTTTTTAAATAAATCAAACAATGTAACAATTTGTTATATTGCTAAAAGACAAATGAGCTGCCTGGTAGCAAATAATTTACTTATTTTAAAGCTTATCTATAATTATTACTTATTTTTACGACCCAATATATTAGATTTTCCCTCGATGCAAACTTCATTAAAAATTGCTGTTGTTGGTTCCGGACTTGTAGGATCGCTGCTCGCAATTTATCTTAAAAAAGCCGGTCATACCGTTCATGTTTATGATCGTAGTCCCGATATCAGAAAAATAAATTTCTCAGGCCGATCTATTAACCTGGCAATGTCCAATCGTGGATGGAAAGCACTCGATGGTGTAGGTGTTGGCGATTCGGTGCGTGAAATTGCCATTCCGATGGACAAACGCGCGATTCATCTGGTAGATAAGCTTAATTTTCAGAATTACGGACAGGAGGGCGAGTCGATTTATTCCATCTCAAGAGGAACTCTGAATAGAAAAATGATTGATCTTGCCGAACAGGCCGGAGCCGAATTTTTCTTCGAACAAAAAATCTGGGATGTTACGCTAAGTGATGCTACACTTCATATTGGCGAAACCGAAAGAGGGGAGTGGGAAGAGAAAAAATTTGATATGGTTTTTGGTGCCGATGGTGCTTTTTCGAGAATCAGACACAGAATGCAGCGTCAGAGTATGTTTAATTATTCTCAGGAATTTTTGAATATGGGTTATAAGGAACTGAATATTCCGGCAAATTCGGATGCATCACACAAATTAGATAAAAACTCTTTTCATATTTGGCCGCGTGGCGAATACATGTTAATTGCACTTCCTAATCTTGACGGAAGTTTTACCTGTACCTTATTTATGCCTTTTGAAGGAGAAAACTCTTTTGCGTCATTGACAGATCGCAAAATGGTAGAGAATTTCTTTGAGAAAAACTTCCCGGATTCTATTGAAGTAATTCCGGAACTGGCAAATGATTTCTTTAAGAATCCAACCAGTACTCTGGTTACAATGAAATGTTTTCCGTGGACATACGAAGATAAAATTGCTTTGATCGGAGATGCCTGTCATGCGATTGTTCCTTTTTACGGACAAGGAATGAATGCCGGTTTTGAAGATATTACGGTTTTGAATGAAATGATTGAAAAATATGGAGACGACTGGAAGAAAATTTTCTCAGAATATCAGATTTCACGTAAACCAAATGCTGATGCCATTGCAGAACTTTCCTATAGAAATTTCATGGAAATGAGTACAAAAACCGCTGATGAGAAATTCCTGCTTCAAAAGAAAATCGAAAAGGCATTTTCAGATAAATATCCGGATAAATGGATTCCATTATACAGTCGTGTGACTTTTAGCGATCGCCCTTATGCAGAAGCATTGGCAATAGGAGATTTTCAAAACGGCATTATGGAAGAAATCTTAAGAATCGATAATATTGAAAATATCTGGAACACTCCTGAAATCGATAATAAGATTTTGCAGTTGTTGCAAAACGAATAATATTTACCATATAAGTTATATAAGTTCAGGCAAAACTTTACCTATTAGATTAAATGAGCTTATATAACTTATATGGTGATTTTTTATTTTTTGAAGATTTTGGTTAGTACCCCAAAAACACCTCTTATAAAAGTAGCACTCGTTACAACTTTCAAAACAGATTTCCCCACAACACTTGCCGTGCTGGGTTCTGCTTTTGAAGATCTTGTTGGTGCTTGTTCTTCTTGCTCAGCAGCAGCTTGTGTTGCTTCTTCGATCTTTTTGGTTAAAATTTCATAAGCACTTTCGCGATCAATCTCCTCACTGTATTTTTTTACCAGTTTTGATTTACTATTAATCGATTCAATTTCCTCAGAAGATAAAATATCCATTCTGCTCATGGGTGCCCGCATCATGGTAGCAACAAGAGGTGTAGGAACTCCTTTTTCATTAAGCGCTGTTACTAAGGCTTCTCCAATTCCTAAACTGGTAAGCAGTTCATCAGTTTTATAATAAGCAGAAGTAGGGTAATTATCAGCAGTTTTTTTAATGGCCTGTCTGTCATTAGCAGTAAAAGCTCTTAAAGCATGCTGAATCTTTAAACCTAACTGGGCTAAAACACCACTCGGAACATCCATTGGATTTTGAGTGACAAAATAAACTCCGACACCTTTTGAACGAATTAGTTTTACGATAGTTTCGATTTGCTCTAAAAGGACTTTGCTTGCTTCATTAAATATTAAATGGGCTTCATCAATAAAAATCACCAGTTCCGGTTGTTCTGCGTCCCCTTTTTCAGGCATTTGCTGATAAATTTCTGCCAATAGACTCAGCATAAAAGTGGAGAATAATTTTGGCTTGTCCTGAATATCCGTCAGACGTATAATATTAATATACCCTTTTCCATTCTCATCAATACGCATCAGATCATCAATTTCAAAAGATAATTCACCAAAAAACAAATCACCGCCCTGTTGTTCTAATTCAATTATTTTTCTCAGAATTGTTCCGGTAGTTGCAGTAGAGATCTTACCATAGTCTGCGGTTATTTCGTCCTTGCCTTCTTCGGTAATATAATTAATGACTTTTTTAATGTCTTTCAAATCAAGCAAGGGCATATTATTATCATCACAATATTTGAAGATAACAGACACAACACCTGCCTGAGTATCATTTAGGTCCAGAATTCTTGAAAATAATACAGGTCCAAATTCTGAAACCGTAGCACGCAGGCGAACTCCGTTTTGTTTTGACAATGACATGAGCTCCACAGGAAAAGCAGATACATTATAAGGTATATTAATTTTAGCATGTCGTTCTGTAATAAAACCTTCTTCTTTTCCTTCTTTTGCAATTCCACTAAAATCACCTTTTATATCCATCATCAGAACAGGGATTCCTGCGTTTGACAATTGTTCTGAAAAAACCTGGATTGTCTTGGTCTTTCCGGTACCTGTTGCACCGGCGATTAATCCGTGTCTGTTCAAAGTTTTTAAAGGTACTTTGACATGTGCCTCTGCAAGTGGCTCACCATCCAGAATTGCACCTCCTAAAATAATACTGTCACCCTTAGATAAATAACCATTGTTTATATCCTGGATGAAATTTTCTTTCCTGCTCATGTTTTTATTTGTAATTTAGATGATTATAAGGATATTATTTTGTTTTTTAACAAATTGAATATTTTATTTAGTAGGAAAAAGCTTTTAGTCATTAAAAAACTAATAAACAAAAATTCGCAACTTTTTAAGAAGAT
>NZ_QETH01000038.1 GCF_003105115.1 Flavobacterium sp. HTF | reverse complement strand
TAAAGGCAGTAATGTCATAGTCGAGTAGTACTAATAATCCGTAAGCTTATGTACACCCTTTTTCCCGAGAGCGAAAGCTCTCGGGAGAGAACTTTCTAAATCAATACTTCTTTTCTTTATCTCAGTATGTTAAGATATTTGCTCGCGCAAGAGCAGTAACTAGTGAAAAGTAACTGGTAAAGAGTCTAAGGACTACTTACTAAGCGCTAAGGACTAATTACTAACAACCTTAAGGTGGTTATTGCGGCGGGGCTCACCTCTTCCCATCCCGAACAGAGTAGTTAAGCCCGCCTGCGCAGATGGTACTGCAGTTATGTGGGAGAGTATGTCGTCGCCTTTCTTTTGAAAACCCTGTTTCGTAAGTCACAGGGTTTTTTATTCTTACTTTATTTATATAGTTATAAGTAAATAAAGGTACCTTAGCTCAGATGGTAGAGCAATGGACTGAAAATCCATGTGTCCCTGGTTCGATCCCTGGAGGTACCACATAATGCTCGGATGGTGAAATTGGTAGACACGCTGGACTTAAAATCCAGTGAACAGCAATGTTCGTGCGGGTTCAAGTCCCGCTCTGAGTACTAAAAACTTCAATAGGCTTTTGTTAATTGAAGTTTTTTTTTGATATAAACTAAAAGATATTATTTCAATATTTAAGTTTATGATTTTATAGAGTTTACTTTCACAACCAAAATAATGAAATTACGCTAAATACTCTTGAATCATGATTCGGCCTAAAAGAATTTATATTCATGAATATGTCAATAAACTATTCTTTTCTACTTTCGAGCTGAACATTAAATTTACCCAGGTAAGGATTGTCAGCCATTTGGGAATGTCCAATTACTATAATATAATTTCCTTTTTGTTTAAGCTGGATTTCCAAATCCATTCCGAATGGACCGTCTGAGGTTTTATCAGGAAAAATAATTTGGTTGAAACGGATGTTTCCTTTGCCTCCGGCTGGAAGAATCTTTGCGTTCAATTTACCTCCTTCTTCACTCTTAAATTTGACATATACTCTTGAATGAATAGAATCTAAGGTACCTTCAGTGTTAAACGATCCTTTTTCATTCGTTAAATTCACAAAAATAGTGTCGCCAACTTGTTTGTTCTCTTCTTTGTTTTCCTTTGCGGAAACTGGCTCTGAGAGCGGAACAGAAACCTTCTTGATTTCTTTTTGCTGGCAGGAAAAGAAGAAAACTGATATTAAAAGCATTAAATAATTTTTCATAAAATATTTTTAGTAAAGTATTGGAAATTTACTTCTGTAATCAGATAATATGGTTACAGAAGTTAATCTTTTTAATATTGATAGAATTGAATGATTCATTTTGTTGCTTTATCAAAACACATTTCCTTGATAACACAAAAATTCAGTAACTGTTACGTCAGAATTAGAAGTATCTTTTTATTCCGTAGCCATCATTTCAAAAGTTCCGGGTAGATTCTCGCTTTCCTCTGATTCCTCTTCTTCCCAGTCATTTTCGTCATACTCTGAATCGAAATCATCCTCTAAGTCTTCTTCCAGTTCTACAGTCTCTAACCGATTGTAGCTATTAGAGGTTAATGCAAGATTGCCTTTGAGATAATCATCATAATTTAGTAATAGCTGTTCCTCGTAAGATGTAATATCTTCTGAAGGATCTTCAGACATATAAAAGTAGTTTTCGGATTTCATACAAATAATTTTAGTTAATGAGTTACTGTTTTTCGTTTCATTATTAATAAAAGTACAGTTTATAGCTCAGGTGATTTTATATAATTCTTCTTAAGAATTGTTGAATTCTAATGTATCGTTTCTTATATGAAATGTAAATAGCGGGTATATAAACTAAGGTTTTTATATAAAATGATAAGAATGAAATAATTAAAACACTTACAATCAATGTATTATGTTTTTGTTTGATACTTAATTCGGGAATTCCGATACGATATTCCTGAATTTCGAGATAGTGTATTTGTGAGGAGTGGGATATTAGCCTAGTTTTGACTTCGGAAAAATGAGACATTTTTTGCAGAGAGACGTCGATGTGAGAAAGTGACTTCTTTCTATAAGTAATTGGCCAATTACCGGATTATTAATTGTTTTTTTATAATCCTAAAAAATTAATGCAGTGTCGCGTCAGC
The DNA here is from genome assembly GCF_003105115.1 of Flavobacterium sp. HTF. Taxonomy (GTDB): domain Bacteria; phylum Bacteroidota; class Bacteroidia; order Flavobacteriales; family Flavobacteriaceae; genus Flavobacterium. Next base: position 38,697 of record NZ_QETH01000038.1, on the reverse strand, counting down.
AACTGACAGACAGAAATATTAAAATGTTTAATTTTAAAAATATAATCATGAATTTAGAAGAATTGAATTTAGTTGAGCTTAATGCTCAAGAGGTGCAAGAAACTGAAGGTGGATGGCCACGTCTTACAGGATTCCTTGATGGAATTGATGGAAATCTTGAATGGCATTGGTGGTAGAATCTACCATGTAAATTAACTAAAAGAGAGAGAGTAAAAATACGATCTCTCTTTTTTATAATTTAAGAATGAAATATAAAATAGTTTTAATAGCACTTTTCTTTTTTATTGGTTGTAAATCCGTATTGTGTTCACAAGAATTTAGAGACCAGCTGTCTAATGAGAAAATTTTTTTTGTAGAAATCTATTCTGATAAAGGAAATTTAATAGGCAGTACTAGCGCAGATGGCTTAATGTCTAAAGATTTGACAAATAAAATACTATCATCGGATACAAAATATTTGACTTTTGTTAATTCATTCTATCAAAATAAACTTGTTGCGATAAAAGACTATAATATCAATTCTATTGTGACAATGCAACCAATTACAAATGAGTTACAAGAAGTTGTAATCTCTAATATAAAGGATAAAAACCAATATTTGGTTATTAGCGCATATGTCAGGAGTGTACAGATTAATAATGACAGAGTTCATTATTTTATGGATGGAATTGTAGAATATTACATTTCATTAAAAACAAAAAAAATAAAATTGAAATTTATTTCCAATCGTTCTTTTGAGAATAAATCAATACCTCAATTAAAAGAAAAAGGTTTTAAAATTTATTTCCAGATCGTTGGAGCTCCAATGTGAAGCAAACTTTTAGATTATAATAATTTAAATGAAAGTTACGATTTGCAAAAAGAGTCGATTGATGTAAATATTAGAAATAAGGGTGAAAACAGTTTGAGAGGGTCATTACACCTGGATTCTAATACTACTGGTTTGAGTTTAGCGATTATTACGGATGACAAACCAAAAGTAATGAAAGGTCTGGGCGTAGAAAACACTTTGAATAATTATACGATTAATTCTCTTTTTAACAATGAAAAATTTGAAGAAATAGGATTTAATTCGTTGTTGTATTTTAAAGAAATTCGAAATTATTCAATAAAAGCCCGAAAAGATATAGAAACTCAAAAAGTGGATGCTATACATGAAGTTTTTGTTTTGAAGTCTCGTCTTTCTGAAAATATTGATGCTAAAGGATTGGATAATAATTATAGTTTTAAAAAATCAAGTTCTCATCAAAATGATTATTGGAAACATATTGACAATATTCTTTTTCAGCCATTGCCCAAATCTGTCGAAAAATTTATTGAAGAAAATCTGACCGAGATAAAAGAATAATTTATCAATCTGCTCTATCAGGTATTATTAATAAAATTAAAAGACTAAAGTGTCAGAGCTTTTAATTTATATAAAAAAACAACTTCATGAACTTCAGTTCAGATCCCGTAAATACTCTTGAGAATTTAATATCAAGAAATAAAACCAAGAGCATATCTATATACATTATAATCGTTTTAGGAGTATTGATTTTTTTGATATCCTTACCGATTATAAAAATAGATATTAGCAGCCAAAGCCGTGGTATTGTTAGAAGCACTACTGACAATGTTCCTGTTACTGCTATTGTTAGTGGACGCATTATTTGGCTTAATCTAAAGAATAATGCTGTGGTAAAAAAAGGTGACACACTTATAAAAATTGCAAAGCAAAACCTTGAAACCGAAAAAAATACTCAATATATATTATCAAGTTCTGTTAATGAACTTCTTCAGGATATAAACTCAATTTTATCAGGTTATACTTCACATTTGAAAACTTCTACGGCAAGAAAAGATTTTATCAAATTTGAGTCCCGAAAAAACGAATTACAAAGCAAAGTTTCTCAGACTCAAATTAATTTCAACCGGAATAAAGGTTTATACAATAAAAATATTATTGCTAAGGCAGAATATGAGAAGTACGAATACGAATTGCGTTCTGCTAATGAAGCATTAAAAAGTTATGTAAGCGAGCAAAAATCGGTTTGGGAAAATCAAAAAAGAGATTTGGAAGAACAATTAAAAAACTTAAACGGAAGCGTTGAAAAATTAAAAGTTGAAGAGCATGATTATTTTATTACAGCTCCAATTTCTGGAACAATAGAAAATTTTTCTGGTTTGCAGCCAGGTTCATTTTTAAACTTGTCCCAGCCAATTGCAACTATTTCCGCAGTTGATCATTTAATTGTAGAAAGCTCTGTTTCTTCAAATGATATTGGCCTTATTCATAAAAACCAAAAAGTAAAATTTCAACTTGATGCTTTTAACTATAACCAATGGGGTTTTCTGGAAGGAAATGTAATCGATATTGACAGAAATGTTTCAATACAAGAAAATCAGACCTTTTTTAAAGTGCGATGCGAGTTAAAGTCAACAGAAATGAAACTTAAATCGGGTTACAAAACACAGGTTTCAAAAGGAATGACGCTTACAAGCCGCTATATCATAGCCAGAAGAAGCTTATACGAATTATTATTTGACAAAGTAGATGACTGGCTCAACCCAAAACAATTATCAACAGATAATTAGCAATTAAAAAATGGCATCAATAAAAATTAAACAGCATGATATAAAAGATTGTGGTGCTGCTTGTCTCGCTTCTATAGGAAATCATTACCAGGTTAATCTCCCAATAGCCCGAATCCGACAGTATGCCAATACTGATAAACATGGTACCAATGTTCTGGGTATTATTGAAGCTGCAGAAAAAATGGGTTTTACAGCAAAAGGAGTAAAAGGTGGTATCGACTCTTTAGATAAAATTCCTTTACCGGCAATTGCGCATGTGATTATAAAAGAGCAATTGCATCATTATGTTGTAATCTGCAAAGTCCTAAAAACAAAAGAGGAAAGCAAGTCAAAGATTACAGTAATGGATCCGGGTTGTGGAAAAATGGAAACGTATACTTATGAAGAATTCAAAAAAACCTGGTCGGGCGTATTAATCCTCTTTTCTCAAAATGATGAATTTAAAACGTACAACGAAAAAGTCTCACCTATTACCCGTTTTTGGCATTTGATACAACCGCATAAAAACATTTTGGTTCAGGCGTTGACAGGCGCAATTATTTTTACAGTTTTGGGATTGGCAATGTCAATATACATTCAAAAAATAACGGATTATGTTTTGGTCGATGGAAATCGAAAACTGCTTAACTTATTGAGTATATCGATGCTGGGAGTTATTTTGCTTCAGGGTTACATTGGTTCCCAAAAAAGTATTTTTGTAATGAAGACAGGGCAGTTGATTGATGCAAAATTAATTCTTGGATACTACAAACATTTGCTTCATTTGCCCCAGCGATTTTTTGATACTATGCAAATAGGGGAAATTACTTCCAGAATAAATGATGCTGTAAAAATCAGATCCTTTATAAACGAAGTTGCAATTGATATGATTGTCAATATTTTTATTGTCATTTTTTCATTCGTATTAATGTTCACTTATTATTGGAAACTGGCTTTGGTAATTTTAATTGTAATCCCTTTTTATGGTCTGATTTACTTTGTAATGAATAAATTCAATAAAAAAGTAGAACGGAATATTATGGAGAATGCAGCAGAGCTCCAAACACAATTAGTTGAAAGCGTTACTCATGTGCGAACGGTTAAAGAATTTGGTATAGAGGATTTTTCAAACTTAAAAACAGAAAACAAATTTGTAAAACTTTTGTTTACAACTTACAAATCAGGACTGAATGGTATTTTTTCGACTACTTCAACACAATTTTTAGCTTCTGTATTTACTGTTATTTTAATGTGGATCGGTTCTGGTTATGTTATTGACAGAGTGATAACTCCAGGAGAGTTATTTTCATTTTACGCTCTGATTGGCTATTTTACTTCTCCTGTTGCTTCTATTATTGGCATGAATAAAACGGCTCAGAATGCTTTAATAGCTGCAGACAGGCTTTTTGAGATCATGGATTTAGAACGTGAAAAGACAGAAAATAAAATTGAATTGCAGAAAGAAAACATAGGAGATATAAAATTTGAAAATGTAAGTTTTAGATATGGTTCGCGAATGGACGTTTTTAAAAACTTTAATGCTGTATTCAAAAAAAATCAGACAACAGCGATAGTTGGAGAAAGCGGTAGCGGAAAAACTACATTAATTTCCCTTCTTCAAAATTTATATCCTGTTAAAGAAGGGAAAATTTATATTGGAGATTATGATACTCAGTTTATTCATTACAAAAGCTTAAGACAATCTATTGGGGTTATTCCTCAGCAACTTAATCTATTCTCCGGAAATATTATCGAAAACATTGCTTTAGGAGATTCTGTCCCAAACATTAAAAGAATATTAGATTTATCAAAACAATTAGGAATAACTGAATTTGCAGAAAAACTACCAAATGGTTTTGAAACACAAATTGGTGAAAATGGCGCTATGTTATCCGGAGGTCAAAAGCAAAGAATCGCTATTGCGAGGGCATTATATAAAAATCCGGATATTTTATTGATGGATGAAGCTACATCTTCACTGGACACAAGTTCAGAAATGATTGTTCAGCAAACTATTAATGATTTCAAAAAAGAAGGTAAAACTATTATTATAATAGCACACCGTCTAAGTACAATTGCCAATGCAGATAAGATACTGGTAATGGAAAATGGAAAAATTACAGAATCAGGTAATCATCATGATTTATTAGAAAAAAAGGAAAAATATTTTGACCTATGGAAAAAGCAAAGTCTGGTTTAAGTAAGTGAATCTTTGTATTCGCGAATAAATTCAGAAACACAAATATTTCACATTTCTTTAAAAAAATATAGTGGTCTGTAAAATTATATTTTAATAATTTGCGTATTGTATTTTAGTCCTACTGTCAGATGAGAAGGATTTAGCAAACGAGATCCCGAAATTTCCGCTTTTCATACCGTTTTCACCCGTTGATTTCATCGCTAATCAGGACCCTTAACCGGGCTGGACCAAAGGCAAGTGTATCACTTTTGTATTTAAAAGGATTTGGCAAATCCGAAAATAGAGCTTAATTTAGTCCGAAACCCGCTGCAGTAGCGAAACATTGTGCCCAATTTTAAAATAACAAAAAAACGAATGAAATTATTTCCAAAAAGCGAGTATATTTTCAGTATAATTGGAGAAGAAACAGAAACCCTTGAACGTTTAAAAAGAAGAACTGAACTGTCTGAGAGTCTGACTTCAAATATAACCGACAAATCATTTCGTGGAATAGTTAAAGACAATACATTTAGAGTCATATCCTCAGAAATTGGCAAAGGTGCATTTTGTGTTTTAACAGGCAAAATTGTTAACAAGGATGGACAAGTAGAAATTGAAATTAATAAAGCCTTCAGGATTTTGCTAAGTGTTTTATTGTGTCTTCCTTTCATTGGTTTAATTGCTCAATTTTTTTCTAAGAAAGAAGAGTTTTCAATCATCTTTATACTTGTAGCAATTCTACAGTTATTAATGATTCGATATGTGTTTATTGAATTGGCATTCAGAAGATTATCAAAATCCAGTTTAAATAAACTGAGTGATGTACTGGACATAGACCACATTCAAAAAAGCTAAGTACAACAGCTACTACAACGAATTTGGTAATTGGCTTAATGAAAAGTTTTATAAGTACTTATTGATATAAAAACTATTGATTTTAACCAGGACCACAAAACTAATTGTTAGGTTAAAATACTATATTTTCCAACCTCCACAGAATAAAACACCGATAATGTCGTTTTTTTTAATTAAATACGATACTTATGGGTTTACTTGATTTTATGATAGTGGAGATCGCTATGGATTTGGGAACAGCAAATACATTGATAATTTATGACGGAAAAGTTGTGGTAGACAGTCCTTCAATTGTCGCCAGGGATATCAGAAACGGAAAAATTATTGCTGTAGGCAAAGAGGCAAGTTTAATGCAGGGTAAGACGCACGAAAATATTAAAACAATTCGGCCACTTAAAGACGGAGTTATTGCTGATTTTGATGCATCAGAGAAAATGATCAACTGGTTCATAAAAAACATACCTGAAATAAAGAAAAAATTTTTCACTCCGGCACTGCGTATGGTCGTCTGTATTCCAAGTGGTATTACGGAAGTCGAAATGAGAGCCGTAAAGGAGTCCTGTGAAAGAGTGAACGGAAAAGAAGTTTTTTTAATTCATGAACCAATGGCAGCAGCATTAGGTATGGGTTTAGATGTGATGCAGCCCAAAGGAAATATGGTGGTTGATATTGGTGGAGGAACTACAGAAATTGCTGTTATTGCACTTGGGGGAATCATTTGTGATAAATCCATAAAAATTGCAGGTGATGTTTTTACCGGGGATATATTATATTACATGAGAACGCATCATAACCTTTACATTGGTGAGGCTACGGCAGAGCAGATAAAAATTGAGGTTGGTGCCGCAATCGAAGAACTTGAAGATGCTCCGGAAGATATGATGGTCAGGGGTAGAGATCTGCTTACGGGCAAACCCAAAGAAGTCAGGATATCATCCAGGGAAATTGCAAGGGCTTTGGATAAATCGGTGCTACGAATTGAAGATGCTATTATGGTAACGCTTTCGCTAACACCACCTGAGTTGTCCGCCGATATTTATAATACCGGACTATATCTCGCCGGAGGTGGAGCAATGCTCCGTGGTCTTGATAAAAGAATTTCTCAAAAGACAGATCTTCCGGTATACATAGCCGAAGATCCTTTAAGAGCAGTGGTAAGAGGAACTGGTATTGTATTAAAAGACATAGATAAATACATAAGTGTACTGCTGAAATAGGAAGTTTTAAATGTGAACCTATTAAGTATTTATTTATCTATTAAAAGCACATGTAGTTAGTTTTAATAAAATTGACTACATGTTAAAATAATTTAAAATACACATTTATCAAGTTGTCCAACAACTAAATGGAGCCCTGTAGGTAAGGATATAAAAGTGATTTACTTTTTCAATAAATTCATATTAATGGGGCAACAACCTGTTGGTTGATTGGTACTCTTTCAAACACTAAACTCAGTATTAGATCGATTAGGCATTAAGTACATTGGACATACTTTCAAATAGTTTTTCTATATATTTACTGGAAAGCTAAATGGTTTCTATCATACAAATGTTAGGAGCTGATTAGCTATAATTTCTTTACTATCGCTTTGGTAAATTTTCTAATTGAAAATGAGCCAGGATTTTAAAAAATTATATTAATTATAAAAACTTAAATATGAAAACAATTGGACTTATTGGAGGATTATCCTGGGAAAGTTCTGCAATTTACTATAAGATATTAAATCAAAAGACAAATGAGATTCTAGGCGGAGTCCACTCTTGTAAATGCATCATGGTTTCAGTGGATTTTGGTGAAATTGCAAAATTACAGCATGAAGGAAATTGGGATAAGCTAGGCGAAATAATGATTGATTCGGCAAAGAGATTAGAAAAAGCCGGTGCGGATTTTATCGTCTTATGCACAAATACAATGCATAAACTTTCGGAATTAATTCAACAAAACATTAGTATTCCCTTTTTGCATATTGCGGATGCAACTGCAGAAGTAATTAAAGAAAAAGGAATTAAGAAGGTTGGACTTTTAGGAACAAAATTTACAATGGAACAGCCATTCATCAGGAATAGACTTATAAATACACATGGAATTGAAACTATAATTCCAAATGAAAAGCAAAGAAATGATATTCATAACATCATTTATAATGAGTTAGTAAAAGGAATAGTGAAAGACGAATCAAGAAAAATTTATATTGAAATAATTGAAGACTTAAAGAGGCTAGGTGCAGAAGGAATAATTTTAGGTTGTACAGAAATCATGCTACTTATCAATGAAAGTAACTGTGATGGTGTTATTTTCGATACAACTGAAATCCACGCTTTAAAAGCAATCGAATATGCAATTAAATAAATAACTTTTTTCTACGTTAAATACTGTAAATTCATTTAGATAAAAACATGAAAAAAAATCTAATATTATTAATTTCCATTTTTTCATTCCTGTTATCATGCCAGAAAGATGATATTCATGATTCAGATAAAGCAGATAATGATACAGAATATAAAGAGGAAATGCGGAAATTTGTAATTGGGATAAGCCAATATGCAAAATCCATAAACCCGGCTTTCAACATCATTCCTCAAAATGGTATAGAGCTGGTTTCAGGTAATGGAGACGTATCCGGAAATCCTCATATTGCTTATCTTAAAGCTATTGATGCCAACGGTCAGGAAGACTTATTTTTTGGATACGACCAGGATAATGTTGCTACAGACAATAAGGATAACGCTTATTTGCAGGGATTACTGAACATATCCAAAAAAGCAGGGAAAGTGATCCTGGTAACAGATTATTGTTCTGATCCTTCTAAGATGGAGAGTTCATATCTGCAAAATAAAAATGCCGGATACCTTTCATTTGCCGCCAATGAAAGAGAATTAAATACTATTCCAACTTTTCCTAATCCAATTTACCAGGAAAATGCAAATACGGTCAATGAGATTCCCCAGGCAAAAAACTTTCTTTATCTCATTAATCCATCTAAATTCAATACTAAAGTTGAATTCATCAATGCTGTAACTTCTACAAACTATGACCTTTTGATTATGGATTTATTTTTTACAGACGGAACAGCTTTTTCTAAAACTGAAATAAATCAGTTAAAAAACAAAGCTAATGGAGGGAAAAGACTGGTAATTTCTTATATGTCTATTGGTGAAGCGGAGAATTACAGGTATTACTGGAAAGATAGCTGGAGCAGTAGCCGTCCTGAATGGCTGGATGCTGAAAATCCGGACTGGAAAGGCAATTTTAAAGTTAAATACTGGAATGCTGACTGGCAAAAAATCATATATGGTACTGATAATTCATATTTGAAGAAAATAATCGATGCGAATTTTGATGGCGTTTATTTGGATATAATAGATGCTTTTGAGTATTATGAAAAATAAATTGTTATTGGGTTTTCAAAAGAAATGCAATATTAAAATTAAAAAGACCTATTAAATCTGCTGTGATATTTAATCTTATAACATGTCAAATAAAGCCTATACTAATGTAAAAATTGTAACCGACGGCACTATCATTGAAGATTCAGTGTTGTTAGTTTCCGCAAATAAGATTTCTGCTATTTTAAAAGATTATACTTCAATACCTGATGTAGAAATAGTAGATCTGCAGGGTGCCTATTTATGTCCCGGATTTGTGGATTTACAGGTCATGGGTGCCGGCGGTGCACTGTTTGGAAGCAACCCAAATGTGCAGGCTCTTTCTAAAATGGAAGAACATTTAATAAAAGAGGGAGTTATTGTGTTCTTACCCACAGTTTCTACTAACGCTGATAATGTAATAGATGAAGCTATTAAAAGTGCAGTGCAATACAGGAAATCAGGTGCGAGCAATTTTTTTGGACTGCACATTGAAGGACCTTTTATCAATCCAGCCAATAGGGGAGCTCATCCAAATGAATTTATAAGAAAAGCTAAAGTAAAAGAATTAGAAAACTGGTTTGACAAAGCACAGGGAGAAATAAAAATGCTGACAATAGCACCTGAACTTCAGAGCTTGGAAGTTTTAAATTGGCTTGAAAAAAACAATATTGTCACCTCAATGGGACATACAGGTGCCAATTACAATGAAACACGACAATTTTTGTCTGGAAAAAGAAAAGCGGTTACTCATCTTTACAATGGGATGCCAGGTCTTCATCATAGGAATCCAGGTCCAATCGCAGCTATTTTTGAAAGTAAACCTTTTACAAGTATTGTCGCTGATGGTGTTCATGTGGACTTTGCGATGGTTGCATTGGCAAAACGTAACTTACATGATTCACTTTACCTTATTAGTGATGCGGCAACTCCCTGTGAAAATGGAGTTTATAAACATACAGAGCGAGATGACAGGTATATAACTCTTGATGAAATAAGCGGTGATGAAGTTTTGTCCGGCTCTAAATTAACTATGCTCAAGGCTATTGAAAATTGTGTAAAATATGTTGATATCCCTCTGGCAGAAGCGGTTAATATGGCAACTTTATATCCTGCTCAGGTACTTGGAATTGCGAATGATTTTGGGTCAATTAAACCTGGAAGGATTGCAAGTTTTGTAATCTTTAATAAAAATTTTGAAATTTTAGAAGTTGTGTATAATGGTATTTCAATAAAATTGCAGGATAATAAAATCTAATTCTTAAACCTTTTTAGAGAAGTAATGAATCGCATAATAAATTCTGCCACAAAAGTTAGACTGATGAAATATCTTTTAAAACCGTCTTAACTTTTTGTGGCAAAAAAGGTATCCACTCCATTACGCCAATGATTCAAAGCTGACACATATATTTTATTGTTGTTTTCAATTTTCTTTGACTGCTTTTAAGGATTTTTAACGGATCCGGCCGTTGGATAGTTGGTGTATCCATCCTCTCCATCGACATAATAAGTAGCAGGATTGCTATTTGATAATGGTAAATTATACCTGAATCGTTCTGCCAAATCCGGATTGGCAATGAATGGGACGCCAAAAGAAACAAGATCAGCTGTACCATCACTCAGAATTGCATTTGCGCTTTCCTGTGTAAAACCTAGGTTGACCATCAGTCTTCCGCTGTAATTGTTCCGAAAATGACTGAAGTAATTATCCTGCAATATTTCTACTGCTGTGCCGGTTAAATCTTCCGCCGGCCCAACGATGTGCAGATAAGCTAAATCGTAGTCGTTCAGTTTTTTTAGAATATATTGGAATGTAGGTATAGTTTGCTCATCAGGACACATAATACCTACGTTGCTTATAGCAGCCGGAGTAAACTTTATGGCAACACGAGTACTGTCCCAAACTTCCAGAACAGCATCCAGAATTTCAAATATAATCTTTGAACGATTTTCAATACTGCCCCCATATTCATCAGTACGCACATTAGTCGCCAGACTTAGAAATTGTGGAATCAGCATTCCTGCCTGTGCATGTATTTCGATACCATCAAATCCGGCTAGTTTAGCATTTTGGGCTGCCTTTTTATAATCCTGTATTGTTTGCTTAATTTCAGGGACAGTAAACTCTCTTGGTGTTAGAGAATCTTTAAAACCCTCAGGTGTATAAGAGCGTGTTTGCGGATTGATGGCTGATGGCCCCACTGGTAGTTCTCCGTCAAAAAAATCGGGGTGTGATGCAGAGCCAATATGGCCTAATTGTGAGAAGATTAAACCACCTTTGTCATGTACGGCTTTAGTTACCATTTTCCATCCTTCTATTTGCTCGGGAGTATATATACCGGGTACATTAATAAAACCGATAGATTTTGAACTCACCCATGTTCCTTCACTCAGAATTAAACCTGCAGAAGCACGCTGCGCATAGTATTCAGCCATTAGTGATGTAGGCACAAGACCTTTATTAGCGGCACGACCTCTGGTAAGTGATGACATAACCATGCGGTTTTTCAATTTTAAATCGCCTAACTGGTATTCTTCTAATAGTATTTGTGGAGTATTTTTCATTGTTTTCATTTATTTCTTGCAAATCTCTGACATATATTTTTTCGACACAATATGGGTGAAACTAAGTGCCTAGGGATAAATTTATCCCCATATTGAAATAGCAATAAAATGACTAATTTTGTGCAAAGAGAATTAATATGTACGAAAGAAAGATTCCTCTCACCATAGATTGCGGTCTGCATCTGACCAGGGAAGTATTGAACGGGAAATGGAAACCAGCATTACTCAATGCGATTTCTATGGATATCAAGCGTCCAAGCGAAATCTTACGACTACTGCCAGAAGCAACTCGCAGGGTACTGAATGTCCAGCTCAAAGAACTTGAGGAACATGGCATGGTAACTAAAAAAGTTTATCCGGAATTACCTCCTAAAGTAGAATATTCGTTAACGGAAATTGGCTGGTCATTAATGCATGTTATTGACGCCATGAACCAATGGGGAGACTCAAATCGGTCATTTTTAGAGAATACTATTAAACAAGATCCGAAGATTAAACAAATTCAAAATCAGCCTGCCTGTCATATCGGAGTATGGTTCCTGAAGAAAAAAAATAGTATGATTTTCTGCTTTTAATTAGTAATTTTTTATTTTAGAAACTTCTAAATCTTTTACAGTATAAATAACTATTCAATTGAAAGTGAGAAAGATGTAATTCCGGTTTAGCAGTGGAAACAAATTTTAAAATTAGAAGGAAAAGCATTAAATTAAATGATTAACAGCTGAAATTTGCATAGCCACTCATATAACGTCCAAAAAGCATCAATCAAATTAAAAGGCTCGTTGACAGCAAAAGAATCCAATTTTTAGTCATTAGGATCTAGCTCCACATTACAACCTATGAAAATAAAAGTTTATTCCCCTTTAAATCCTTTACTTAAAAAATACATAGAGTCTATTTATATACTCACACATACATCTGAAGAAAGACCCGCCAAATACATAACTTTCCCATCTATTTTTACCATTGTATCCATAAGTGAAAAATCAAAAACTATTAATAAAGGAAATAAATTAATAATCAGGCAATGCGATGAAAATAAGATTGAAACAAATTTGGTATCTAATTTCAATAAGCCTGTGTATGTCCAGTATGAAGGAGAAATAAATGAAATTACGATCTATTTCAAACCTTTAGCTATTAGTTCATTTTTGAAGCATGAATTAAGCCATTACAACAGTTCAGGCTTTTCTGAATTTTCACCTTTTGAAGATTACAGAAAAGCTATGATTGAAATTCTTTCTTTGCAAAGTGATACTGAAAAAATTCAAGCTGTTGAAAGTTATTGGTTATCCAAATTAACAGGGTTTCAGCATAATTTTCTTGAAACTGTTTTGTCTGAAATTATGTGTGAAGAAAATGCAGCTTTAACAATTGAAGAACTATGTAAAAAAAATGCGATTTCACGTACCACATTAAACAAACACTTTGGGAGACATATCTGTAAAACACCTTCTCAATTCAAAAAGATACTAAGATTTAGAAATGCAGTTAATAAATACTCATCAGATAATGCAGGAAAAAAATTAACGGATATTGCATATGGTGTTGATTATTTTGACCAGTCCCATATGATAAGAGAATTCAAATCAGTGACCGGGTTCTCTCCTAAGGTTTTTTTCAAAAAAACAACTGCGCTGGAAAAAAAACAAATCCACTGGCTGTTTTTATAGATAGGTTTACATTTGTACAATTTTCCATTTTATGATTAAAGTAATTTTGTCACTTAATCATAAAATGAGGTCCATATGACAACTCGTCAAATATATTTTATTACATCTATCTTCCTGACAGCTCTTTTACAACCTACTGTGGTTAAATCACAAAATTTGGAAAGTATAGTGTATCCGATAAGCTCTCACTTAAAAAATCTTGAAAAAGAAAATCACTTAAGTGGGGTCGTTCTTATTGCAAAAAATGGCAAATCGATATATAGAGAAGCATTTGGTTTTGCCAATTTGCCGGACAGTATTAAAAATAAACCCGACACGAAGTTCAACTTGGCTTCTATAAACAAGATGTTCACAGCAATGGTTATCATGCAATTGGTGGAATCTGGTAAAATTTCGCTTCAGGATAAAGTAGGCAAATATCTTTTGGATTATCCCAATAAAACTGTTGCCGACTCTGTGACCATCCATCAATTATTAACGCACACTTCCGGAATGAACAGTTTTTGGGAGGAATACGATAAGCTTGCAAAAGAAAAATTCAAAACAGTTTCTGATTACCTTCCGTTGTTTGTTAATAAAAAACTGGCCTTTACTCCGGGTAGTGACTTCTTGTATAGCAATTCCGGATACATGGTTTTAGGATTAATCATTGAAAAGGTGTCGGGTCAAAATTATTTTGATTTCGTAAAAGAATACATATATAAACCTGCAAAAATGATTAATACTGATGCTTACGAATTGGATAATGCTATTCCAAATTTAGCTACCGGCTATACCATGTCATTGGAAGAACCAGGGCAATGGAAAAATAATATTTTCTCAAATCTAGCCAAAGGAACTCCTGCTGGTGGTGGCTATTCAACAGTTGACGATTTGTTAAGTTTCGCCAATGCTTTACAAAACAATCATTTACTTAGCAAAGAAAATACAGCTCTTTGTACATCAGGTAAAGTGAAGTATAGAGAAGGAATGTATGGATACGGGTTTGAAGAAAACACAATAAACGGACACCGAATTATTGGACATACTGGCGGGCATGATGGTATTGCAGGTGAACTAATGATGTATCCGGATTTGGGGTATACTGTTGTTATTCTGACAAATGGAGAAGTCGAAAATTATTGGGAAGTGAGTAATCTGATTAAAAAACAATTAGTGGGTTCAACACCATCAATTGACATTTTTTTTTACACTAAAGCTATAATTAAGACAGTATGCAATAAAGGGTATGAAGCCGGCATTAAGGAAATAGAACAAAATTCAAAGAAATATTTATTAAGAGAAAATCTTATTGAAAGATATGGCTGTAAGCTATTGTTCGAAAAAAAGACAAATCAGGCAATAGATTTATTTAAGTTAAATAATCACTTTTTTCCAAACTCAACCTATGGCTATTATTATATAAGTGAGGCGTATAGGTTTTCAGGTCAAAAAAAGCAAGCGATTGAATATCTAAAGTTATACATTGAAAAAGAGCCCGAAGACAATGATGCTAAATTAAAATATAAATTGCTGATGAAATAGCTAGCTCTAACATTTGCTGCAATAGATTTGGCATTTGGCTTATTTAAAAATTGTAAATGTTTGCAAACCTTTTCATAATGATTTGAAAAAGATTGCGATGATGTGGCGCATATTTTTACAATTCCCGATTTTCTTAAGGACATTATAGAAGCTGTAAGAGTTTTTGATTTTTTTATCATTTTGATTTTTATACCCTTTATGGCTGTGTATACTTTCAGTTTTATTAAATTTTCAAAAGATAAACAGGAAAAGATATGGATCACTTTTTTATGGTTTCTGGTTTATCTGTTAATGCTGTCCTGGATAGTGGCCATTCTCATAGTATAATCGAGGTCATTGTGCCCGTCGCATCATCTTGCTGATCTACAATGTGCCAATCTTCCTGTTCTGGCCAGTTAACGGTCAGTGGTTCCGTTTTTCTACCCGACTGGGCATTGCTATGGCTTCTGATAATGCTTCTGACATTAGTTTGAATTTGACTAAAGATGACCTCATTTTTGCCCGTATCAGGATTTAATTCGAATGATTTAAAATTTCTAAAGCTTAACAGTTTTTCAAGAGTGCAACCACACATATCTTCATAGACATTTTCAGGAAGTAAACCTAAATTAAAGGAATATTCTTTTTCAAAGTTTTGTTCTTAAGCATGATTAAAATGCAAAGAAGTACCAACAGAAGAGTAAAAGCTGAAATTACAGAGATGGCAAATATTTTTTTTTAGGATCATATTTTTTAGTTTTTCTGCCAACGTTCCGGCAATTGACGGGTATGGGAAAATCGGGACTGCTTATTTACGGTTAAATTAAAAATTTCCAGCGAAGCAAAAACAGGAATTTCACATAATTCGAAATCTCGCTGCACCCAATTGCCCGCAGATGTTTTTATTTAAGTGTCCACATTTCGCCTGCGCCTGCTGGAAAATAAATTTTGTTATTATCTACAATGGGTGTTGAAATGCCGTAATTAAATTGTTGAATGAAATTTACTTTTCCTGTATTACTGTTTATTGAATATAAATTACGGTTAATAGTTCCAAAATAAATATTCTCCTTAAAATGTGTGATAGTACTTTCTGCGCAATCTTTTTTCAGGTTTAATAACCAATTTGTTCTGCCAGTCTCAAGATTTACAGAAATGACTTTGTTATCATAAGTACTTAAAATTATGTTGTCATTCACCACACAAGGTTCATAATGTAAATCACAATTTAAAGATGCCGACCAGATTTCATCTCCGCTATGATAATCCAGCATCAAAATTTTTCCTTTTTTGAAGTCTTTGTCAAGACAGACCAAAAGACCTTTTTTTGTATTGATTTGGCTTATATTGGAAAATTTTTCATATTTGTTTTCCCACATAATCCTGCCATTTTCGTTATTAACAGCCAAAAGTTTTGCACTAAGTTCCGAATGTCCTAAATAGACGGTGTTTTTAAAAAAAGCAGGTTTGTTGGTCTGCATACTATTTGAATCTTTGCCTAAGTACCAAATTACATTACCATCTGTTTTATTGAGTTTGCTAAATCCATTCCCTTGGACCGAACCATACAGATAATTGTCATTTTCAGCCAGATCTTTTCTTAAATTTATCTCACCGTTAACTTTCCATTTTAATTTCCCCTTTGGATCAAAACAGCATAAATCAGTTCCATATTCCTGCAGAAATAAATTTTCGTTGGATAGTAAGGGTTTGTGAAATGGATTGTAATCACTTTCAAATTTTAAATGCACTTTTGCATCTTCTAAATTTACCGAATAAAAAAATCTGCTGGTATTTCCGAAATATAACTTGTTGTTTTTTGCCACCAGCGTGGTTGGTACCCAGTCAAATTGTTTATTTCTCCACAGTAATTTTACATATTTTGGGTTGTTGTCAAGTGAAGTTTCATTGTCCTTTTTACAACCAAAAAGACAAATTAGAAAAAGGAGGATTAAAGATTTGGTTATTTTCATTCTTGTTTCTCTCTAAAATAGTTGCGAATGCTCCATTGCCAGAAGAGGTTTAGGGTTAAATTAAGTCTTGTTTTCGGATTAGCCAAAACTCGCAAATAAAAATGATTTTAAATTCAGCCAGCCGCCCGTGTTAACGGATCGTTTTATTTCTAATGCTCTGTTAAATCTGTATAATAAAAGTATAAATTTAAAACCCGTTGTCTTATTATTTCGCAATATTCAGAGTAATAATTAATATCAAGCGGACTGCCGTCAAATCTTTTTGAAAACCAATTGAACTCTTTATTTTTAAAATTTTCCCAGGAAGTTTGAGCAGTTATTAATTCAGTTCTTTCCGATTGATCGCATTCTTTTTTTGAAAGCGCATAATATTTTTCTACTAATTTTTCGTACTGACGGGTTTTGTTTTTAATAAGTTCTAAATGTTCCAGAGTGTTAATTTTTAGAGACATAATCAATCTTCTGTTAAAGTACTGAATTTTAAAAGTATCGATTGCAAATTCAGAATAAATGTTTTTTGTAAAAGGATTCATTTGTTGTGCTTCGACTTCTTCTTTTAAACCTTTAATTTTACTTTCAATTTCAATAGTAATTTCTGTTTCTAATTGTTTTCTGGTATTTTGGGAAAAACAAAAATTCTGCGAAAGAAATAGAAAAGTAAGTATCGGTAAGAGTAGTTTTATTTTCATTACAAGGTTGTTTGCATTTATTTTTGGAGTCGAAACTACATTTTTTTTGTTTCTGCAGGTAAATTCCAAATTTGATAATCCCATTTTATGTTTCTTTAAACGGCTTCGTCTGTAAATGTAACATTTTTTAGATGCGAAGTATTTTAACATCTGATTTTTAGTGTAGTTTCGGTCAAACTATCCGCTAGCATCATGGCGCTTGGCGAGGTTGGTTACTTAGATGTGGGATTTTCGTTTAAACATAAATTTTCCAATGACATTAGCAATTTTTCATTACGCCTAGTGCCCAATCCGTTGCAATAGCTGTTTGGGGTCGTGTTTCTTTTGTTTGTTTACGCATTCTGGTTTAAGTACTGTTTATAGTTTTAGTTTATTTTCTTTTTTGGAAACGTAACTCAAAAATTACAGATAGTATTAACAGTAAATTCAAAAAAAAGGCTGAAGTCCAAATAAGCGGAGTTTTTTTTCCTGAGAAGCCATATCCCCAATAAAGCAATAGTAAAAAAGAAAAGCAGTACAATCCCGCTATAACGATCAATCCATTTATAATATAGGCAAGGAATTTTTTTGAATAAATTTTGATACTAATTTTTCTGAATATATGGATAAGAAGAACTAAAGTCAGTCCTAAGTTTAATATTGATTCCAACATAAATTCTTTGGTGATAAAAAAATCCAACTGCAGTATTATTATAATCAATACTGAGATTGTAATAGTAGCTCGCCTTACTGTTTTTTCAAATTCTGTTCCCATGCCAAGTATTAACTGTTATTTGCTGTCTTTATTTCCTTTTATATTCACTTCCAAAACCTGTTTTCTTATAATGTGAATGATTTAAAATCAGATTGTTTTCCTTATTAATTCCAATTCTGGCTCTGTCCAATTCTCCATTAAGTCAATTGCCCAAATCTTTTCCAGTAGGTGATGTAGGCTGTTTTTCTATTCAGTAATCAATTTTTAATAAACTTTCTTATAGTTCCTTTTTTTAATTTATGACTTAAATTTCCACATTCTATCCTAATCATTTCGTCATTGTATTTCGTTTTTCCAAATTCAATGAGAAAACAACCTGTTTCACCTGAAACGACTAAAGAATCGTTATTCCAATAAGCTTCTGTAACGTTACCAACAAAACCTTGGTGTTCATTGTGCAAAGAAATGGAAGAAAACATTTCCAGGTATTCAATTTTAAATTCATCATTTATTTTCACTGAATTACTACATGAAACTAATGTCATTACAGTAAATAGTACTGAGTATTTTATGATTTTCATTTGACAATGTCTTTTAAAATTGCTTATAACGTTGTGCTAATAGCTGGTTTTGGAATAAATTAGCCTGAGGCAGAGCCTCGGAATTCAACTGATTAAAGTGAGGCAATTCCTCGAATTTCCCACCCAAGCCATAGCGAACAGGCCCAGCAAATAATCCAAATACAAAACCAGTTTTACAATAAGCAGATTGCCCGAATCTGTTGTGATAGCTGTTATATGCTGTTATTTTTCTACGCTTATTTGTGATTATTTTTGCTGTTGTTCGGATTTGATTGAATAGCTATTATTTCTTTTTTTCCAATTGTAAATAGGCAGGCATATAAAAGTTACTATAGCGGTCATTGCTGCGGCATATCCAAACCATTCTTTAATAAGTTGTTGTTTCCCATATTCTGTATAGTAAGTAGTTGAACCAAAATCGTAATAGAATTTAAAAACAGCTAATCCAATTAGAAAAACTGGAAATCCTATTAGTAATGAAGGCATTACTTTAATTTCAATGCCAAAAACTAATTTGTAACTAGTTATAAAAAACAGGAAAATAAGAAATATAAAAATAAGATTTGTATATACAGCCAAATAGCCAATAAAGTTTATCAACCATAAATTGAAGGAAAGGACAAGTCCGCAAATTAGTCCGTAGATAATTATGAATCCGTATATTCTATTCAGCCTTATTTTGTTTTCGGTTGCCATATTACGATAATTTAAAATCAGATACCAGTCAAAAAGGTATTGGATGAGTTTTGTCTTGTTTTTCTGTTCATATTGAATGAAATGGTATGTCGCTGTGAAAATAAATCAGTTGCCCTCCTTAGGCTGTCAACGAATTAAATCATTAATTACCGGTTAGCTCATTAGCTGATATCCTGATGGGCAGACGGTAGGTCATGCCCCATTTGGAAGGATCGGAAGTAAAAAGGCCTGGTATGTTTTTTTCTTTTAACCTTCCCAATATCTCCCTGCAATAGGTCTCCACAGCGTCGTTTAAGCATTTTATTTCACCTTTCTTAACCAATTCATAACCGGACAGGGCACCCTCACAGTCGGTATGGAAGCTCACCCAGACAGTATAATCCACAACAGGGCAGTTCTCACCGGCATCAAAGCCGCTGCGCATCGACATAAAACTGTTCTGGCCCTGCGTGTTCTTATCGATCGTCAGGCTCCCATAGCTGGTCTGTATCCGGACCCGGGTATGGGACAGGCTGTCTGAGACGGCAACCTGGGCCGAGGTAGGGTGTAGGGTGGAAAGAATGAAGGTAACCAGGAATACGAAGTTTTTCATGTTTTGCGGGTATAATACCGTGGGACTAAGACGGATTAAATATGCGGAATTTTTCCATGCTATGCAAATGGGAGCACTTTAAAAGTTTGTTGTTGTTGTTGTATTTTTCTTTTTCGTTCCAGGATTGAGGGGAGGGAGGTTGTGCACGTCCGGTATTTAGACAGGTATGCTTTGCTGATTTGAAATGTATTTAATTTTAAAACAATAGGTTGATTATCACGTTATATCTTTTGTTGGAATGGACGCAGCCGAAAACCTGAAAAAGCTGAATCTTTCCGCTATTGCTATACCTCAATACTTCAATTTCGCAATTCTGAGGCTTTTTTTATACCTTTGCAATATGATAAATCAAGATTCTATAGTTGCTTTGGCGACACCTTCTGGAGCTGGTGCAATTGCTATAATTCGTATTTCAGGTTCTGATGCTATTACAATTGGAAACAGCGTTTTTAAATCCATAAGAAATAAGGATTTAACTAAGCAAAAAACACATACGCTTCATTTGGGCCACATAGTGGATGAAACAAAAACGCTTGATGAAGTTTTAGTTTCGATTTTTAAAGGACCTAACTCTTATACAGGCGAAAATACTATAGAAATTTCTTGTCATGGTTCGACTTATATCCAGCAGCAGATTATTCAGTTATTATTGAGAAAAGGCTGCAGAATGGCAGATGCAGGAGAATTTACATTGAGAGCTTTCTTAAACGGAAAACTTGACTTATCTCAGGCAGAAGCCGTTGCCGATTTAATTTCATCTGATAATGAAGCTTCGCATCAGATTGCTATGCAGCAAATGCGTGGTGGTTTTAGTAACGAAATTGCAAAACTGCGAGAAGAACTTTTGAATTTTGCTTCGCTAATAGAATTAGAATTAGACTTCGCTGAAGAAGATGTTGAATTTGCTGACAGAACTCAGTTTCATGAATTGCTGAACAGAATTGAATTTGTCCTAAAGCGTTTAATTGATTCTTTTGCCGTCGGAAATGTGATTAAAAACGGAATACCGGTGGCAATTGTCGGGGAACCAAATGTTGGAAAATCTACCTTACTAAATGCTTTATTAAATGAGGAACGCGCCATTGTTTCTGACATAGCCGGAACTACACGTGATACGATTGAGGACGAACTGGTAATTGGCGGAATCGGTTTTAGATTTATTGACACAGCTGGTATTCGCGAAACAAAAGATGTTGTTGAAAGCATTGGAATCAAAAAAACTTTTGAAAAAATAGAACAGGCACAAGTAGTAATCTATTTATTTGACGGTTTGAAATTTCAGGTATCAAGTTCTGACTTTGTTTCTGAGATTGAACAAATCAAAAATAAGTATCCCTTAAAGCCTCTGATTATTGTGGTTAATAAAAAGGATGTTTTATCTGTTGATGAAGCATTAAACATCACGAATCAGCTCGAAAACTTAAATGCAAAACTTCTTTTGATTTCGGCTAAAGAAAAAACCGGAGTTGATGATCTGAAGAATGAATTACTTTCATTTGTAAATACCGGCGCGCTTCGTAATAATGAAACAATCGTAACTAATACAAGGCATTATGATTCTTTATTAAAAGCTTTAGATGAAATACAAAAAGTAAAATTTGGTTTAGAAACCGGTCTTTCAAGCGACTTAATGGCTCTTGATATCCGGGAAGCTTTATATCAGTTCGGGCTTATTACAGGTCAGGTTACAAATGATGAATTGTTGGGTAATATTTTTGCTAATTTTTGTATTGGGAAATAACAAAAAACAGAAACAAAAAACGAGTTAAAGTGTTAACAATAAATATTTTAACTCGTTTTTTGTTTCTGTTTTCTTTTGGTTAAAATCGTTACTAGCTTTGATGATCAGTTCCATATTTTTTTAAACTCAAATACTGAAAGAAGTTCCCATAACCCTAAAAGGTCTGATTAAAATAAAGGATACCGTCTTTTGAAATTAGCAAGGTGAATATAACCCCCTCATAGGCCATAGCCAGTGAAATTAATTGGCAGCATTTAAGAATCTGCAAAACAAAAAAAACGCAAAGTTATACAGTACTGATATTCATAATAGAAACCGGACTTACTCATACTATCATTTTTAGACAGGATACGGAATATCTCTTGTCACAATTGTTTCTGACCAACAATTCACTGGTATTCAGTTTGTCACAGAAATAAAAAGTAATCGAAAGAAATAGAAAAAATTAACTTTTAGCATAGTTTACAGTTTTTGATGATTGTGGCGTATATATTGTACCCAATCCGGAAGCCAATTTGCATTTATTGGATAATCCTGCTTAAATTTAGCAAGGAACCGAAAGATTATAAAATTGCAATAACCAGTCTGCTACTACCTTAGTCCCAACTTACAATTTAGGAATAGTGTTTTCTTTTGGCGCACTTCTTTGCCCTCAAAAATTCTTTTTTCGTAAACAACTGCGTTAAGGTACAAAGATCTGTTGCTAAAAATTTATCCACTTTCTGACCACTATTGAAATGTTCATTTTCGTAGCCTGAATAGATAATATAGTTTTCACCGAGTTTAAAATTCACACCACAATCCCCATTACCCAATCCTGTAAATACAGTTAGCGTATCGGTTTTGATTTCCCCTTTTAACCTTTCAGTAACCAGTATCCGGTATTTGGCTTTTTTAAAGCTAAGCCTGTTTGAATCCTCTGTCAGAAGCGTATCGGTTTGCTGATAGATTTCACGTGAAATTACCTTTCCGACAAACACGACATCTTTGTGCTCCATTTCTTTTCTTATCGATGATTTACCGATACAACTACATGCAAATGAGTAGTGGGTAACCAGGGATAAGAGCGAGATCATTATAAATTTATTCATTGTTTTTTAATTTCTTTAAGGTTACCGATCAGTCCCTGCCGCGATGAGCCCCGAACTGCATTAAGCCCTGTTTTGGGATTCCCATACAAAAAACAGCTATCATTTTGCCTGTTGACCAATTTTCCCTGTACGCGTTATTACCCCAAATGACTTTAATTGACCCTGTTTACTTTAGGTAAGCCAAAATCCGAAGGTAATCCACTGTTACATCACTTCTAAATTCACCAGTTTTCTTTATTAATATTTCGAGTGCCTGCGTATTACTTTTGTCGGAAGGAAAGCTTATCCACTCAATTTCTTTGTATGCTACCCAACCTGGAGTAATTGGTTTTGTGATCATGCCTTCCATAGAATCCTGATAATAGTCCAATTCATAAGTTTCATTCCCTTGAATTATTAACCGTCTGATTTCATCATCATAAATGAGTTTCACATTACAGACATCAAATAGATTATGATTTTTAACAAGCAACCCGATGAGTTTTACCCATTTGGAATTATTCATAAAAGTTGATGAATAATTCCGTTTGATAATTTTATCAATTTTGTCATCCAAAGCCGGTTCATTTTTCATTTTCGCCATTTTAATTTCCTGTAACCTTATGCTGGTACAGCGGGGTTCACCATAATTTAGCTTCTTACAGGCGAATATAGGGAAATATTTTTACCGGAATTTATGCCCCTGGAATTATATTAAAATCATCCTCTAACAGGCTAGCGATTTGAATGTTTTCCCGTTACCGGATTATATGTAACTTTTTTATTCGGATTTTAAAAATACCAGATTTTTATGGCCTGATTTCTAAATGTTAAATTACTGATAATTGTCAGACCGATTTATTTTTAGAATGATTAAATTTGAGAGAACAACTTAATAATCTGATGCAAAATGAAAAAAATATTATTTCCCACCGATTTTTCTGAGGCAGCTACAAATGCATTTGTACATGCCCTGGAATTTGCCAAAATAGTAAATGGCGAACTTATTTTGTTACATACGTTTGAGATTCCGGTTTATGATAGTCAGTTTTTTCCCGAAAATTACGCGTCTATTTACAGTTCGATAGAACTGGCAAAATTTGAGACGTTCAAAGATGAAATTCCAAAATTGAGAACCATTGCAATGGAAAGAAAATTAGAAGATATTGTTATAAAACACCGTTTGATGGATGGTGACTTATTATATAATTTAAAAAATGCAGTTAAGGAAGACCAAATAGATTTTGTTATAATGGGAACAACAGGTGTTTCTGACTGGACCAAATTCTTTCTTGGCTCTAACACCAGTTCTGTCATCTCAGGAGTTGATGTGCCGGTTTTATGCGTTCCGGTTGATGCTAAATTCAAGAAAATTAAAACAATCGGATTTACAACCCGCTATCGTGAAAAAGACAAAAAAGAACTAAAAAAGGTTTTGAAAATTGCTAAGAAAACAGGTGCAAAAGTGAAGAGCCTGTATGTAAAAACCTCTAATTCTGATATTTCAGATGTCACTGTAAAAGAATGGGAAAGAGAGTTTGCAAATGATAATGTCGAATTTCTTGTTTTACCAAGCGATGAAATAAAGGAAACAATACTTGATTTTGTGCTTTATAAAGAAATTGATGTTTTGGCAATGATTACACATAAACGTTCCTTTTTTGAAAGTATTTTTGATTCCAGTTTTACAAAAAAAATGTCAAAAGAAACTTCTGTGCCCGTTTTGATTATGCACGAAGATTAAATTTCCGGGATTTTTAGACCTTTATTTTGTTATCTAAAACCTATATTTGTATTTCATCAAATCAATACAATGGATTCCTATCAAAATAAAGTTACGCAGTATTCCCAACTTTTTAATAAAATCAACAAAAGATACAACAGCATTAGTATTTTACGTCTTTTAAGTGTTTTTCTTTGTTTGCTATTACTCTTTAATTATATCAAAACAAATGAAATCCTTTATGTAATTTCTGCTTTTATATCTTTTGTTGGTTTTCTTTTTTTAATGAGAATACATTCAAAATTATCTTTCAGAAAACAGATTTTTACTGCGATCCTAAAGATTAATGAAAATGAAATTGCTTTTTTAAAAAGAGAAAAACTTCCTTTCGAAAACGGTATTGAGTTTAATGATTTTTATCATCCGTATGCTTACGATTTGGATATTTTCGGAGAGCACTCTTTATTTCAAAATCTGAACAGAACAGCAACTTTCATAGGAAAAAAAACACTTGCTTCCCAATTATTGAGCGTACAGCCAAATCATGTAATCTTAGAAAATCAGGAAGCCATTAATGAATTGAAATCAAAATTAGACTGGAGACAGGATTTTCTGGCTTTGGCAACAATAAGTAATGATTCAAAAGATTCTTATGATTCTATAATTCATTGGACTTCATCTAAAAATAATCCATTACCTAAAGCTTTAGTTTTGCTTTCGGTTATACTTCCAATATTGTTTTTCGGACTTTTAACGGCTTATTTTATAACATCAAAAACAGTTTTACTGTCTTATCTGACTTATGCTTTTATAGCGAATATGATAGTGTTAGGAAAATCATTTAAGCGAATTCAGTCTGAAATTGCCAAAACAGATGACGTTGATAAAATCATTAAACAATATGGCTTATTAGTAGAAAAAATTGAAAGCGAAAAATTCAATTCTAAAAAGCTAACCGATCTGCAACAACAGTTGGTTTTCAATAATGCTAAGGCCAGTTCGCATTTGAAACAGTTATCAGAATTGTTTTCACGAATGGATACGATCAATAATTTTGTTACGGCAATTGTATTCAACGGGACATTTTTATTCAATCTCCATGTACTCAGAGCGCTTTTGAAATGGAAAGATAAATATTCCAGCCAACTTGAAAAGTGGATTACGGTTATTGGTGAATTTGAAGCTTTAAACAGTTTAACCAATTTGGCTTATAATAATCCGGATTTTGTTTTTCCTGAAATTAATTCAGAATACAAAATAGGGTTTAAAAATTTAGCTCACCCATTATTAAATCCGACGAGCAGAGTAGGGAATGATACGCATTTTTATCCGGAATCTTTCATGATTTTAACAGGCTCCAACATGTCAGGAAAGAGTACTTTTCTGAGAAGCCTTGGGGTAAATATGGTTTTGGGAGGAATCGGTTCTGTAGTCTGTGCTTCAGAAGCTAATATGCATCCACTGCAAGTTTTAGTTTCAATGCGGTTGTCAGATTCCTTATCAGATAGTGAATCCTATTTTTTTGCAGAAATTAAACGCTTAAAACAAATCATGGATGCTTTGGATGAAAAACCGGCATTCGTATTGTTGGATGAAATTTTGAGAGGAACAAATTCTGATGACAAACGAAACGGAACAATTGAAGTAGTAAAAAAAATAATAGCAAAAAAAGCTATCGGGGCAATTGCAACACATGATATTGAGGTTTGTCTGACTACCAACGAATATCCTGAAATTTTAACGAATCTATGCTTTGAAGTTGAAATACAGAACAACGATTTGCATTTTGATTATAAACTGCGAAACGGAATCTGTAAAAACAAAAGTGCTACTTTCTTAATGCAGAAAATGGGAGTTATTTGATTTTAGAATGTAGATTTTGAATTTATTTTATTCAGAGCGAATCAAAAGAATCTAAAATCTACATTCTAAAATCTAAAATTTATTTAAGAACTTCTTTAATGGTATTCACAAAAGTTTCAACCGGCTGAGCTCCTGAAACAGCATATTTCCTGTCAAAAACAAAGAAAGGAACTCCTTGTACGCCAATTTGCTGCGCTTCAGAAATATCATTTTGAACGTTGTCTAAGAATAAGTTTTCATCTTTAAGAACTTCCAGCACCTGAATCTGATCTAAACCTGCTTTTACTGCCAATTCTATCAGAGTAGGTCCGTCGTTTAAGTCTCTGCCTTCTGTAAAATAAGCTTTAAAGAAAATTTCTTCCATCTGGTCGCCTAAATTCTTAGTTTTAGCCAATTGGATAATTCTGTGTGCTTCCAGTGAATTGGAAATAACAGCTTGATCGAAATGATAATCAAGACCAACGCTTTTTGCGCGTTCTGTGACACCTTTATGCATTTCTATAGATTGTTCTACTGAAATACCTTTTCTTTCGGCCAGGAACGTAAAAACGTCCTTACCGGATTGAGGTGTAATAGTTGGATCAAGCTGAAAGCTTTTCCACTCAATTTCAAATTCAGCATTTGGGAATTCAGTCAAAGCCGATTCCAATTGTCTTTTTCCGATATAACAAAACGGACACATGATGTCCGACCAAATTTCTATTTTCATATTACAAAGTTAAAGAAAAATTGTTTCAGGTTTTACGTTTGTTTAGAGAGTTTAACCGCAAAGCACGCTAAGTTTTTTGATCAAAATGGTGTTCACAAACGCAAAGTTCGCAAAGCTTTATCTAAACTTTGCGATTAAACTCCACACAAGCCATTCATCTCTAACCTGAAACCTGAAACTTGAAACCTGAAACTTGAAACCTGAAACAAAAAAACACCTTCAAATAAAAAACCGCAACTCTTTATAGGAATTGCGGTTTCTAGGTATAAAAAATGGTTGGTTAATAGCGATATTTTTTTTTACAATGATATATCTTTAATTCTAAACTAAAAAATATCCCTGTAACAAAAAGAAGATTTGATGTTAACTATTTAACATTACAGGCATTACCAACATAGTAACACTTTCGCCTTCTTCTAAACCATCAACAGGAGTAAGGATTCCGGCTCTGTTTGGCAATGACATTTCTAACATAATCATGTCCGATTGCAGGTTTGTAAGCATTTCTGTAAGGAAACGTGAATTAAAGCCAATTTGTAAGTCATCACCTTGATAATCACAAGTTAATCTCTCTTCGGCTTTGTTTGAGTAATCGATATCTTCTGCTGAAACATTCAGTTCTGCTCCGGCTATTTTTAAACGAATCTGGTGTGTAGTTTTGTTTGAGAAAATCGCAACACGACGAACTGAACTTAAAAATAAAGAACGGTCGATCATTAATTTGTTTGGGTTTTCTTTTGGAATTACCGCTTCATAATTTGGGTATTTCCCATCAATTAAACGGCACATCAAGATATAATTGTCAAATGAGAAAGTCGCATTTGAGTCGTTGTATTCAATTTTAACCTCTGCATCAGAACTTCCTAAAATACTTTTTAAAATATTCAAAGGTTTCTTCGGCATAATAAAATCAGCAACCTGAGATGCTTTTACATCTGTACGTGCATATTTTACTAGTTTATGTGCATCTGTAGCTACGAAAATTAATCCTTCTGGTGAGAACTGAAAAAATACTCCCGACATTACCGGACGCAAATCATCATTTCCTGCAGCAAAAATTGTTTTACTTACAGCAGTTGCCAAAACTTCTGCCGGAACCAAAGTTACAGACGGGTCTTCAAGATGAACGGCTTTAGGAAATTCTTCTCCCGCAGCATAAGCTAACGCATATTTTCCTGAATTAGAGCTAATCTCAACTGTATTATTTTCTTCAACTGTAAAAGTTAGAGGCTGTTCAGGAAACGTTTTTAAAATTTCAAGCAAAAGTTTTGCAGGCACGGCTACGCTTCCTTTACTTTTAGAATCGATAGATAAAGTAGCTGACATTGTAGTTTCAAGATCTGACGCAGAAACTGTCAACTCACTGTTATTTAGTTCAAATAAAAAGTTATCTAAAATAGGTAATGTGTTGTTGCTGTTAATAACACTACCTAAAACTTGTAATTGTTTTAATAAGTACGAACTCGATACTATAAATTTCATCTGTTTTATTTTATTTTTTGATATTTCTCCAGCTAATTAAAGCTAAATATATGGATTACAAATATATCGTAAACTATCTAAAGTATTACATTTTTTTATTAACATCTATCTGCTGTATTTTCTTTTTCTTAAGAAAGTAAATACAAGTCCAAAAACCAATAAAGTAAGAATTGGAAGCCCGATAGTTATGAATTGGGTTGTGGTGTAATTTTCGTAAACTTTCTCTTTGTCAAGTAAAGGCAGGTCAAGATCTTTGCTTCTTATGTTAATAAGTCCCGTATCGTCCAGTAAATAATTGATGCAGTTCATCATAAAATCTTTGTTGTCATAAAGATTACCGGTACGTTGATCATAGCCTAATTCTACCGGCATCATATTTTTGTCTAACTGGTTTCGCGCTAAATCACCATCAGAAATCACAATCATTTTTGTTGGTTTTCCTTTGGCTAAAAATGAATTTTCCTTGAAAGGCAAAACACGGTTTTCAAAGGCAGAATGAAAAGAACCTTCTAATAAAACCGAAAGAGGTAAATTTCCTTTATTAATATAATCCTGCGGAGACGTTTTTTCTGTTACAATATTCAGGTTAATTTCAGACGGAGTTCCTATTGTTCTTGAATACTCGGAAGAATGCAGTAATACCGTTTTTTTGATCCCGTTTTTTAAAGTATCAATCGGACTCGCAAAATCGAATTTAATTCCACCCAGATTCTTAACAATCGGATGCTGACTGTCCGGATAAACCTGAGGGGCATACTTCCATATAAATTCCTGATATTGTGTAGCACTTCCTTGTTCGCCTGTTGCCAGTTTTATTGGGCTTCCTTGTTCATCTTTAACCAGATCAGGATTTATTCTGAATCCGTATTTAAAGAACATATCGTTTAGGTTTAAATCTCTCGGATACGCCAGTGTTGCACCAGATTGATTATATAAACTGTCCATATCTGCAGCAACCTGATCTACCAGCCAAAGCGTTTTACCGCCATTCATAATAAACTGGTCTAAAACCTGTTTTTCTTCATCAGAAAAAGTTTCAGTTGGTTTTGAGATAATGGCAAGGTCATATTTTTTAAGCGCTTCTAAACTTCCTGTTGGATTTTTAGCTACAGAATCCAGTGTAAAAGGTCCGATGTAATAGCTTTCTCGAATTTGCATCAGCATTTTGGCAATATGAATTTCATTCATTTCACCATTTCCTTTTATGATCGCAACTTTCTTTTGTTTGTCTTTTGTAATTTTATTGATAGCATCGGCAATAGAATATTCCAAATGCTGGATCGATCCTTTAACTTTTTGCTCAGTTGTGGCACCCATGATGTTTTTCAGCAAAGGGATATTTACTTCTTTGTTGTTATAAACTGCAATTGCCCAGGGAAAAACCATCGCCTGGGATTGTTTTCCTTTATCATCAACTGTTATATTTATGGGTGTAAGTCCTTTTTGAAAAAGAGACTTTGTTAAATCCATACTTTCTTCCTGGTTCTCAAGAGGATTAACGAATTCAAAAACAATGTTACTGTTATAAGCCTGAAATTCTTCCAGTAATTGTCTGGTTTCCTGTTGCAAACGTCTAAAATCTGCAGGAAGATCACCATCCATATAAATCTTAATCGATAACGGATTGTGAACTTGTTTGACAATATTCAAAGAAGTTTCAGACAAAGTGTATCTTTTGTCTTTTGTTAAGTCAAATCTTTGAAAATAAAGACTTCCGAGTATATTTAAAACTATTAAAACGAAAACGGTGATGCCTACTGTTTTGAGGTTTTTTTGAGTGGTTGCTTTCATTAGGCTTTAAAAGATTTTAATTTATAAACAGTAAATGACAGGAATAAAACGGTGATGCTCAAAAAGTAAATAACATCGCGTGTATCTATTACACCACGGCTCATACTCTTAAAATGATCCTGCATTCCAAATGCCGAAATAATACCTGAAAAACCGGGAATTAAAGAAGCCAAACCTTCAAAACCAAAATAAAACAGGAAACATAAAAAAACGGCAATGATAAAAGCAACAATTTGATTTTCTGACAGAGTCGAAGTGAAAATTCCGATTGCAGAATAAGAAGCAATTAGAAATAACAACCCAAAATAAGAACCAATTGTGCTTCCCATATCAATATTACCTTCCGGTAAACCTAAGTTTGAAATTACTTTTACATAAATAAAAGTGGGTACAATTGCCAGAACAATCAATAATAAGGAACCTAAAAACTTACCATTTACAATTTCCCAGACAGATAAGGGTTTGGTTAAAAGCAATTCAAGAGTTCCTTGTTTCTTTTCGTCAGAGAAACTTCTCATAGTAACAGCGGGAATCAGGAAAATTAAAATCCACGGTGCCAATGTGAAAAACGGAGTT
The DNA here is from genome assembly GCF_003105115.1 of Flavobacterium sp. HTF. Lineage (GTDB taxonomy): Bacteria > Bacteroidota > Bacteroidia > Flavobacteriales > Flavobacteriaceae > Flavobacterium. Next base: position 7,821 of record NZ_QETH01000038.1, on the reverse strand, counting down.
AAATCGGCATAACCGGAATTTAAGATATTGTAATCCCCTTCAAAAACCCATAAAAATAGCCCGTTGCTAATTAAGAAAATAGCAATGACCAAATAGCCAATAGGAGAGCCAAAAAAAGATTTTATTTCTCTTAAAATGATTGATTTCATGTAACTTATTTTTGTTTCAAGTTTTTCTTTGTTTCAGGTTTCAAGTTGTTTTGCGAACTTATAAACCTTAGTATTGTAATCTTTGTGTTCTTTGTATCTAAAGTTTCAGGTTTCATGTTTCAAGTTGCTCACTTAACGTGAAACCTGAAACTAATTTAAGCTAACCACTTTATCCACACTCCAGGCTTCTGGTTTTGCATTGAATAATTTCTTTGTAAAATCCCAAACGGTATTAAAAAGTTCCGAGTTTCTGTAATTTTCTAAATCAGTTTCGGTTTCCCAATAACTGTAAGTAAAGAAAATACATTTGTCATTTTTGTCCTGATACAACTCTAAAAAACGATTTCCGTCTGCATTTCGTATTTTGTCTTTTATGGATTCAAAATTCGCCAGAAAATCAGGGATTTTTTCTTCGTGAAAACTCATTTTTACTATTCTGACAAACATGTATTCAATTTTAGATTTAAGACTGTAGATTTTAGATTTTTTGAATGCCTAAAGCTTACAGGTGCGCAAAAATACCAAAATTGATTGTTCTTTTTAATAAAAAATAAAATATTCTAAAATCATAGTTTTTTGAATTGGTATTTCAAATATAGCCCGCGGTTTCAACCGTGGGAACACAATACATATCACGATGCTTACCCTAATTTATCCCCACGGTTAAAACCGCGGGCTATGTTATAATGCAATGAATATTTTTCTTATTTCTAATGTAAAAGACAATAAATATGATTGTAAATCTGCTGAATCAGCGGAATCTGCGGACCATTAATTTAAAATTAAGAAAACTTAATCGTAATTACATCACGATAATTCAATCCCAGTAAACTATTAGCAGAGCCAACTTTCGAAGGATTACTTCTAAAAATAGCAATTTCAAGGAAACCGGCTTCATTAAAAATAGCGAGTTTTTCGCCTTCATAGGTTTTAATCGGATATTTGTCTGAAGTAGCAATAGCCGAATAATTAGGCAGAATGGTTTTGATGCTTTTTGGCTGCATTACAATTTCATACGGACGACCTTTGGCCACTTCTAAAAATTGTTGTTTCGAAATATTTGTTACAACGTTTCCGAAATGATCGATATAAATAATATACCCTTTTATCGAATTTCCGTCTGCAGCTAACACAGCCTGTAATTCTGTTGCTTCTTTAACCGCAGGGATTTCTTTTCCAATCACATTCAATAAGCCGCCTTTGGCAATATGACACGCCACCTGAATAAATATATCCAAATCAGTCGATTCTGCCGGAAAACGATCATGAATGTTTATAGCTACAATTTTTTGCGGAACAATTTTCTGCGTAAGCATACTCAGGATTCCGTTATCGGCACAAATAAAATAATGATCATTCCACTGCATCGCAATGTGCTGGTTTTCTTTATTACGTTCAATATCAACACCAATCAGATGTACCGTTCCTTTTGGAAAACTCAGATAGGAGGCACCAATAATATAACTTGCTTCGGCCGTATTGAAAGGATCAATATCGTGCGAAATGTCAATTATTTGAACTTCTGATAGTTCTGATAAGATTTTACCCTTCAGCGAACCAACAAAGTGGTCTTTCAGTCCGTAGTCTGTAGTAAGGGTAATTATTGACATCATTTTGTTTATAACTATTGATAGTATTTAAATCTAATTTTCATTAAATTTGAGAAATGCAAAGCTAGTAATAGTAAATACAAATTGAAAGAAAGAAAAGACAATTTGTGTTTTTTAAAATAATCGACCGTTACAGTAAACTCAGTTGCAGTTATAAAGCTGAAAACCGTAACCTCAAAAAAGACCCGACAGTTACTATTATAATAAACTGAATAAATTTAATTTAAAACTACTTCATTTGAACGAAAGAATAATTGAGCTAATTGACATCGCACCAAAAGAGTTTTGGGGCGCTCACGACAGCCATCTTGAAATAATCAAAAAGTATTACCCGAAGCTTAAAATAGTAGCGCGAGGGACAACCTTAAAGGCATTTGGCGAAAAAGAAGTCTTAGACGAATTCGAAAAAAGATTTCAGAGATTAATGCTCCATTTTACCCGATATAATAACATAGATGATAATGTAATCGAACGTGTTATTATGAGTGATGGTCAGGATGAAAAAAGAGCATATGATCATGACAAAATATTAGTTCATGGTGTTGGTGGCAAAATAATTAAAGCCATGACACCCAATCAGCAGCTGTTGGTAGATACCATCAAAAAAAATGATATGGTATTTGCGGTTGGTCCGGCCGGAACGGGAAAAACGTATACGGGTGTGGCAATGGCGGTAAAAATGCTGAAAGATAAGGAAGTAAAAAGAATCATATTAACGCGACCAGCAGTAGAAGCAGGGGAGAATCTTGGATTTTTACCTGGTGATATGAAAGAAAAACTGGATCCTTATATGCAGCCGCTTTACGATGCCCTACGCGATATGCTGCCCAACGAAAAACTCGAAGATTACATTTTAAAAGGAATTATTCAGATTGCGCCATTGGCTTTTATGCGTGGGCGAACGCTAGACAATGCCTTTGTAATTCTGGATGAAGCACAAAACACAACACATTCGCAAATGAAAATGTTTCTGACGCGTATGGGTAAAAATGCTAAATTTATGATTACAGGTGATCCCGGACAGGTTGATTTACCACGCAGAACGATTTCCGGTCTTAAAGAAGCACTTTTGGTCCTAAAAGACATTGACGGAATCGGAATCATTTATCTTGATGATAAGGATATAGTGCGTCACAGATTAGTGAAAAAAGTAATTGATGCTTATAAACAAATAGAAAATCACGATTAATTAATTATAGTGAAATGTTAAATGTAAATCGTGAATTGTGTTTTAATATTTATTAATATTCGTTTTGTGCTTATTCTTTTTGAAAGGTGCAAAACGAATATTTTTTTTTGATTTAATAATTTACGACTTTAATTAATCATGACAGGTAGACTATCAATTTTTTTATTATTTTTTGTTTTGATTTCGTGTACTAAAAAGCCTGTTTTGGCTAATAAATTTGTGGGCAATTGGTATGATACAGAATATATAGTTCCAGTGAAAGCTATATTAAAAATTAAAAAAGACAGTTCGTTTACTTATAAAAGCGCAGGATGTGATTGGAGGGTATTTTCAAAAGGAAAATGGAAAATGATTGGCGATTCTATCGAATTAACTAGTATAAATAGTGATACTTGTTATAGAATAATGCCATTTGTATTTTTGCACACCTTTTTCAGAGCATGACCGAAATTTAATTACAATTCCAAATTGTAATCCAAATGATGATGCTGGTTTTGTAAGCTTTTCAAAAGAAATATTTTATATCAAAAATGATTCTTTATATTATAAATTAAAAAAAGAATCAAAATGTCCTGACACGCTTGAAATTATTTATGCACGAACTAAAAAATAAGAAAAAATATTCCTAAATGAAAGAACTGGACAATTTCTACGAAAAACAAGAAGAACCAATAAGGGAAGTTTTGCTTTCATTAAAAGAAATTATTCTGCGTCAGGACAAAGACATTACAAATGCTCTGAAATATGGAATGCCATTTTTTTGCTACAAAGAAAAAATGTTCTGCTATTTGTTGATTCACAAAAAACTTAAACAGCCTTATATCGGAATTGTGGAAGGAAAACATTTTGATGAACCTTTTTTAATACAGGAAAAACGTTCGAGAATGAAAATTATGATGTTCGATTCGGAGAAAGATTTGCCTTTGGAACAAATTGAATCAGTTATTCAAAAAGCCCTGAATTTATACAAATCGGGAATTGTTAAAATCTAATCTGAATACTAAACAGAATTTAATGAAATAGTTAAATAAATAATAAACTTGCCTTATTTAGGGGTTTCAGATCAATATAACTTTGCTCTTTCGGGCATAAAATTGTAAATTTGCCTATCATAAATACTTGATTATTAATATGACAAAATTAAAAAATATAAAAGTTGTAGTGAGCGATTTAGACGGAACCTTACTTAACACCAATCACAGAATTTCAGATTATACCAAATCAATTTTTCAGGAACTTCACAATCAAAATTATCTTATTGTTGTAGCCACAGGGCGTCATCATCTTGATGCTATGGCTATTATCGAAAAACTCGAAGTACCGGTTTACTTAGTAAGTTCAAACGGAGCCAGAATACATTCACCTGAAAAAGAAGAACTTTTTGCGTTTAACTTAGACAGTGATGTAGTAAAAGCGGCTTTGAATGTTGAAATCGATCCTGAAATTACAGTAGTTTTATTTAAGGAAAATGTATGGCAGACCAATAAAATAAGCGAAAGGCTTAATGCTTTTCAGGAAGAATTAAAATACCGTCCTGAACTGGTTGATTATAAAGCCCTGGAGGATTTTGGAGCAATTAAAATTTTCTTTTCATGTGAGAATCATGAAAAGCTCGTAAAACTAAAAGATGCTATTTTGGCCAATTCATCTGAACATTTGCACCATGCTTTTAGTTTACCAACCTGTTTAGAGTTTATGGATAAATCGATAGATAAGGCTGTTGCAATTGAAACAGTGCTGGAAAAAGAAGGCTTTACATTAGCAGAAGCAGTATCGTTTGGAGATGGTTTTAATGATTTGCAAATGCTTTCAGTATCAGGAAAAGGCCTGATTATGGGAAATGCTCCCGCATTACTAAAAGAGACTTTACCAAATTTGGAAGTAATTAAAACAAATGCCGAAGATGGTGTTGCCCGTTATATTGCATCAAAAATTCTGGACAAAGAATTAGCATAACTTTTAGCCACTAATTGTACAAATTTCCACTAATTTTTAAAAGCTTCAATTTAGTTTTTACATAAAAATATTCGTGGAAATTTGTGTAATGCGTGGGGAACTTTAAATAAAAAGACCTTTTAATCTTCTTGTTAGTATCCCTTAATAACAGGATTTTATCGTATTTCTAAATTTATCTCTTTATTTTAGTAGTGTAACTCTCTGAAATAATTTTAAATTTGCATTCATAAAAAACAACACAACAAATCAGATGAGCAATACAATCACAACTACAAATTTTAATTTTCCGAACCAGAAATCAGTTTACCGTGGAAAAGTTAGAGAAGTTTACAACATAAACGACGAACTTTTAGTAATGGTAGCAACCGACAGGCTTTCGGCTTTTGATGTAGTTTTACCAAAAGGAATTCCGTATAAAGGACAGATTTTAAATCAAATCGCAACAAAATTTATGGAATTGACTGAAGATATTGTACCAAACTGGTTAATCGCAACTCCTGATCCAAACGTTGCTGTTGGTCATTTGTGCGATCCTTTTAAAGTTGAAATGGTTATACGTGGATATGTTTCAGGTCATGCTGCGCGTGAATATGCTGCAGGAAAAAGACAAATTTGCGGGGTTACAATGGCAGAAGGCTTAAAGGAAAATGATAAATTCCCGGAACCAATTATTACACCTACCACAAAAGCGGATAATGGTTCTCATGACGAAGATATTTCCCGAGAAGATATTTTATCAAAAGGAATTGTTTCTGAAGAAGATTATGTGGTTTTAGAAAAATTTACACGCGATTTATTTCAAAGAGGAACTGAAATTGCTGCTTCACGCGGTTTAATTTTAGTAGATACAAAATATGAGTTCGGAAAAACAAAAGACGGTGTTATCGTTTTAATTGATGAAATTCATACTCCGGATTCTTCCCGTTATTTTTATGCTGACGGATATCAGGAAAGACAGGAAAAAGGAGAGGAGCAAAAGCAATTATCTAAAGAGTTTGTGCGTCGATGGCTGATCGAAAACGGTTTTCAGGGTCAGGAAGGACAACAAATTCCGGAAATGACAGACGCTTATATTGAATCTGTTTCTGAAAGATATATCGAATTGTATGAGAATATTTTAGGAGAAAAATTTGTAAAGGCCGATATTGCTAATATTGATCAACGTATTGATAAAAACGTATTAGATTACCTTTCTTCAAAATAGTAATTTTCAGGTTTAAACTAATTATTTAAACCATGAAATTTATCCCAAATAAAAAAAATGTCCTGTTATTTATTTTTATAATGACAGGACATTTTCTTTCTGCTCAAATTGATAAAAGAGCCACAACAGAAACCAGGAATTTATATAAGAATCTAAAATCCATATCAAAAAAACATATTTTATTCGGACATCAACATGCACTGGAATATGGACATGGCTGGTCGAATGAAGCCAATAGATCTGACGTAAAATCGGTAACGGGTTCTCATCCTGCTGTTATTGGAATTGATTTTAGCAGTTTTTCGGGACATTCCAAAGAGGAAATTGAAAAAACAAAAGAAATTTTAAGAAAGAATGTAATCGATACTTATGAGCGAGGAGGAATTACAACAGTTTCCTGGCATTTTTTAAATCCCGTTTCTCAGGGAAGTTTTTATTGGAAAGATTCCGTTTCTGTTGCAGCAATGGAATTGATTAAACCTAATGGTTCTCATCACCAGCAATACAAAGAAATTTTAAAAACAATTGCTGATTTTGCAAATTCTGTAAAAGGAAAAAACGGAACATTAGCACCGATGATTTTCAGGCCTTATCATGAATTTGACGGAGATTGGTTTTGGTGGGGAAAAAAATATACTTCACGGGAAGATTTTATAGCCGTCTGGCAATTTACTGTTTCTTATCTGAGAGATACATTGGGCGTGCATAATTTTATTTATGCTTTTTCTCCGGACAACAAATTTAGTTCAGAAACCGAATATTCAGAGCGCTATCCGGGTGACGATTACGTAGACATGCTGGGTATGGATGATTATGCTGATTTTGGAAGGGATGGAAAATATGATTTGAAAGCAGGTGTTAAGAAACTGAAAATAATATCGGATCTGGCTATTAAAAAAAATAAAATAGCTGCATTTACAGAAACCGGATTAGAATCTATTCCAAACCCGCACTGGTGGACAGAAATTTTATTAAAATCTTTAAAATCAGAAAAACTTCAGCTTGCTTATGTTCTGGTTTGGAGAAATGATAAAACAAGTCCTACACATTTTTACGCTCCGTTTCCTGAGCAAATCAGCGTACCCGATTTCATCAAATTTTATGACGATCCTTATACCTTGTTTGAAAATGATTTGAAAAATATTTACAGTAAAAAGTTTAAACTTTAAATATTTATAAAGCATAAAAAGGCGCAATTCAGTAAATCTGGATTGCGCTTTTTTTTTGTTTTTAACTTTTTCGGAATCTGGTGCAACCTATTCAGATTTTTAGTCGTCTAAAGTTATAATATAAAAATCATCATCATCAATCATTAAACAAACAATCATCATGAAAAAATCATTAATTACCGCAGTAGCTTTTTTGCTGGCATCTGCAAATGCATCAATAGCTTCCAATTGCATATCATCAGGTAATAATCAAACTGAGTTTTCGGCATTCATTAAATCACCATTGCATTTGGCTATAAGCAAGGGAGATATTGAAACCGTTAGAAGATTTATCAAATATGGCGTTGATGTCAATAAGATGTCAAAAGACATGACACCGCTAATGGTTGCAGCACGTTATAATGAAGTGGAAATCATGAAAATTTTACTGGCAAATGGTGCTAAAGCTTTTAGAAAAATGAAAGAGGTTATACAGCGCTCAATTATGCTGAATTTTCTAATGCAAAGGAGGCCATTGTTATTCTGAAGCATATGAAGTGATAAT
>NZ_QETH01000037.1 GCF_003105115.1 Flavobacterium sp. HTF | reverse complement strand
ATTTCTTTTTTTATGAAAGTAAAAAATCCGTGCCATCCGCGCTTTCGCGAAAGCGAATCCGTTTTATCTGTGTTACTGTCCAGGATCTATAATTTATAAAAAACAAAAAAACTAAATATATCAATTGTATATCTTTACTCATAATTAACTAAGCAGACCAAAAATGATTGAAAATTTCCCATTTTATTTAGCACTTATTGTTGTCATCTTATTTCTGATTATGCTGGCCAACAAAATAAAAGTGACCTATCCTGTATTATTAGTTTTAGCCGGACTGGGAATCAGTTTTATTCCCGGAGTTCCGATTCTTCATATTGAGCCCGAATTACTTTTTATCATTTTTCTTCCGCCTTTATTGTATGAAGCTTCATGGACGATTTCATGGAAGGAACTCTGGCGATGGAGGCGTATCATTAGTAGTTTTGCCTTTGTGGTTGTATTCCTTACGGCTTTGTCTGTGGCTTTTGCAGCCAACCATTTTATTCCTGGATTTTCACTGGCTTTAGGCTTTTTATTGGGTGGAATTGTTTCTCCTCCGGATGCCGTAAGTGCGGGTGCTATCCTGAAATTTGTAAAAGTTCCGAAAAGGCTTTCTTCTATTTTAGAGGGAGAAAGTCTGCTGAATGACGCTTCTTCACTGATTATTTTTCGTTTTGCCATGATTGCCGTTGCAACAGGTCAGTTTATTTGGTACGAAGCCGCTATGAGCTTTAGCTGGATGTTAATTGGCGGTGTTGGAATTGGTTTACTTATTGGTTTAATTTTCATGAAAGCGCATAAATATTTGCCAACAGATTCTAACATCGATATTGCTTTGACATTTCTCGCTCCTTACTTAATGTATATTGGTGCTGAAGAAGTACACAGTTCCGGTGTTCTTGCTGTTGTGAGTGGGGGTTTATTTTTATCCTATAAAAGACATAGCTTTCTTGATAGCCGCTCACGCATAAGAAGTTTAAATGTCTGGGAAAGTTTCTGTTTTGTTCTAAACGGAATTGTATTTTTATTAATCGGACTGGATTTACCCGAAATTACAGAAGGTTTGGGAGATGTGAGTCTTTCATCAGCAATTGGTTACGGGGTATTGGTTACGGTTGTACTGGTTGTAGCCAGAATTATATCGGCTTATGGTGCGGTAGTGGTAACGCTGATTGCCCGTAATTTTATCAAAGTGGCAGACAGAAGGCATCCGGGGTACAAGGTTCCGTTGTTAATTGGCTGGTCGGGCATGCGCGGAGTAGTTTCGCTTGCGGCTGCCTTGTCTATTCCGTTACATCTTGATAATGGAAATCCATTTCCGCAGCGAAATTTAATTCTCTTTATCACTTTTGTTGTTATTCTGCTGACTTTACTGATTCAGGGAATAACGCTTCCTTTTTTAATTAAGAAAATAAACATGTCTGATCCCGATCAGGTGGCTCCTGAAGAAGAAACAGAACTTCTGATTCGTCAGCAGCTGGCAGAAAAAGCTTTAGAACATTTACATTCCAATTATAGTGAATTGCTTGAAAAACAACCTTCTTTGCAACAGTTGGCCCGCAAATGGGAAGACAACAAAAAAATGGCTAATGATGCGACAATGGCAGAAGAATGTAAAGTAGTTTATTTAGAAATATTGAGCGAACAAAGGATTTGGCTTTTAAATAAAAACAAGGAAGAGGAAACCCTGAATGAAGAAATTATTAGAAAGCAATTGCAATATCTGGATCTGGAAGAGGAGCGATTACGGTATATCTAATGTAAACCGCAACATAAAAAAAAGTGATTAGAATTATATAAAAAAACCAGTAAAGAGTACTTTACTGGTTTTAATGAATCTAAGAATAATTTAACCAAATAATAATTAACGAATTGCAAATCTTAATTTAAGTCCGTAAGAAACTAATCTTACGTTATGGGCGAATGGTGAATCTAATACACTGTTTTGTTGCAGCTGTACCGGGATTTCAGCATTATATTCTATTAAAGGTTTCTTTTCGTTGTCGTAAATATTGTTGAGACCATAATCAAGGTAAAGACCAATGTAAACGGAGTTTTTATCACCCAGTAATTGTTTTACACCGGTTTCAATGGTAGCAGAATACGAAACGTCTGTATCAAGATCCTGCTTACCGCTTCTTACATCATTTGTACTCGCAAATCCGGCAAAAGTAGGAGCAAATAATTCTACATTATATTGCGGATAGTATCCGCTTGTAGTTAGATTTTGTATACTGGAGTCGTAGCTGCCGTTTATGGCAAATCCTACTTTGGCGCCGGCAGCAATATAGAATTTTGTCGTTCCGGGAGTTTCAAACTGAATATGAAGAGGAATGTTGATGTATCCTAATTTTTGCTCTTCTCTTAAATTTGTTGCTCTGTATCTAAATTGAAAATTTTCACCATCTTCATCTACAGTCATGTATCTTCCATACAATGCCTGGATACTTACATCAGAATTATAAGATTGGTATTCTGCTCCGATTCCGATACTTAAACCTTCGTTTAGATAATAAGAATAACGAAGTCCGGCATTGAATCCGTTTCCTTCTACAATTTTACCGGCAGTTTCAGCATCGATGTATGAAAAAGGACCGCCAACGGCAACAGAGAATTCATGCTTTTTATCCTGACCATAACTGTTTAAGCAGCCTAAAAGTATAGTAATCATTGATAATGATGCTATATAGTTTATTGTATATTTTTTCATCTTAAAAATTATTTTATGCCAACGCAATCAAAAGACAGCGTTGGCAGATTTTATTTATTTTACAATTACTTTTAGAGATTTTTTAAAGTCTGCTGTTTCAATTACAACAACATACATATTGCCATCTGTGCTATCCGGTAACTGAACTTCAGTTTTTACTGTTGATGATTTCAGTGTTTTGATTAATTGACCGGAAACAGAGTATAAGCTTATCTGCATATCTTTTAATTGATCTTCAGGGAAATCAGCTTCAACAGTTACTACTTTTCCAGCTTCTGTTGGATTCGGATAAAGTTTCGCCTCAAGAGTGTTTTGTAATGTCACTTTATCTGAACAAGTCTGAAGTACTTTTCCATCTCTGGTAGTTAATTTTACCATATAATCGGCAGCAGGATCCAAAAGGTTATTTGTACTGTTCCCGGCTGAATAATATTGACCTGTACCAATTGACTGACCGTTTTTGAACCATTCGTAGGCAACAAAATCATAACCTCCATTTGTTTGCGGATTGTTGTTTACCAGTAAGACATTATTGAATTTCTGGCGCACTATATCATAGAAACTAAATGGTTTTATAATGGTAATATTGTATTTGTTAACTACCGATCCGTCTTGTGAAGTTACTGTAATCGTCTGATTGTAAATCCCCGGTCTTGGTAACGGAAGCGTAAAATTAGCAGATGGACTGATAGTCGCATTTGTATCATTTAAAGAAGTAATATTGATACTGTTTTCTCCGCACAACATCAAATGAATAATTTGTTTTGGAGGATTGTTATAAACGACACCACCGATAGTAAGTTTTGTAATATCAGCATTGTTGTTCATGATAGTCAGAATCTGCGAAACAGTTGCAGCTGGTAGATAATTGTTATCACCATCCTGGTGTGCAGTTACAATACCTTGTCCGGTTCTTAACATATTTACCTGACCTGCAGCTGAAACTGTAGCCGGAGGAAGGGCAGAAGTGTATGTGAAAGAATAACGAACAGGCAACCCTGAACTTGAAGTAGCATCTAAATCAAAAGTATTATTTGTACCAAGCACTTTTACAGGTATGGCATCAAAAGTAATTTGTTGTGCTGCTTTATCAATAGTAAGGTTTGCTGTCAAAGTAACTGGCGAACAATTTGGCGCCGCTGTTGACGGATTAACAATTGCTGTAATAGTATAACTACCTGCATTTGTTGCACCATTTAAGCTTCCGCTCGCTGGTGTTGTAGTGTAGGAAACATTTGCTCCAACCGGAAGATTAGCAACCTGAATGGTGTGCACGCTTCCATCAAAAGTAAAGTCAGCATCACTGAAAGTTACGGCACTTAATGGTGAAGCAAGAACATTCACAGTTTGATTTTGAGTTGTTGTATTTCCATTTCCATCATTATAACTCCATGTGATAACATAAGTACCCTCAGTTGTATAATTTAATGGTGAAGATGTAGTTCCGTTAATAGTTCCGACACAATTATCAGTTGCAGTAGGAATAGCTATTTCAGCAGATAAAACAGAACAATACCCATTAATAACCGGAAGGTTTGCAACAGTTGGTATCGGAGCATTATTATCCGGAGTAGTTATAATTGTTACTGTTTGCGTTAATGAACATCCGTTTGCATCTGTTACTGTCACACTATATGTTCCGGCAGAAAGTCCTGTTGCTGTATCTGCAGTTCCCCCTGCAGGTGACCACACATAAGTATAGCTTCCTGAACCACCTGTTACGTTAATAGTTGCAGATCCGTCATTACCTCCATTACAGGTAACGTTTGTTTGTGTAATTGTTGCAGTAATTGCCGTAGGCTCATTAATAGTGAAAGTTTCACTTGCTGTACAACCATTTGCATCTGTTACCGTAACTGTATATGTTCCGGCTGAAAGTCCGTTTGCAGTATCTGCAGTTCCTCCAGATGGTGACCATGAGTAAGTGTAAACACCAGTTCCTCCAGTTACAACTGCTGTAGCAGCTGCATCTGATCCTGAATTACAAGATACATTTGTCAGCACATTTACAGAAACAGAAAGTGCATTAGGCTGACTGATAACAAAAGTTTGTGTTGCAGAACATCCGTTTGCATCTGTTACTGTAGCCGTATAAGTTCCGGCAGTTAATCCAGTAGCTGTATCAGTAGTTCCACCAGATGGCGACCACGAATAAGTATAAGCTCCGGTACCACCACTTGCAGTTACTGTTGCAGATCCGTTTGCACCACCATTACAAGTGATATCAGTTTGTGATAATGCAGAAGTAACAAGTGCAGCAGGCTGATTGATGACGAAAGTTTGTGTTGCAGAACAACCATTAGCATCTGTTACTGTTGCTGTGTAAGTTCCCGCAGTTAATCCGGAAGCTGTATCTGAATTTCCGCCTGACGGAGACCATGAATAGGTATATCCACCTGTTCCTCCGGTAGCGCTTACTGTTGCAGATCCATTAGCTCCTCCATTACAACTAACATCTGTAATTGATGTTGCAGATGCTACAATTGCTGTAGGTTCTGTTATTGTAAAACTTTGTGTTGCAGTACAACCATTTGCATCTGTTACTGTTACCGTATAAGTTCCGGCAGCAAGTCCTGTTGCTGTATCAGCAGTTCCGCCAAACGGTGCCCATGAATAAGTATATCCTGTTGTTCCCCCAGTTACAACTACTGTCGCAGTTGCGTTTGTTCCTCCATTACAAGAAACATTTGTCTGACCTCCGTTAGAAGCTACAAGTACATTAGGTTCTGTAATAGTAAGGCTTTGTGTTGCAGAACATCCGTTTGCATCTGTTATGGTTACGGTATAAGTTCCGGCAGAAAGTCCGGTTGCTGTATCAGCAGTTCCGCCAAATGGTGCCCATGAATAGGTATATCCTGGTGTTCCGCCAGTTGCACTTACTGTAGCTGATCCATTTGATCCTGAATTACAAGAAACATTTGTTTGTGAACTTACAGAAGTAATAATTATTGCAGGCTCTGTGATTACTACGCTTTGTGTTGCAGAACAACCGTTGGCATCTGTTACTGTTACGGTATAAGTTCCGGCAGAAAGCCCTGTTGCTGTATCTGCAGTTCCTCCAGATGGTGCCCATGAATAGGTATATCCAGGTGTTCCTCCGGTTGCAACAATTGTAGCAGTTGCGTTTGCTCCTCCATTACAGGAAACATTTGTTTGTGAACTTACTGAAGTAATAATCGCTGTAGGTTCCGTTATTGTAAAACTTTGTGTTGCAAAACAACCGTTTGCATCTGTAACCGTTACGGTATAAGTTCCGGCAGTTAATCCTGAAGCTGTATCGGCTGTTCCCCCTGATGGAGACCATGAGTATGTATATCCGCCTGTTCCCCCAGTTGCTGTAATTGCTGCCGATCCTGTTGCAGCTCCGTTACAGGCTACATTAGTTTGTGCTAAAGGAGAAGCTATAAGTACAGAAGGCTCTGTGATTGTAAAACTTTGTGTTGTAAAACATCCGTTTGCATCTGTAACTGCTACAGTGTAAGTTCCTGCTGTAAGTCCGGTTGCGGTATCAGCAGTTCCGCCTGAAGGCGACCATGAATAAGTGTATCCGGCAGTTCCGCCAGTTACATTGACTGTAGCAGTTCCGTTTGCTCCTCCATTACAGGAAACATTAGTTTGCAATCCCATAGAAGCTACTAATGGAGCAGGTTCTGTGATTGTAAAACTTTGTGTCGTCTGACAAGAATTAGCGTCTGTAACTATAACTGTATAAGTTCCGATAGAAAGCCCGGTTGCAGTAGCAGAATTTCCTCCAAAAGGTGCCCATGAATAAGTATATGCACCTGTTCCTCCGGTAACAGTTACCGTAGCAGTTGCATTAGATCCTCCATTACAAGAAACATCTGTTTGTGAACCAGTGGCAACCAGTGCTGCAGGTTCTGAAATTGTAAAGCTTTGTGTTGCAGAACAACCATTGGCATCTGTTACTGTTACTGTATAAGTTCCTGCAGACAATCCGTTTGCAGATGCTGCAGTTCCACCTGAAGGAGCCCATGAATACGTATATCCCGGTGTTCCGCCAGTTGCACTTACTGTAGCAGTTCCGTTTGCTCCTCCATTACAAGAAACATTAGTTTGTCCTGTAGCTGATGCAATAAGAGCTGTAGGTTCAGTTATTGTAAAGCTTTGTGTTGCAGTACATCCGTTTGCATCAGTAACCGTTACGGTATAAGTTCCTGCTGTAAGACCAGTTGCTGTATCAGCAGTTCCGCCAGAAGGAGCCCATGAATAGGTATATGCACCTGTTCCTCCGGTAGCGCTTACTGTAGCAGATCCCGTTGCAGTCCCATTACAAGCTACATTAGTTTGTGATATAGGTGTAGCTATAAGTGCAGAAGGCTCTGTGATTGTAAAACTTTGTGTAGCAGAACATCCGTTTGCATCTGTAACTGTTACAGTGTAAGTTCCTGCTGTAAGTCCGGTTGCGGTATCAGCAGTTCCTCCCGCTGGCGACCATAAATAGGTATATCCGGCAGTTCCTCCGGTAACACTTACTGTAGCTGTTCCATTAGTACCTGAATTACAAGATACATTTGTCTGACCTCCATTTGAAGCTACTAATGTAGCAGGTTCAGTTATTGTAAAACTTTGTGTTGTCTGGCAAGCATTAGCGTCTGTAACTGTAACGGTATAAGTTCCGGCAGAAAGTCCGCTTGCAGATGCCGAAGTTCCTCCTGAAGGAGACCATGAATAAGTGTATCCTGTTGTTCCTCCGGTTACGCTTACTGTAGCAGTTGCGTTTGTTCCTCCATTACAAGAAACATTTGTCTGACCTCCATTAGAAGCTACTAATGCAGCAGGTTCTGTGATGGTAAAAGCCTGTGTTGCAGTACATCCGTTTGCATCAGTAACAGTTACGGTATAAGTTCCTGCTGTTAATCCGTTTGCAGATGCTAAAGTTCCTCCTGAAGGAGCCCATGAATAGGTATATCCGGGTGTTCCGCCAGTTACACTTACTGTAGCAGTTCCATTTGCTCCATTATTACAGGAAACATTTGTCTGACCTCCATCTGAAGCTACGAGAGCACTCGCAGGTTCAGTTATTGTAAAACTTTGTGTTGTAAAACAACTGTTTGCATCGGTAACAGTTACGGTATAAGTTCCTGCTGCCAATCCGGTTGCAGATGCTGCAGTTCCTCCGGAAGGAGACCAGGAATAAGTATAGGATCCAGCTCCCCCGGTAGCGTTTACTGTGGCAGATCCAGTTGTGGCTCCGTTACAAGCTATATTCGTTTGTGATATAGGAGTAGCTACCAATACAGAAGGTTCTGTGATGGTAAAACTTTGTGTCGTCTGACAAGCATTAGCATCCGTTACGGTTACCGTATATGTACCAGCTGAAAGACCAGATGCAGATGCTGCAGTTCCTCCAGAAGGAGACCATGAATACGTATATCCAGGCGTTCCTCCGGCAACACTTACTGTAGCTGTTCCGTTTGTTCCTGAATTACAAGATACATTTGTTTGCGATCCTATTGATGCAGTGAGTGCTGCAGCTGGTTCAGTGATAGTAAAACTTTGTGTTGCTGTACATGAATTGGCATCGGTCACCGTTACGGTATACGTTCCTGCTGTCAATCCGGTTGCAGATGCTGTAGTTCCTCCGGATGGAGACCATGAATACGTATATCCTGGTGTTCCTCCGGTAACGCTTACTGTCGCAGTTCCGTTTGCTCCATTAAAACAAGATACATTTGTCTGACTTGCAGCAGAAGCAAAAAGTACTGGAGGTTGTGTAATTGTAAAACTTTGTGTAGCAGTACATGAATTAGCATCAGTAACTGTTACAGTATAGGTTCCTGCTGTCAATCCGGTTGCAGATGCTGCAGTTCCTCCGGATGGAGACCATGAGTAGGTGTATGAACCAGTTCCTCCGGTTGCGCTTATTGTAGCTTCTCCGGTTGCGGTTCCGTTACAAGCTATATTAGTTTGTGATACGGGTGAAGCTACAAGTACAGGTGGTTGCGTGATTGTAAAACTTTGTGTTGCCTGACAGGCATTAGCATCGGTCACGGTTACCGTATAAGTTCCTGCAGACAATCCGTTTGCAGTTGCAGCAGTACCTCCGGATGGAGACCATGAATAAGTATATCCAGGTGTTCCTCCTGAAACACTTACTGTAGCTGAACCATTTACGCCTCCATTACACGATATATTAGTCTGAGAACCGACACTTGCAACAAGAGCTGATGCCGGCTGTGATATTGTAAATGTTTTTGTTGCCTGACAAGCATTAGCATCCGTCACAGTTACCGTATAAGTTCCTTGTGCTAAACCTGTAGCACTGGCAGCTGTTCCTCCTGAAGGAGACCATGAATAGGTATAAGGAAAAGTACCTCCGCTAGGGTTAACCGTTGCTGTACCATTAGTACCTGAAAAACAAGAAACATTTGTCTGAGATCCTGAAGTGACATCAAGAGCAGTACCTGGCTGTGTTATAGTAAAAGATCTGGTTGCCTGACAAGAATTGGCATCCGTTACAGTAACAGTATAAGTACCTATTGATAAACCGGATGCAGTAGCATTTGTTCCGCCAGACGGTGACCATGAATAAGTGTATCCCGGTGTTCCACCTGCGGGAGCAACAGTTGCTGTACCATTAGCACCTGAAAAGCAGGAAACATTAGTCTGATTTCCTGTAAGAAGATTAAGAAGAGCTGGTTGGGTTATGGTGAAATTTCGTGTGATTTGCGTTGCTTCACCATCCGTAATTGTTACGGTATAGCTTCCTTGTACCAGATTAACACCAGTAGCACCTGTACCACCAGATGGTGACCATGAATATGTATATGGGGTTTTTCCACCTGTTGCAACAACTGTTGCTGTACCATTTGCACCACCATTACAAGATACATTTGTTTGTGATGTTGATGAAGTACTTAGAGCTGCGCCAGTTGTAAAGGTAAACTCAGCACCATAACCGGTTCCGCCACTATTTGTAGCATAGGCTCTGTAATAAATAAGTGTCGAAGGAGGAAATAATCCTACCGTCCCGCTAAAGTCTGCTGTTCCGGTTCCAAGTGGAAATACATTATTGGAAATGGTTGGAGCTGTTGCTGTTCCCCAAACAATTCCATTAACAATAGTAGCATCTCCACCAGTTGCTGTTATTTTTCCTCCCATAGTAGCTTTTACTGACCCTACATTTGTTGCTACATCTGTGGTAACGGTTGGAGGTGAAGCTGCAGTTACAACCGGAGTAGGATAACTGATAGGTGTTATTGTATAATTTCCTGCAACATTATCCTGATGATCCCAGTTTGCAGGATTGTTAATTGTGGCCAATACCTGTGCAGAAGTTCCAACAAGTGTAACACTTGATTTTAGTTTGCT
Source organism: Flavobacterium sp. HTF (assembly GCF_003105115.1). GTDB lineage: Bacteria > Bacteroidota > Bacteroidia > Flavobacteriales > Flavobacteriaceae > Flavobacterium. The sequence goes on along the minus strand of NZ_QETH01000037.1, from coordinate 31,499 downwards.
ATTGGCTACTTCAGGCCCTGGAGCAGGAAATAAAGAAATACAATTTACTCCATTAGTTAAACCTAGTGGTAAAGCACTTGAATTACCACCAGTAGTCCCCGGAAGGTTCCAGGTAGTTGTCGCATCATAATCAGCGGAGTTATAATCACCGTTTACACCAGCAATAAAAGTTGGCAATGCAGGAGAAACAGGTTTTACGCCGGTTGAAGACTGATACGCCAAAATTTGGTCACCGCCGGAAAGATTAAATGTGGTATAACCCGGTGCAAGACCAAGATTTGTTGTTCCGTCCAGTGTAAATGTATCGCCGGTTACTGTTTCCATTAGCGAAACTATTGTTCCTGCCGGGGTTAATGACGGTACTGTCCAAATCAAATGAGGCTCAGTACTGCCTAATACCCATGTTGGGTTTACAGCATTTCCGTTCCATCCCTGTTCGGTAAAATAGATTATAGTCCCGGCTGGAATTGCTTTTAAAGTAATAAAAGAAAAACCATCTAACGGACTGGTATTATAACCAATAAAGGCTATATCTCCTGCACTAAGAGTGACTTGGGAATTTGCTTTTTGGTGTACAAAAAAGGTACAAAAAAGCATGATTAATAATAGTAATTTTTTTTTCATAACATGTGTTTTAGTTAATGACATAAGTAAGCATTTTGCCAGCCACCAGATTTGACAGGCTCATTATAAGAAGTAATAGCCTTGATAAAATGTCCATCATTTACTAATGTCTCTATTTTGCTAAAGCTTATATTACTTAAAGAATCTAAATTTAATTTGTATATATAGTGGTTAAATATTGTACGGTTGGTCGCCTGGTCAAACTGAATTGTTCCTCTTGGACCGACAATATTCAATTGGTTTACTTCGTCTATTAATGCATTAATTTGAATTTCATTTTTAATATTCAAAAGGACATTTTTTAATATAAGTCCGTTCTCAAATCCTAATATTGAAAATGAAGACGGATTTTCTGAATAAGCTTTTTTGTATTCAGTATCAAAATCCGAATTTGCACTGTTATTTTGAATCCACGATCCTACGACGTATAAATCATGGGGATTTTGTTTGTATTGCTCAATGATTTTATCATTAATAAAAAAGGGAGTAACAAAAAATGGATATTGATGTGTGATCTTATTTTGATTAATAAAATCAGCATTTTCTTCAGCATATAATCCGCTATAGAACGCAAAAACAGCATCAGGTTCCTGAGCTGTAATAGAATGGTTCATATGTACTGCCTCATCTTCTCTGGGAACAAAAGGAGTAACATAGTGTCCTGAAAAATTTGTGCCTTCTTTAAAAGCATGTTCAATAGCTGATAACATTCCGTAGCCTGAATCATAATAAGAGGTTGAAGAGGCAATTTTCTGATAATTTTTAGACGTCAGATAATTACCCAAATGATAACAGGATTCGGTCAAAGCCAATGAATTAATATAAACCCCTTTATGAGTTGCAGCGCCATAAGGCAGCGTGGCTCCAAGATCAGAGGCTATTAAAAAAATGTCATTCTTTGAGGCATATTCATAAACCTGTACCATATTATTATGTCCAAAAAGGCCAACAATTATAGAAACATCTTCCTGAAAATTTAATTTCTGGATTTTTTCAATAATCATTTTTTCATCAGCACCAATACCAATACTTTCTACAAAGAATTTTACATTGAGGTTGTTAAGTTTAAAACCTCTCATAAATTCTTTATCCATAGTTGGATATTGCTGTGATTTCGGAATTAAGATGCCTATTTTGATTTCGTTATTCATAAAATTGAATTTAGAGACAGAGGTAAAATAAATTACCTCTGTCAGAATAATGAGTTTATTAATTTCTTGAAGGGAAAATACCCTCTACAGCTATACTCATGTAAATACCCAGATACGGGTCTCTTATACTAAAAGGAATACTCCCTCCGGCTATAGCAGTAGTTCCTGTTAAAGTTGTTGTCACTCCGCCAACAAGTGTAGCTGTTCCGCCTGGTTCGCTATACATCGTAGCTGTAGATCCTCCACTTGCAAATGAGTTACCACCATTATCAGATTCATTAGTTATAGTACCACCTGCTAAAGCATTAATTACTGTAGAAAAATTAACCTGTCCTGCGCCGGTTCCGGCTACAAGAGCATGTGCGTGCATTGGTAAATTGTTTTGAGTAAGTGTGACATTTTCTGTTCCGCCAATTTCTCCCTGAGTTATATTTGAAAGTCCTGGACCTGTTCCCGGATGCACTACACTACGTCCTCTTAAATCAGGTAAGCCAAATGTGGTTTGCCCGTTTCCGCCATAAACTGTTCCGAGCAATGAAAATAATGCAGTATTTTGTGCAATTGATATAATCTGGCCATTACAAAACATCCAGCCTCTTGGAGAAAAACCAAATGCAAATGCTTTTATAGTTCCTAAATATTCTTCCATTGTTATTTTATTTTTAGTGATTAGTATTTTTTGAGTTTGTTAATTTCTTGAAGGGAAAATGCCGTAAAGCAATATGCAATGATTCATAGCCAGATACGGACTTCTGATAGAAAAAGGGATATTACCTCCTATAAAAGAAGAGCTTCCCGAAACAGTATTCGTTACGCCTGCGACTTTGCTTATAGTAGTAGAACCTCCGGGTTCGCTGTAAATGTTTGCTGTTGATCCTCCACTTGAAAAGGAATTACCGCCATTATCAGCCTCGTTAGTTATTGTACCTCCTGTAATGACATTAACTTTTACTGCAACATCTGAAGGAATAATACCATGAATATGTTGAGGCATAGTGGTATTATTTAAAGTATTGCTCTCTGTTCCGCCAACTTCTCCCCAGTCAATTACTGGCAAACCAGTGCCCTGACCAACGCCAACCATAGTACGGCCTCTTAAATCCGGTAAAGCAAATGTAGATTGCCCGTTTCCGCCATAGGTTGTACCTATTAATGAAAAAAGAGCGGTATTTTGTGAGATTGAGATGAGTTGCCCATTACAGAGCGCCCAGTCCCTTGGCGCAAAAGAAAAAGCAAAAATTTTAATGGTTCCCATTATTTCATCCATAATAGTTTGTTTTTGGTTAAATTGTTAATTGGATTTTTCAGTCTTTTTTTACAAATAATAAAGTCATTTTGGTAGTTTGACACAGAGTATGCCTTATTTGTAATAAAATACTTTATCAAAAATAGCTAAAGGCCTGATTTTGTAGGAGAGTATTTATACCTGATTTTAACGCTTATTTTGTTAGAATTTTCCTTCTTTACTGTTTTGGATAAATTTTCAGGCGTTTATCAACTTAGAAGAGGCTATACTTTTTTTTAATTCTATCAGTGAAATAAGGAGGTCCCGGGAACAATTGCTTTTTAATTCCAAAATGAAAGGAATAGCATATTTTAACATATTGTTAAAGAATATTTTTTTTAACTATTACAATTTTTAAAAATTAACACTTATTTCTATATTTGTATCCAGTCTAAATAAGAATAAACCATTACAATTCAAATGAAAATAACCTTTAAAGCATTTAAAAACAATACTTTATTAAAACTATTGCTTGCTTTTTTTGCAGTCTTTTTTTGCTCAGAAACAGCTTTTTCTCAATCAAACACAGGAACAATTTCGGGTAAGGCCCTTTTAAAAGACGGAAATTCTGTACAGGGCGCAACAGTAAAAATTACCGATTTAAATAAAAAAGCAACTACTGATTCTGATGGATCATACGAATTAAAAAATATTCCTTTTGGAAGTTACGTAGTAGAAGTAAACAGAAATGGTTACGAATCTTCTCCGGCTTCAGTAACAGTTGATCAGAACAATCCGAATGTCACGCTTGATTTCGAGTTAACCTATACTTCCCAAAAACTCGAAGAAGTAATTGTAAGTTCCGGAGGAAACCGTTTTGCCAGAAAAGAGAGCGAAGAGGTTTCTAAAATGAAACTTAAAAACATGGAAAATCCACAGGTTTATACTATTGTAAGTAAGGAACTTATGAAAGAGCAGGTTATAACAGATTATAACAGTGCTTTTAAAAATGTTCCGGGTGCAGGTATTGCTGAGGTTAGAAATCAGGGAAGAACCACTAATATTTCAAGAGGTTTTGCAACACCGCAATTAGTAAGAAACGGAGTAGGGAGTTTTACTTATAACTCAATTGACCCAGCAAACTTAGAGCGTATTGAGGTAATCAAAGGCCCATCGGCAACTTTGTTTGGAAGTACCATTTCTTCTTTTGGAGGATTGTTTAACAGGGTGACCAAAAAACCTTTTGATTACTTTAAAGGCGAGGTTTCTTATTCTACAGGAGATTGGGATTTAAATCGTTTTACAGCCGATATAAATACGCCAATTAATGAGGACAAAACGGCACTTTTTAGAATTAATACTGCTTTTCACAGTGAAAGAAGTTTTCAGGATGCAGGTTTCAATAAAAGCTTTTTTATTGCACCAAGTTTTTCTTATGAAGTAAACGAAAGGCTGACGTTGCTTATTGATGCTGAATTCAGCACGCTAAAAGCAACTTCGCCTACACGATTAGCGCCTTATACCAAAGCCGATGCGACAGCACACAGCATAGAAGATTTAGGAATTCCATACGATCTTTCTTTTGCCAATAATACTGTAAATTATACAGGTCAGCAGTACAATATATTTGCACAGTTAAAATATAAAATATCAGACGAATGGACCTCTCAGACAATTGTTTCCCGCACAAGATCATCCACAGAAGGAAATGTTGTGGCAATGACTATGCTGAGTAATGAAACTTTGAGACAATCTGTTACAAACCAGGATTATCCTTATTACGGTACAGACATTCAGCAAAACTTTAATGGAGATTTTAAAATAGGAAAATTGCGTAACAGAGTGGTTGCTGGTTTTGATTTTTACAGTCTTCGTGCAACCCGTAATGATGCAACGGTAAACATGCCGGCAATTAACTTTAAAAAGCCCGGCGATGCTTACAACAACTTCAATATTTCTAAAATACAGCCGTTGTTAGCTGCAGCCACGTATAATAATTTTGTATCAAATAACGAAAGAACGTATAGCGCATATGTATCGGATGTACTGAATATTACCGATAAGTTAATTGTAATGGCAGGAGTGAGGGTAGACCGTTACATTAACAAAGGGGTTTATTATCCAAGCAAAGATTCTCTTGTCGGAAATTATAATCAGACTGCATTTTCTCCAAGATTTGGAGCCGTTTATCAGATTGTTAAAGAAAAAGTTTCTGTTTTCGGAAATTACATGAACGGATTTAATAATGTCAGCGGTTCCGATTTTTACGGAAATACGTTCAAACCAAATGAAGCAAATCAGTTAGAAGGGGGAGTTAAATTTGACTTTAATAAAATCAGTGCTACTTTAAGTTATTACGATATTAAAGTGACCAATATAACCCGCGATGACCCGATTAATACAGGTGGTAGTTTCCAGATTCAGGACGGAACACAGCTTAGCAGGGGATTTGAAGCAGAACTTATTGCAAACCCTATTCGTGGACTAAACATTGTAGCAGGTTATACTTATAATGATAGTGAATATACCAAAGCAAATGCAACTATTCAGGGTTTACGTCCTACAACGGCCGGTTCCCCACGAACAGCAAACCTGTGGGCAAGTTACAGATTGGTTGAAGGATCACTTTCAGGACTTGGAGTAGGTTTTGGAGGAATTTACGGCAGCGAATACTATCAGACCAATACAACAGCTTTTAAATTCAGTATTCCTTCTTATACCGTTTTGGATGCCTCTCTGTTTTATGACAGACCAAAATTCAGGTTAGGATTAAAAGTTGATAACCTTACCAATGAAAAATACTGGTCATACCGTTTAGCGGCGCAAAATCCGACCAGGGTTACAGGTAATATTACATTGAAATTCTAAAAATTCAGGTTAGTCATTTCACACGATATTATCTACATTTGGAATTTATTTTACATTATGACCAAAGGATTTAAAAAAGCAATAAGACAAATACATTTGTGGCTCGGTTTAGCATCGGGCCTCATTGTTTTTATAGTAAGCATAACTGGATTTCTGTATGTTTTTGAAGAAGAAATCCGCGATTTTACACAAAAGGAATACCTTCATGTACCTGTTCAGCAAAAAGACTTTGTTGGTCTTAAACCTATAATCGAAAATTACCAGAAGCTTGAACCCAAACAGAAGATTACTGCAGTCAAAATAAATAAAGAAGAACCCAATGCTACGGTTCAGATTTCGAATAAAAAGAAAAAAACGTTTTACTTTAATCCGTATGACGGAAGCCTGGTTAACCAAAAAGGAGCAGACTGGCTCAATACCGTTTTAGAAATACACCGTACATTATTATTGGGTGAAGTTGGCGAATTTATCCAGGGCTGGTCGGTTGTTATTTTCCTTATTATACTGATAACAGGACTGATATTGTGGTTTCCGAATCAGATGAGGTTAGTCAGACAATCGCTAAAAATAAAATGGAGCGGTTCTTTTAAAAGAGTCAATTATGACCTGCATCAGGTTTTAGGATTTTATGCTTCCATATTTTTACTTCTGATCGCTTTTTCAGGAACGTATTTTGCATTTGAAGGCTCTAAAAAAGCAGTCGGTTTTGTAACAGGTTCAAAACTGAGAAAAGGAGACGAAGTTGTAGTAAATACGGCAAAAATTGACTCGACTACAATTCCCGAACGATATAATGCTATTTATGAAACGGCAAACTCAAAATATCCGGGAGCAACTTCCATATCATTTTCTGTTCGCAAAACCGGAGAACTTCGGTTGAGAATGATTTACCCAAATAAATGGGCAACGGCAAGAAATCAGAATACAATTTTCTTTGATGGAAAAACGGGACAATTATTACGAACAAAACTTTATAAGGATAATAATGCGGCAGACGTTTATGAAGCCAGCAACCATGATTTGCATACCGGAACTTTCTTTGGTCTGGGAGGTAAAATAATCTGGAGTATTGTCAGTTTGATTGGAGCATCGCTGCCCATAACCGGATTTATGATTTGGTGGAATAAAGGGAAGAAAAAGTCGAAGAAAGCCAAAGCGTAGCGTTTGGTTTTCTTAAAATAAAAATTTGTATTTTAGTTGAATGACAAACCTAATTTTTGAATTAATTACAAACCAAAACAAAATTTTATTATGATTTCAAAAAACACAGACATTGGATTACTGGTTCTACGTATTAGCATTGGAGGTTTAATGCTTTTTCACGGAGTTGCAAAAATACTGCACGGAATTTCGTTTTTAACCGAAAATATGGGTGCAATCGGATATGCCGTTTATATTGGTGAAGTTTTGGCTCCATTGGCTATTTTGCTGGGCTGGCGTACTAAGATAGCTTCGTTGGTTTTTGCGGTTAACTGTATTGTGGCAATTGCCGTTGCACATGCTCAGGATCTTTTTTCTATTAGTGATCACGGAGGTTATGCCAACGAATTACTGATGCTGTATATCTTAGGAGCAATTGCATTGTTCTTTACAGGTGCAGGAAAATATGCTGTTTCTACAACCAATAAATGGGACTAGCTGATTTAAAGTTTATGTTAAATATCATCATTTTAAAAATGCTTTTTAAAATTTTATAGGTAACTTTAATCTCAGGAGAACCATTTTATTAATATTAAAAAGACATTTATGAAAAATTATATAATCGCTATTCTTTCAATTTCAACATTATTATTTAATTCCTGTATGGCATCAAAAGATTCAAAAGGAGACGCCGGTATTTATGGCACTACCTGGGAACTGGAATATATTTCGGGTCCAAGAATTGCTTTTGAAGGATTATATCCGAACAAAAAGCCACAGCTTACTTTTGATGAAAAAGAGAAAAACGCATATGGTAACAATGGCTGCAACGGATACAGCGCACCATTTACGCTAAGCGGAAAATCGCTGACTTTTGGAGAGCCGGGTCCGTCAACAATGATGTTTTGTGAAGGAGGAGGAGAACAGCAATTTTTACAGCAAATCAAAAAAACAACAAGTTACTCTATTGATAAAGATGGAAAACTGAATCTGATTATGGTAGATGTTCCGATGATGCGATTCAAAAAAGTAGCTAAATAATATTTGATTTAAAAAATCAGAAAAGGGGGATTGATGATTCAGTCCCCTTTTTTTTTGTGCCTTATGCTGTTGAAGTTTTGTAATAATCAGTTCGTAATCATATAAAATACAGAAGCTTACTATGAATTAATTTTAATAGAGTCAAAAAGTACCGACTTTTTGAAAATTAATAATTCATCTAAAAAGCGACATCATGAGATCAATCTGGACAGGTTCAATCAGTTTTGGATTAATAAATATTCCGATAAAAATATTTTCTGCAGTAGAAGAAAGCAGCCTTGATATGGATATGCTGGATAAATCAGATCATTCTAATATAAAATTCAAAAGAGTGAATGAAACTACCGGTAAGGAAGTTACATTTTCAGACATTGTAAAAGGATATAAAATCGACGATAAATACGTAGTTCTCGAAGACGAAGATTTTGCAGCGGCAGATGCTTATAAAAGTAAAACCATTGACATACAAAGTTTTGCTTTCGAAAAAGAAATTGACAGTATCTACTATGAACAGCCCTATTATCTGGAACCGGACAAAGGAGCGATGAAAGCCTATGCTTTGCTCAGGGATGCTCTTAAGGAATCCGGAAAAGTGGGCGTTACGAGTTTTGTAATGCGAAACAAAGAAGGCCTGGCGATTTTAAAACCGTATAAAAACCTTATCCTTTTAAACCGAATTCGTTTTGAACAGGAAATCAGGGATACATCAGAAATAAAACTTCCTGAAGCTTCCAAAAAAGGAAAAGAAATGGATATGGCAGAAAAGCTAATAGAACAGCTTACCGAAAAATTCGACATCAGTGGCTTCAAGGACGAATATACAGACAAGCTTCTGAAAATTATCAAAAACAAGGCAAAAGGCAAAAAAAGCGCAGCACCTAAATTAAAAGTCGTACACAAACAAAGTGACGATTTAATGGAGATGCTGAAGGCCAGTCTGGAAAAAAAGAAAAAATCTTCTTAATTCTCCCTGTTTCGGTTTTCAAGTTTGTGAAGAATCTTTTTGATATTCACTCCTTTGCCAATTACAGGCTGCCATAAATCACCGGTTTTTTCAAAACGTTTCAACACATTTTTAATGGTAAATTGTGAAGGATGTAACTTATCGTTTACTTCATCCCATTGCAATGGAGTTGAAACAGTAGCACCCGGTTTTGGGCGAACAGAATATGGAGCTGCCAGTGTTTGTCCGCGTCTGTTTTGCAGAAAATCGATATAAATTTTGTGGTTTCTTTTTTTGATTGTACGCTCAAGCGAAGTCGTTTCAGGAAGTCTTTTGTGTACTTCCTGCGCGATCATTTCTGCCAGTATTTTGATCGTATCATAATCATATTGCGCACCCAACGGAATATACACATGAAGTCCCGACGCTCCCGAAGTTTTGCAGTAACTCTCGGTTTCGAGCTCATTCATTACTTCCCTTACGGTAAGTGCCACTTTTACGACTTCTTTAAAATCATCCTTTTCGGGATCAATATCGATGACAAGCCAGTCCGGATTTTCAATATGTTTCAGAGTCGAGTTCCACGGATTAATATCAATGCATCCCAGATTTGCCATATAAAGTAACGTTTGTTTGTCATTACAAATCAGATAATCCAGATATTCATCATTGGATTCTGAAAATACTTTCTTGGTTTTTAGCCAGGCCGGAATCTTATCGACATCAACATCTTTCTGATAAAAACTCGGGCCATTAATTCCGTTCGGAAAACGGTTCATCGATTGCGGACGGTCTTTTAAATAAGGCAGTATTAATTCTGATACTTCATTATAATATTGAACAATTTCACCTTTTGTAATTTGATCATCAGGGAAATATATTTTGTTTTGATTGGTCAGGTGCAAAGTGGTTTTGCCAATTTTAAGGTCAAAATCATTTTCAGTTTCTTTGCTTTTGGTTGTAGTTTCCATAGTTTCTTTTTTTGATTGTTGAGGAGTAACCGTATTGGATGGTACAAAAACTTCACTCGCTTTCTTATCTATTCTAAGACCGAGATAAACAGGATGTCTGAGATGTTTATCCTGTGTCCATTCGGAGAATTTTACCTGGCAGATTAATTTTGGTTTTACCCATTGAATTTTATCTCTGAGATTTACTTTTTCTGCCAAAGGTGATTTCGGAACAAAATAAGGTTTCAGTTTTGAGTATAAGTCCTTTAAAGTTTCGTCGTTGAATCCGGTACCGCATTTACCGACAAACTGAAGTCTTTTTCCATAATATTGTCCGAGCAATATGGCACCAAAATATTTTCGGGAATTTTTAGGTTCCGTTATTCCAATAATAATCGCTTCTTCTATATTGCTCACCTTAATTTTGAGCCAGTCATTAGTTCGTTTATCCGGCAGATATGTACTGCTGGCTTTCTTGGCTATAATACCTTCCGTCTTATTTTTAAGTGCAAGTTCAAATTGTTCTTTTCCTTTTTTAGTAATATGTTCAGAATAGAAAGTATTGGAAAAAGCATATTTATTAAAAAGGATTTTGAGTAATTCTTTGCGTTCCAGCAGCGATAACTCTGTTACAGGATTTCCGTCGAGACTGAGTAAATCAAAAACATAGTATTTTAAATTTCCTTTTTTCGTTTTAATATAATTCTGCAGTAATTGAAAATCAGCTTTTCCTTCCTCATCTTCCACAATGATTTCGCCATCTAAAACAACGTCATGATCAATTTTTTTCAAATCTTCTGCAATCGTTTCGAAATAAGAATTAAACGGGAGTTCATTTCTGCTAAATAATTTAACTTCATCAGAATTTATAACAGCAATTGCCCTGTATCCGTCATACTTATTTTCAAAAACCCATGCTTCATCATCAAACGGTTTTTCGGTTGTTTTGGCAAGCATCGGTTTTATGAAAGCTACAGTCCCTGGTTTTGCTGGTTTTTTTTTAGCCGAAGCCGAATTCAATGCTGTTTCTTCAATATCCGAAACTGTTTTTTTTGATTTTTCTTTGGCTGACAGAGCCATTTTTTCAGCATTCTTTTCTAATTCCTCAAGGCTTCTTTTGGACAGCACCGATTTGTCTTTTTTTAATATATCAGCATCGCTGGCGTACTTGTCTTTTTTCTTTATCAAAAGCCAGGCATTTTCCTGTTTTCCTTTTAATTGTACAAGAGAAAATTCCCCTTTCAGTTTTTCTCCTTTAAGAATAAAACTCAGGCGTCCTTTTTTAATGCCTTCCAATAAAGTTTTTTCCGCAGATTTGGTTTCTTCATCAGGCTTATAAGTTCCGTTGTCCCAAACAATAACATTTCCGGAACCATAATTTCCCTCGGGAATACTGCCTTCAAAATCTTTATAACTGTATGGGTGATCTTCAACCATCATGGCCAGGCGTTTATCATCCGGATTCATAGAAGGCCCTTTGGGAACAGCCCAGCTTTTGAGAACACCATTCACTTCAAGCCTGAAGTCATAATGTAAATGTGATGCTGCATGTTTTTGTACCACAAATATCAGTTCATTTGCCGACTTCCCAAGTTTCCCTTTTGGTTCCTGAGTTTGCTTAAAATCCCGTTTCTGATTGTATTTAGATAATGACATATGTATTTGTTAATAGTAAAATAGTTATTGAAAGATAATAGGTCGCTGCGGCAACCAGTCCAAATACAACATGTGCAAAAAACAGCTGTATGTAATACCCTTTAAAATCAATTGCAGGTTTGTATCGGGCAATTTTAAACATGATAACCCAGCCCAGAATACCAATGATACCGCAGACGGCACCCAGTAGAAATGCATTCAGAACGGATAATTCCAAAATATTATAAATCCAGAGTAAATGGTAGCCTACAACGAATAAAAGACCAATTATATAATGTATCAGCCAGGCAATTGTTTTCTTTGTTTGCGCAGACAATTCCAGCTTCATTTGAGTCAGCAAAAAAGTAAGTAAAACCGGTTCTTTATACAATTCCCTAAAAGCAGCCGATATCGCATAGCTGAACAACGTCATGGCAGATGTCGCGGCAATTGAAACTATTAAAACTTGCAAAATAGTATAGAAATCCATAAATCAGTTTTTTAGAATTGCAGAGGAAATAATTTAAAATCATTGATTATAAAGTTAAAGGCATCAACAGATTTTTATTTATACAATTAATATCTGTAATTATATAATTATGAGCACTATGCATTTTGCTGTTTTTGGTTTTTAAAGTTTTGCAGGTTTTTTCCGAATTACAATATTATAAACATTGAGAGTGAATTATATAAAATGTTGACTGTACTGGATTATACATTTGTGAAGAATTTTTACTGAAAGTAATTTTTTTTAACATAAATTATGAAAAAATTTATACATCAAAACAGTCTCTCCATTGTTTTTTTGCTTCTTTTTATCGGTGCATTTGCAGGCCAGGTTATTTTTGGTATTGAAGAATACAACAAGGAAATGGCAGAAAATGGTGGTCAGATAGTTACACTTAGTGAATATTTTACTACCGGTCACTTTTTGGAATCGACGTTTGAAAATTGGGAAAGTGAATTTTTGCAGATGGGATTGTTTGTCTGGTTTACTATTTTTCTTAGGCAAAAAGGATCTTCCGAATCAAAAGGTTTTGATGGCGAAGAAGAGGTAGACAGAGAACCGTCTCCAGGCAGAAAAGATGCTCCCTGGCCTGTAAAAAAAGGAGGCTTCTGGTTACAATTATACAAAAATTCACTTACCATAAGTCTGCTGCTTTTGTTTATAGCTTCATTTTTTATCCATTTTTATGGAAGTATAAAAGATGAGAATACTCAAAATATTCTTAAAGGCGAGCAGGCTGTTTCTGTTTTGGAATATATGGGGCAATCCCGGTTCTGGTTTGAATCGTTTCAAAACTGGCAAAGCGAATTCCTTTCTGTTTTTGCCATAATTGTATTGTCTGTTTTCCTGCGCCAGAAAGGTTCATCACAATCAAAACCCGTTGATGCGCCAAATGCTGAAACAGGAGGATAAAAAAGTCAAGAAAATCTCAAAAAACGCCAATTATAAATAATAAACAAGAGGAAATTAACTAATAAAATGTAGTACATTTGATATGCTGACGTGATATTATAATTGTTTTTACAGTATTTCGAAATGATTATCATATTGTATATTTTTTTAAATTAGAATGTTTATTAAGAAATCTTAAAGATGTCCTGAATTAAAAAGTACTTATTATCAAGCTTTTGCTTTCCTTAGATTTTATATTAAAACTTTAGATTAAATGTATGATTTATAAAAATATACTACAGATCGATGATGATTCTGATGACTGTGAATTGTTCATGGAAGCATTAGAAGAAATTTCTTCAGCCAGCTATATGGCGATATATGACCCGGTAGAAGCACTTAGAAAGCTGATGAAATATGAAATTGAACCCGATGTTATATTTCTGGACCTGAATATGCCTATCATGTCCGGCATTGAGTTTTTGACAGAAATAAAAAAACAGGAAAAATTAAAAGAAATCCCCATTATCATATTTTCTACTTCGCAGCTGGAACACATCATCAACGAAGCCAAAGATTATGGTGCCCAGGATTTTATTTCAAAACCCAATAACTTTAATGATTTAAAGGATATTTTGAGTAAATATACTTTGGCAGCTGTGTAAAGTACGGTGTAATTATACTGTAACGGATAGGTTACAGGTATACAAATTTGCCTGTCGTTTAACCTGAAAATTAATAAGCAGAAATTTTATTTTTTTTACTATTTTTATTACACACTTAAGGACTTATGATTGTGATATGCTTTTAATTTTACCTAAATGAAATTATCGACCCAAATTCTTGTTGCATTTACGCTGGTAATTTTATTGTCCGTAGCAGATTCGTATACCAATTACAGGCTATCCAAAAAAGTATATCTCAATTCTCAGTTTCTTGCCGGATCCGAAGAAATTATTCGTAATTCCAATAAAACACACAAAACAATCATCGAAATGCAAAGTGCCTTCAGGGGTTACCTGCTTACAGATGATGAGGCATTTCTGGATTCTTATTTTACAGGCCTTAAAAAAGTTCCCGATTTAATAAAAGACCAGGAGCTGCGTATTGGAAATAACAATACACAGCGTTCGATTTTAGATTCTATAAGTTTACTGCACAACAGCTGGCAGCGTTATTCTGAGCAAATTATAAAGTCCCGTACAGAAAGACCGGATGCGTACAAAAATCTCTTTGAAAGCTCACTTAAAAAATATGTTGGAAAAAAAATAAACGATGATATTGCCAAAAAATTTACACGATTTGACAGAATAGAATACAAAACAAGGAAACATCACACAGATATGTTACTGGAATCATTACGAAATGCACGTGCATTTTCGCTGATTTTCCTTATTCTGACCATAACTGTGGGTGTACTGAGCACTATCTTCATCATGTATGTAACGAACAAAAGGATCACATCGATGGTACGCCTTGCCGAAAATATCTCAAAAGGAAATTTTACAATTGTAAAAGATACCAGAAACGATGAACTGACAGCACTGGCAACTTCGCTAAATACCATGTCCGGTAAGCTGGATAAAAATATCCATGAACTAAAAAACAGAAATGCCGAGCTAAATAAATTTGCTTATGTGGTTTCTCATGACCTCAAAGCCCCCATTCGCGGTATTCATAATGTAGTAAGCTGGATAGAAGAAGATCTTGAAGACGAATTATCACCGGAACTAAAAAGATATCTCAAAATTATTCCGAAGAAAACAAAACGCATGGAAGCGCTGATCAATGGTTTACTTGATTTTGCAAGATTAAACGTGACAGTACCTCCCGAATATATTGACACCAATGCAATGGTGCAGGAAATTGCAGATTCTATTGTTCCCAGAAACTTTAAACTGGAAATAGGAATGCTCCCCAGTTTAGTTACGGAAAGAATCAAATTAGAACAGGTATTTACAAACCTGATCAGCAATGCTGTGAAATACACGCAACATGATAACGGAGTGATTCAGATAAGCTGTCAGACCTTTATGCATTTTCATGAATTCTCGGTAAAGGATAACGGAATCGGAATCGCCCGGGAGTATCATCAGAAAATATTTGAAATATTTCAGACACTACGTGAGCAAAATGAAGAAGAAAGCACCGGAGTGGGACTGGCAATTGTAAAGAAAATAATTGATGACCAGCAGGAATATATTACCCTTAAATCAGAATTAGGAAAAGGTACCGAATTTATTTTTACCTGGCGAAATAATTAAGTTATGAAAAAACCAACCATTTTACTTATTGAAGATGATGAGCTCGATATAATAAGTGTAGAAAGATCTTTAAAGAAAATAGAAAGTGAATACGAATTGCACACCGCTTACAACGGAATTGAGGCATTAAGGCTTTTGAGGGACCCAAATGTGGGTTTAAGGCCGGATGTTGTTCTGTTGGATATCAACATGCCCAGAATGAACGGAATAGAATTTCTGAAAGTGATCCGGGAAGATGATCAGTTAAAAGATCTAAAAGTCTTTATAATGACAACCTCCTCAGAAATAAACGACCGCTCAGAAGCTGAAAAACTCGGGATTTCCGGTTACATTATAAAACCGCTTAATTATACTGAAAATACAAAAAGATCAGATTCTATGGATGCCTTTGTACAATTTCATTTGAGAAAAATATTACTTGATGCAAGTAATTAAAATATACCGGTAATGCTTAATCAGAGTAAGCAGTTATCATAAAAGTGTCAGATTTTTTTAATCATTCGATAAAGAGTTGAGAAATGAAAAAAGTAAAAATAAATAAAACCGAAGAGAATCAGGATGCAGTGATTGTGCTTCCGGTTGTGTCCGGAGAAAAGCTTCCGAAAACAAAAAGAAAGAAAGAAGAAGATGAGGACGAAGAGTCAATTCTGACAGATGCAGAATTCTTAAAAATTCTGTTGAAAGTAAAAAACGGAAATTTTACACAACGTTTTCCAACCGATCAGAATGGCACGAAAAGATCTATTTGTGACACCCTGAACGAAATCATCGATCTTAACGAACGTATGGTTTTTGAATTCCAGAAAGTGGGAAAAAGCATTGGTAAACAAGGAAAACTGACAAACCGCGTTCAACTCGACGGTGCAAGAGGTTCCTGGAGTTCCTGTGTTGATTCGGTTAATACACTGATATCAGACCTGGTGCATCCTACAATCGAAATCGCACACGTAATCACCTCGGTAGCAAAAGGAAATCTGACACAGGAAATGCCCCTTTCTATTGAAGGAAACCCGTTGCAGGGAGAATTCTTAAGGATTGCAAAAGAGGTAAACGGAATGGTGAAACAGCTGAACCTTTTCTCAATGGAGGTAACCCGTGTATCACGAGAGGTAGGAACAGAAGGAAAACTGGGAGGTCAGGCAAAAGTAAGAGGAGTTGGCGGTGTATGGAAAGATTTGACCGACTCTGTAAATAAAATGGCAAGTAACCTGACAGGTCAGGTGCGTAATATTGCAGATGTAACCACTGCGGTGGCAAAAGGTGACCTTTCTAAAAAAATTACCGTTGACGTAAAAGGAGAAATTTTAGAATTAAAAAATACCATCAATACCATGGTGGATCAGCTGAATTCCTTTTCATCTGAGGTAACCCGTGTGGCACGTGAAGTAGGAACCGAAGGAAAACTGGGAGGACAGGCGCAGGTAAAAGGAGTCGGAGGAACCTGGAAAGATTTAACGGACTCTGTAAACCAGATGGCGAGTAACCTGACGGGTCAGGTACGTAATATTGCAGACGTAACCACCGCGGTGGCAAAAGGAGATCTTTCGAAGAAAATTACCGTTGACGTAAAAGGAGAAATCCTGGAACTAAAAGATACCATTAACACGATGGTGGATCAGCTGAACTCCTTTTCTTCTGAGGTAACGCGTGTGGCCGTAGAGGTAGGTTCAGAAGGAAAACTGGGAGGTCAGGCAAAAGTAAGAGGGGTTGGTGGTGTTTGGAAAGACTTAACGGACTCTGTAAACCAGATGGCATCTAACTTAACAGGTCAGGTACGTAATATTGCCGAGGTAACCACCGCGGTAGCAAAAGGAGATTTATCTAAAAAAATTACAGTAAACGTTGCGGGAGAAATCCTGGAACTAAAAAATACGATTAACACCATGGTGGATCAGCTGAACTCCTTTGGTGCCGAGGTAACCCGTGTGGCACGTGAGGTAGGTTCAGAAGGAAAACTGGGAGGACAGGCAAAAGTAAAAGGAGTTGGGGGAACCTGGAAAGATTTAACCGATTCGGTAAATCAGATGGCATCTAACTTAACCGGTCAGGTGCGTAATATTGCCGAGGTAACCACCGCGGTAGCAAATGGTGACCTTTCTAAAAAAATTACAGCCGTTGCCGAAGGAGAGATCCTAGAGCTTAAGAAAACCATTAATACGATGGTGGATCAGCTGAACTCCTTTTCTTCTGAGGTAACCCGTGTGGCACTTGAGGTAGGAACAGAAGGAAAACTGGGAGGACAGGCAAAAGTAAAAGGAGTTGGAGGAACCTGGAAAGATTTAACGGACTCTGTAAACCAGATGGCATCTAACTTGACCGGACAGGTACGTAACATTGCAGAGGTAACCACAGCCGTAGCAAAAGGAGATTTATCACGCCAGATTACCGTAGATACAAAAGGAGAGATCCTCGAGCTTAAAAACACCATTAATACGATGGTGGGGCAGCTAAACTCATTTGCTTCTGAGGTAACCCGTGTGGCACGTGAGGTAGGAACCGAAGGAAAACTGGGAGGACAGGCACAGGTAGAAGGTGTTGGTGGAACCTGGAAAGATTTGACCGATTCGGTAAACCAGATGGCATCGAATCTTACAGGTCAGGTACGTAATATCGCCGAGGTAACCACAGCGGTAGCAAAAGGAGATTTATCGCTCCAGATTACCGTTGACGTAAAAGGAGAAATCTTAGAATTAAAAAATACGATTAATACCATGGTGGATCAGCTTCGAGGCTTTGCTTCGGAGGTAACAAGGGTATCGAGGGAGGTAGGAACAGAAGGAAAACTGGGAGGACAGGCCAACGTACCGGGAGTTGCCGGAACCTGGAAAGATTTAACAGATTCCGTTAACCAGATGGCGGGTAACCTGACCGCTCAGGTACGTAATATTGCCGATGTGGCAATTGCCGTTGCCAACGGGGATATGTCCCGTAAAATTACTGTGGACGTGCGTGGTGAGATCCTTCAGTTAAAGGAAACCTTAAATACGATGGTGGACCAGTTAAGGGAGTTTGCTTCTGAGGTAACCCGTGTGGCCCGTGAGGTAGGAACCGAAGGAAAACTGGGAGGACAGGCTAATGTACCGGGTGTTGCCGGAACGTGGAAGGATTTGACCGATTCGGTGAATCAGATGGCGGGTAACCTGACAACACAGGTACGTAATATTGCCGAGGTAACGATTGCCGTGGCAAACGGGGATATGTCCAAGAAAATTACGGCAGACGTACGTGGAGAGATTCTTCAGCTGAAAGAAACCGTAAATACGATGGTGGATCAGCTTCGTGCATTTGCCTCTGAGGTAACCCGTGTGGCGCGTGAGGTAGGAACTGACGGAAAACTGGGAGGGCAGGCTTTCGTACCGGGAGTTGCAGGAACCTGGAAAGATTTAACGGATTCGGTGAACCAGATGGCGTCTAACCTGACGGATCAGGTACGTAATATTGCCGATGTAACCAAAGCGGTTGCCAATGGTGACCTTTCAAAACAAATTACCGTAGACGTAAAAGGAGAAATCCTGGATTTGAAAAACACTTTCAATACCATGGTGGAACAGCTGAATTCATTTGCCTCTGAGGTAACCCGTGTGGCGCGTGAGGTAGGTACCGAAGGAAAACTGGGAGGACAGTCTGAAGTAAAAGGTGTTGCCGGAACCTGGAAAGATTTAACAGATTCTGTGAACGTAATGGCTTCTAACTTAACGGGTCAGGTTCGTGGAATTGCAAAAGTAGTAACATCTGTAGCAAAAGGAAACCTGAAACAAAAACTATCCATTGATGCCAAAGGAGAGGTAGCACAACTGACAGATACCATCAACGAAATGATTGATACACTGGCCACCTTCTCTGATCAGGTAACCACTGTTGCACGTGAGGTAGGAGCAGAAGGAAAACTGGGAGGACAGGCAAATGTACCGGGAGCATCGGGAACATGGAAAAACTTAACGGAAAACGTAAATCAGCTGGCTGCAAACTTAACCACGCAGGTACGTGCGATTTCGGAGGTGGCTTCTGCGGTAACACAAGGGGATTTAACACGAACAATTGGTGTTGAAGCAAAAGGAGAAGTTGAAGCACTTAAAGATACTATTAACCAGATGATTTCGAACCTGAAAGCAACCACTTTACGTAATCAGGAACAAGACTGGCTGAAATCGAATTTGGCGAAGTTTACCCAAATGCTTCAGGGGCAGAAAGAACTTAATTCGGTGACCAAAAAAATCCTTTCTGAGCTTGCTACAGTAGTTACGGCACAGCACGGATTGTTTTATATTTTACAGGAAGATGAAGATTTTATGGATTCTAAACTGAATCTGATTGCTTCTTATGCCTACATCAAAAGAAAAAATTCCCCAATGCAATATGCAATGGGAGAAGGACTTATCGGTCAGGTGGCGATCGAAAAAGAGCGAATTATTTTGAGTAATGTTCCAAAAGATTATATCAGAATCAATTCAGGATTGGGAGATGCCAAACCACAGGACGTGATTATCCTTCCTGTTTTGTTTGAAGGAAGACTTAAAGCCGTTATTGAATTAGCGTCACTTGATACATTCAGTCAGACACACTTAGACTTCCTTGAGGGACTGACAGAAAGTATCGGTATTGTATTGAATACGATTGAATCGAATTCAAGAACAGAAGAACTTCTGGTACAATCCCAATCGTTGGCAGGAGAGCTGAAAAGCCAGCAGGAAGTATTGAAAAATACCAACGAAGAACTGGAAGAAAAAGCATTCTTACTCGCCAACCAAAAAGAAGAAGTAGAGTTGAAAAACCAGGAGGTTGAGGTAGCGAGAAAAGCTTTGGAAGAAAAAGCCGATCAGCTGACTTTAACATCCAAATACAAATCGGAGTTTTTGGCAAATATGTCGCACGAGCTTCGTACACCACTGAACAGTTTGCAGATTTTGGCAAACGAACTGATTGCAAACAGAGACGGAAACTTATCCGAAAAACAAATCCAGTTTGCAAAAACAATCAACTCTTGCGGGGATGACCTTATTCAGTTAATTAATGACATTCTCGATTTGTCTAAAATTGAGTCAGGTTATATTTCTGTAGATTACAACCCAATTAGTTTTGATGAAATCAGCCGATTTGTAGAATCTACTTTTAATCCAATTTCTGAAGCGAAACACCTCCGCTTTAAAATTACCATGGATGACCAGCTTCCGGAGCAGATAGAAACCGATTCACAAAGGTTAAATCAGATTCTGAAAAACCTTTTATCAAATTCATTTAAATTCACGGAAAAAGGAGAAGTTCAGCTTAAAATATACAAAGCAAATAATAACTGGAAGACCGCAAATGCAAGTCTTGACAATGCAGAAGCCGTAGTAGCTTTTGAAATTTCAGATTCCGGTATTGGTATTTCCAAAGAAAAACAAAACATCATTTTTGAAGCTTTCCAACAGGCAGAAGGCTCTACCAGCCGTAAATACGGAGGTACGGGATTAGGATTATCCATCAGCCGCGGACTTTCCGACTTATTGGGAGGAAGCATCGAACTTGAAAGTGAGACCAATGTAGGAAGTAAATTTACACTCTTCCTTCCTCTGAAATACGTTCGTCTTTCTGAAATAGAAAATATTGATGTAAATGAAGAAACAGATGTAAAAGGACGTATAAAATCACTGCCTTCAGAAAAATTCAACCGATCCGATATTGATTTATTCTTTGTAGATGAGTTAGGCGATGACAGGACTGATATTAAGCCGGACGACAAAGTATTACTGATTGCCGAAGACAACCTGACTTTTGCAAAAATTATGCTGGAACAGGCTCATATCAACGGAATTAAAGCCATTGTAACCACAAAAGGAAATGATGTAATTGACTTTATAAATCAGTTTAATCCCGATGCTATAACAATGGATCTGAATATGCCGGATACCAGCGGATGGAAAATCCTGGACAGGCTAAAAACCGATTTCAACCTTCGCCATATTCCGGTTTATATTATTTCCGGAGAAGACGAAAGAAATAAAGGACTGAAGCGCGGTGCAAGAAACTTTTTCCTTAAACCCGTAAAAAATGATTCACTGACTTATTTGTTCAATGACATTCATGACTTTAAAAACAAAAAAACAAAAAACCTGCTTGTAGTAGACGACAATCAGACAGAACTTGACAGAATATTAAATGCCGTAAATGGAGATGATATTTCGGTTTACAGCGCCAAAACGGCTACAGAAGCTGTTGCTTTGATAGGTGAACATTCGTTTGATTGTATTATATTAGATTTAAAATTGCCGGATGCAGATGGTCTTGACATTATAACCGATCTGGAAAATAACCTGGCAGGACAGGAAACAGCGATTATTATACATTCAGCCGGAGATGTCACCAAAAAGCAAAAAATAAAACTAAACAGATTTGCTCACAGCATTATTACCAAAAGTGCCAATTCTCTGGATGAACTGATTGATCAGACCGCTTTGTTTATGCACCGTATACACAAAGAATTACCTGATACAATGAAAGAGACCATAGAATCGTTTTATTTAAAAGAAGATGTTCTTCCGGGCAAAAAAGTATTACTGGTCGATGATGATGTCCGTAATCTTTTTGCCCTGACAACTGCCCTCGAACGTTACGGACTGGACGTTATCAGTGCAGAAAGCGGTCAGGAAGCTATAGACATCTTAAATGAAGACAAATCGATTGATATTGTCCTTATGGATATTATGATGCCGGAAATGGACGGTTACGAAACCATGAAACGTATTCGAAAAGATGAAAAACATAAAGATTTAACTATTATTGCAGTAACAGCAAAAGCTATGAAAGGTGACAGGCAGCGTTGTATAGAATCAGGAGCCTCAGATTATATGACAAAACCCGTTAACGTAGAGCAATTGTCTTCGCTCATGCGTGTATGGCTTAAATAATAATTTTAATTCAATTTAAAATGTAATGGAAGACAATGCAATTAAAATCCTGCTGGTCGATGACAAAAAAGAAAACCTACTTTCTTTGCAAGTCGTCCTGGCT
Source organism: Flavobacterium sp. HTF (assembly GCF_003105115.1). GTDB lineage: Bacteria > Bacteroidota > Bacteroidia > Flavobacteriales > Flavobacteriaceae > Flavobacterium. The sequence continues at coordinate 9,269 of NZ_QETH01000037.1, read as the reverse complement.
GATCGTGGTTATCAGTTTGTTGAAGCAACATCCGGAAAGGATGCCTTGCGGATTCTTCTGAAAAATCAGGATTTTGCCATTATACTGATGGATGTTCAGATGCCATTAATGGATGGTTTTGAAACCGCTGAACTTATCCGTCAGAGTGATAAACTTAAACATGTTCCGATTATTTTCCTTACGGCGAATATGAACACCACAGAATATATCTTTAAAGGATATCAGTCCGGAGCGGTGGACTATATGATTAAACCTTTATCTCCTGAAATATTGCAGGCCAAAGTCATGGTTTTTACGGAATTGTTCAGGAAAAATCAGGAATTAAAGAAAAAAGAAGAAGAGACAAACGCACTGTACGAGATTATTTTAAAAGCGAATAATGAGCTTGCCGTACAAAATGCTGCAATAGCAAAACATGCGGAAGAACTTAGGAAAAAGAACATGGAGCTTGATGCTTTTACCTATATTTCCAGTCATGACCTTCAGGAGCCTCTCAGAAAAATACAAACCTTTACCAATTTGATACTTTCGAATGAATATCCGAATTTATCCGAAAATGGCAGGTTAAAGTTTGACAGAATCCTGTATGCGACTAACAGGATGCGCGAATTGATCAATAGTCTCCTTACTTTTTCAAGGGCAACCCTTGTGGACAGAAAGTTTGAAAGTATTGACCTTAATGCCATTATTGATGATGTGAAAGAAGCTTTACATGAAAACTTATTGGAAAAAAAGGCCGTTATTAGAACCGATTTTCATGATAAAGCCAAAGTGATTCCCTTTCAGTTTATACAGCTTATGGAAAATTTAATTCATAATGCCATTAAGTTTTCGCAACCGGAATTGCCTTTGGAAGTCACAATAAAAAGCCGTCTGGTGAATGGTGATGATATTCAGATTGAAAAATTATCTAAAGAGGTAAATTACTGCCATATTAGTTTTGGGGATAACGGAATAGGTTTTGAACCACAGCATAACGAAAAGATATTCGGTGTTTTTCAGAAACTTCACGGACGTGATTTATACGAAGGTACCGGCATCGGGCTTGCGATTGTCAAAAAAATAGTTGACAATCACAATGGCCATGTTGATGCTATCGGAGAACCCATGAAAGGGGTTACCTTTAATATTTATATCCCTTATTGAAAGTAAGAATTAATTTTTAAAGCGCTTCTTCAGAAACCCAGGTAATGGCTTCGTCGTATTCAGATTTTTTAAAACCTTTGAATTCTCCCGGAACGATGTAGCTAAATCCGTTCGTAAAAGAAATAATGGTATCAGAATCAGTTACGATGGCCGCCCTGTTCCATTTTGCAATATTTTTTAGTCCTAAAAGGGCATCCTGAATCCAGGCCCCGGTTGTAAAGTTTTCCAGTTCGGTATCCAGGACCAAAAGAAAATTTATGTGGTTAATGTGATTTAGTAAACGTTCTATTTCCGGGAAAACAACATTTTGATAATTTTCTTTTGTAATTTCTCCCGTAGCGCGGAATGCAACAATATTATTTGGCGTATTAGGTATTAATTGTATCATTATATCTGCTTTTAAAGTTTATATAAAAGTAGGTTATAAGCTTTTTCTGATTTTATATTTAAAGCCCCGGAATCTTATAAAATTATAACCTGGCCTTTCGTTTAACTCTCCTGAAATTACGGATTGAAGTTTTGTAATAACAACTTTTAATCGTGTAATTCTTTTTATTATATCTGAACTAAATTTAATCTTCACAAAAATGGCTATTTGTACCAAATTGCAAAATGCTGAAATTAAATCAGATATATGACCCCACCGCTATTAGCATTCAACGACAAAGGAATCTATTGCCAGCAGGCAGATGTTTACCTCGATCCGTGGCGTCCGGTTACCAACGCCATTATTACACACGGGCATGCCGATCATTCGCGCTGGGGACATCAAAATTATATCACGCATCACACCAATGTTCCCATCATAAAACATCGTCTTGGAGATATCAGTGTTACAGGCAAAGACTGGAACGAAACCTTTACCATCAACGGAGTTAAATTTTCCCTTCATCCTGCCGGGCATATTATAGGTTCAGCACAGATTAGGGTAGAGTATAAAGGAGAAGTATGGGTTTTTACAGGAGACTATAAAACAGAAGATGACGGAATTTCGGTACCCTACGAAGTCGTCAAATGCCATGCCTTTATAACCGAATGTACTTTTGGATTGCCGGCTTTTAAATGGCTTCCGCAGTCAGAAGTTATCACCGATATCAATAACTGGTGGGCAGAAAACCGTGCCGAAGGAAAAACATCGATACTCTTTGGGTATTCACTGGGAAAAGCACAACGATTATTAAAATATTTAGATACCGATATCGGAAAGATCTACACGCACGGAGCCATCGAAAATATGACTCAGGTTTTACGGCCTTTGGTTGATTTTCCTCCAACAATTCGCGTAACCCCCGAAACGAAAAAAGAAGATTTACTCGGAAATATTGTCCTCGCACCACCCAGCGCACACGGAAGTACCTGGATTAGAAGAATGACACCTTTTGTCACAGGTTCAGCAAGCGGATGGATGGCTTTTCGCGGAGCCAGAAGACGACGTGCCGTAGATCGCGGCTTTGTTTTAAGCGATCATTGCGACTGGACCGGATTACTGGAAAGCATAAAAGCAACCGGAGCTGAAAAAGTAATCTGTACACACGGCTATTCTGATATTTTTTCAAAATACTTACAGGAACTGGGTTACGACGCCAGAACAGCCCATACACAATACGAAGGTGAATCCGGCGAAATGGATAGTAAAAAAGAAGAAGAATAATTTCAAACTGCGTAATTGTAACGCAGATGAGACGGATTCTATCTGTTCAGAATAAATAAAAATCAGTTTTTATCCGCGTTTTCGCGATAGCGAATCCGTTTCATCAGTGTACCAATATAAACTCAACAGAAAAACAGTAAAGATGAAAAACTTTGCCGAACTCATAAAAACACTGGATAGTTCTAATAAAACGTCGGTAAAGGTCGATGCGTTGACGAATTATTTTCGGAATGCAAGCGATGAAGATAAGGTATGGACTATAGCCATTCTGTCGCACCGGCGGCCGCCAAGACCAGTCAATACTACATTACTGCGTTTATGGGCCAATGAACTGGCTGGTATTCCACTATGGCTTTTTGAAGAAAGTTATCATATCGTAGGCGATCTGGCAGAAACCATTGCCCTGGTGATTCCGACAACAAAAGAACATTCTGACAGGAGCCTGACTGAATTTTTGCAGGAAATCATTGCTTTAAAAAAGAAAACCGATACCGAAAAAAAAGAATACCTGCAGACCAACTGGCTGGCACTGAATTATTACGAACGATTTGTTTTTACTAAATTAATTACCGGAAGTTTCAGGATTGGGGTGAGTCAAAAGTTAATGACCAGAGCCCTTTCTAAAGCAGAAAATATCGATGAAGATGCCCTGGCATATAAATTAATGGGCGACTGGAATCCCAATACCATTACGTTTCAGGAATTAATTCTGGATGAAAAAAGCAGCGATTATTTATCAAAACCTTATCCGTTTTATCTGGCTTATCCCATTGAAGGAGAGCCGTCAGACTTAGGAAATCCGGAAGACTGGAGCGCCGAACATAAATGGGACGGCATTCGGTCCCAGACGATTATTCGTGAAAATGAAATTTATGTGTGGAGCCGGGGTGAAGAATTAGTTACAGATAAATATCCTGAATTTGGTTCTTTTATTGGTGTTATTCCCGATGGAACGGTTATAGATGGCGAAATTCTCCCTTTTATAGAAAATGAAATTGGAACTTTTAACGATCTGCAAACGAGAATAGGACGAAAAACCGTTTCGGCTGCCATTCTAAAAAAATCACCTGTAATTATAAAAGCATATGATTTATTAGAATGGAAAGGTGAGGATATCAGAAATCTGCCTTTTGAAGAACGACGTATATTATTGGAGAAATTATATCAGGATATCAAACATCATGATATTCCGCTGCAGCTTTCAGAAAGGGTACAATTTTCTACCTGGGAAGAACTGACGGAAGAAAGATTACGCTCACGTGAAATGAGAAGCGAAGGTTTAATGATTAAACGAAAAGGCTCTCCATATCAGGTGGGAAGAAAAAAAGGCGACTGGTGGAAATGGAAAATTGAACCTTTGGCGATAGATGCCGTGTTGACCTATGCGATGCGAGGACATGGACGACGCTCTAATTTATTTACCGATTATACTTTTGCCTTATGGCAGCAAAATGAAGATAACCAGCGCGAACTCGTCACTTTCGCAAAAGCGTATTCCGGTTTAACCGATGCCGAATTCAGAATGGTGGACGACTGGATTAAAAAAAATACATTAGAAAGATTTGGCCCCGTAAGAAGTGTGACGCCTCAATTAGTTTTTGAAATTGGTTTTGAAGGAATCGCACTTTCCAAAAGGCACAAAAGCGGAATTGCCACCCGTTTTCCGAGAATCCTAAGATGGCGGCATGACAAAAAAATTGACGAAGCCAATTCGATAGAAGATTTGAAAAGTATGATTGTTTAAACCCTTTTTTATATTTTAAAGAAGGATAATAACAAAATTGCATAAAAAATATAAAATGAACAGAGAAGCACTTTTTGCGATAGCAAATGACTGGTTTCATCAGCAGGGATGGAAACCATTTCCTTTCCAGACCCAAACCTGGACAGCTTTTCTGCAGGGTAAAAACGGCTTATTAAATGCTCCAACCGGAAGCGGAAAAACCTATGCGCTTTGGTTACCGATTATTTTGAATTACATCCGGAAAAATCCAAATTATAAAACCAAACATACTCCCGGACTAAAAGCGATCTGGATCACACCATTACGGTCACTTTCAGTAGAAATAAAACAGGCTGCGGAACGTGTTGTAAATGATCTGGATATTAAAATGACGGTCGGAATTCGTTCCGGAGATACCACAGCCGGAGAAAGGGCAAAGCAAAAAGAAAAAATGCCGGATTTACTGGTAACAACTCCTGAAAGTTTACAGTTATTGCTGGCAGCCAAAGGATATGATAAAATATTTGGAAACTGCACCGCGATTGTAATTGATGAATGGCACGAATTATTGGGAACCAAACGGGGTGTACAAACCGAACTGGCTTTGTCAAGATTAAAAAAAATCGCTCCGAATCTGCGTATTTGGGGTATTTCGGCGACCATAGGAAATTTACAGCAGGCACAGGAAGTTTTACTCGGAATTGATTCTGAAGCCTATCGGAATTCGGTTTTGATCAAGGCAGTTATCAATAAAAAAATAAAAGTGGTTTCTATAATTCCCGACAAGATGGAAACTTATCCGTGGCGCGGACATATGGGATTGCATTTGATTGATGAAGTTGCCAAAATTGTAAAAGCCAGTAAAACAACACTGATTTTTACCAATGTGCGTTCGGCCTGCGAAATTTGGTTTCAAAGACTGCTGGAAAAGTATCCTGAATTTGCGGGAGAAATGGCCATGCACCACGGAAGTATAAGCCGGGAAACAAGACTTTGGGTAGAACAGGCAATTCGGGATGAAGAATTAAAAGTTGTCGTTTGTACCTCAAGCCTTGATTTGGGAGTAGATTTTGCTCCGGTAGAAACTATTATTCAGGTTGGAGGCCCAAAAGGAGTGGCGCGTTTTATGCAAAGGGCAGGGCGTAGCGGTCACCAGCCCGGAAAAGAAAGTGTCATTTATTTTCTGGCAACACATGCTATTGAACTAATTGAAGCTTCTGCATTAAAAAAAGCAGCGGAACACAATATTATCGAAGACAGAATTCCGTACCTGAACAGTTGGGATGTTTTGGTGCAGTACCTCAATACACTCGCCGTTTCAGATGGATTTTTTCCTGATGAAATTTTTGAAGAAGTCAAAGGAACTTTCTGTTATCAGGCGATGACCGAAGAAAACTGGAACTGGATCCTTAATTTTATTACCAACGGAAGCCAGAGCCTTCAGGCTTATGATGAATTTAAAAAAGTAGAAATTGAAGAAAACGGCCGTTTTAAAATTAACAGCCGCCTGATTGCCATGCACCACAGAATGCAGATCGGAACTATAATTGGAGATTCGGTGCTGAATGTAAAATACATGACCGGAGGTTATTTGGGAACTATTGAAGAATGGTTTATAACCAAATTAAAGCCCGGTGATACTTTTATTTTTGCCGGAAAACGACTTGAATTGTTTAAGATCAGGAATATGCAGGTTTTGGTACGAAAAGCAGATCCCAAAAAGATTTCTAAAATAGTAAGCTGGATGGGCGGCCGAATGGCACTTTCGGCCCAGATGAGTGAGTTGATGCGTCAGGAATTATACAGGGCCAATACGGATGATTTGTCTCCCGAACTAAAAGCCTTACAGCCGTTATTTGCAAGACAAAGAAAAGAATCTATTGTGCCGAATGCAGATGAATTCCTGATTGAAACTTTTAAAACCAGAGAAGGTTATCACGCTATTTTTTACCCGTTTGAAGGTCGTTTTGTACATGAAGCTTTAGCAAGTTTACTGGCATACAGAATCAGTTTGCTTTTACCTATCAGTTTTTCGCTGGCATACAATGATTACGGATTTGAATTGCTTTCTGATCAGGAAATTGACATGCAGAATGTTCTGGATAACAATCTGTTTTCAACGGAATATGTGCATCATGATTTGCAGAAAAGCTTAAATGCCACCGAAATGGCCAGACGAAAATTCAGGGATATTGCCATAATTGCCGGATTGGTTTTTACCGGTTTTCCCGGAAAAATGGTCAAGGCAAAACATCTTCAGAGCGGTTCGCAGCTTTTGTTTGAAGTATTCAGGGATTATGAACCCGATAATTTATTATTCCAACAGGCGTATCGCGAGACCTTTGAGCATCAGCTGGAAGAAGGACGTTTGATTATGGCTTTGGAGCGCATCCAAAATCAGGAAATTGTCTGGAAAGCCTGCAAAAAACCGACCCCGTTTAGTTTTCCGGTCATTACGGACCGTTTAAGGGAAAAGCTTTCGAGCGAAACATTGGCAGAACGAATAAAAAAAATGACAGCTTCTTATATGAAGTAATAGAATATGATTGCAACCATACAAAACGAAATATTTATTTTGCATCCAAGCGGTGCTCTATTCTGGAAAGAAAAGAATCTTCTTTTGATTTCTGATGTGCATCTGGGAAAAGTTTCCCATTTCAGGAAACACGGAGTTGCCATTCCGAATAATGCCATTGTAGAGAATTTTAAAAGACTAAGCGCTATTGTGGAAGTCTTTGCTCCTGAAAAATTGATTTTTCTGGGCGATTTATTTCACAGTTCAAAAAATCAGGAATGGAATTTATTTGAAGAGTGGGTTTCCTGCTGCGTTAGTGAAATTACGCTGGTAGCCGGAAATCATGATATTATTAATAAAAAACATTATGAGAAAATCAAAATCAATGTTGTACCATTACTGGAAATCGATGCTTTTTTGCTGACACATCATCCAACAACAAAAGAAGGTTTTTTCAATTTTTCAGGTCACATTCATCCCGGTGTTATTTTGAGGGGTCTGGGCGGTCAATCCCTGAAACTGCGCTGTTTTTATCAGAATAATGATCAGATGATTTTGCCTGCTTTTGGTGAATTTACGGGCAAGCATATTGTAAAACCTTCTCAGGAAGATATTATTTATGCTATTGCTAATGAAGAAGTTGTTCTGGTCAATAAAAAATAACTTACTAATAAAAAACGAGGTATTTCCAGATTTAGAAATACCTCGTTTTTTATTAGTTTAATTTCTTAGGGAAATTAAAGATGGCTTTTGATATATGCAATAATCTCCTCAATAATTTCGTCGATTGCATATTGCTCAGGATTAAAATAAGTACCATCAAAATATCTGGCGTTTGTGCCGTCACCTCCTGGCGAACCATGATGCGCGTCAATCGATTTTCGCCAGTATTCTGCATGGTTTTTCCATTCTAATTTGTTGACCAATGCAGGCTCGGTAAACCAAAGATTCCACGACAGTATATTTCCCGGTTGGAGCATATTTCCTGATCCCAGATTAAAAGCTCTCATGATGATTTTATTAAAATCGTCAACGACAGGATCTTTAGTCATTTTAATATCGCCAATTTCAACGGCAATATATCCGGTTGAAAAAGCTTCACTTTCGTGTAATGCAAATGGCGGGTTAATAAATTCAGGAGATATTCCTTTGTTTACCGGAAAAATCGGCTGATCTGGATTTCCCGGAAGATGGGTAATCACCCTGATCGCATTTTCTTTATCCAAAGGAAATGTTGGAAGACTGTATCTCAGTAACGGCCATATTTCTTTTATTTTGTCGCCCTGATGTTCGCTTGGTGTAAACCAAATTTTGCCTTCGACAGTCATATCAACTGCAATTTCTTTTGTAGTTTCATTAACCCAGCCTCTTTGCCCGGTAACGGTTACTTCTACATTTAGGCAAATCTCATCTTTAAGCCAGATTCCCTGCTGAGGACAAATAACAGAGTAAACCCTTCCTTCGTCGGTATAACCAACTCTTGATATGTAAGGCGCAAATTTCTGATAACATCTTTGCGGATTGACATTTCCTTTTTGTGTTTCCCAGCTAAATTCCGGCCATTTTACCCCAAGCTGACGCTGAAGAAAATTAATATTATCCATATTGCCCAACATTGGTAATGAGGTCAGGTCTCTTGTGGGATATTGCATAGGTGAATTTGCAGGTGGGAATCCGCCAATCCATCCATTAGGGATGCAGGAGTCTTGATTGTTTTGCATGACTTTTTGGTTGTTTAGGTTGAAGAGTAAACTTAAGTCAATGTATAATCTTACAAAAGAGTAAAATCACGCTTTTTTACCAATTTATCATAAGAAATAACTTATAATTAAATGTTTCTGTTTGAGGTGTTTTAAAATTTTAACATATGGATAAAAAAAAAGCAATTATGAAAAATAAGAAATAACTTAGTTAATTTTTGACATGCGAAAAAAAATAGCAATATTTTTCGTATATTTGAGAGAAGGTAATTATTTAGCTCACAAATGGTTAAAGAAAAAACACTGTAAAGAAGCATTATTTGTACCCATTTAATTTGCCTTAATTCCTTTTGAAAAGTTGCACAATATCCACATAATTTATTTTCCGATAATAGGAACATTCTCTGTTATCATCATTTAAAAAAAGAGATTATATGAGCACTAGAAAAATAAAATTATTTAAACTCCTTTTATAGATAACACAATCTCTTTTTTGAACCTACACACAATTCCCCCCTCGATAGGTTTTTAAAT
>NZ_QETH01000036.1 GCF_003105115.1 Flavobacterium sp. HTF | reverse complement strand
TTCAGGAAACAAAAGAGTGAATTTTGTGCCTTCATTAATTTTTGAAACAACCTTAATTTCTATATGATGAAGAGAAGCAATACTGTCAGCAATAGCAAGCCCTAACCCCTGCCCGTCCTGATCAGAGCTTATTCGGGTAAACCTGTTAAATATTTTTTCCGTTTGAGAAGCATCCATTCCAATTCCGGAATCTTCAATAGATATAAAATACTGGTAATCTGAAAATCCGTCAGCAACTGTAATTTTTCCTTTTTCCCGATTATATTTTATAGCATTGATAATGAGATTATAAATCAGAATATGAATAAGGGTTTTGTTTCCCTTAAAACTAAAATCATGCGTCATCACGTTAGAAAAACCAATTCCCTTGTCTTCAATTCTGTCCTGAAGATCTTCCTGCATGTCTGTTATGATTTCATAAAAATGGATATCCTCATCAGTTGTATACTGATTGTTTTCGATTCGGGAAATCAACAATAAATTATTTATGATTTTTTTCAGCATATCTAATGTCCTGAGCGAACTGGCTATTTTATCTATAGCAGTATCATCCAAAGAATTATTTTGCAATAAATTTTCTAACTTATTTTTGAGCAATGCAATTGGTGTAAGAAGCTCGTGCGAAACGTTTGAAATAAATTGTTTTTCCTTTTTAAAAAGCTCAGCTATACGATCCATCATTTGGTTTAAAACCAGATCAAGTTCTCTGAAATCACGTGATTTTGCTTTTATCGGAGTATGATCAAAAGCTTCCGGCTGGTTAACACGTCTAATTTTAGTATCGATTATTTTATAAAAAGGCTTCAGCAAATATTCAATATAGAATGTATCTGCCAAAAAAGTAATTAAAAGAATGACTACAAAAACAATCAGAATAAAAAACCGAATGATGAAGGTGAGGTCTTTTATTTCACTAAGACTGCTTCCTATTTCCAGTTGGTAATCCTGATTTTCATATGTAAAATAGTGTTGTAAAATACGATACTCATTTTGTTCCCCTTCAATAATCCTGTAGTCATTGCTAAAAGTTGTTTTTTTCTGACGTGATTTGACATCTACTTTTGAAAGTACCAAAAACTCGCTGTGCAGTGTTGAAAACTGAGAATACGTATCTGTTGAATCATCAGAATTTTCAATAAAATCATTAATTTCATTTTGATCCAGATGGTCAATAAATTTTTTCTGTTTTTCTAATAAACTATTATTTATATGCCGGTAAACCACATTTTCGACCAAAATCGGAAGTGTCAGCCATAATATCAAAATCACCAACAATCTTGTTAGTGCATTAAAAATGGCTAATTGATGTTTTATTTTCACAAATAATTTATTTATTCATTAATTCTGTATCCTACATTACGAACGGTTTCAAACCAGCCGATATCAGTATGCTTGTCTAATTTTTTTCTGAGATTTCTAACATGGACATCGATAAAATTAGAATCTGAATTTACTTCGAGAATATCTCCCCAGATATGCTCTGTTAGCTGCAATCTGGTAATTACTCGATTTTTATTCAATACTAAATATTGAAAAATATCAAATTCCTTTTTGGTCAGATTAATCGGGACATCGCTATAACTTACTCTGTAATCCTGCAACTGCAATGAAAAACCATGTATTAATAAATCATTCATAGTAAAACCATGCATTCTGCGAATAACAGCAAACAAGCGTGCGCTCAGTTCTGTCAGTGCAAAAGGTTTAGTCAGATAATCATCGGCACCAAGATGAAGACCGTTTATTCTGTCGTCCAGCTCTCCGCGCGCGGTTATTACAATTACGGCCATTTTTGATTTTGTTTTTCTAACGGCTTTCAAAACCTCAAAACCATCTCCGTCAGGTAAACCTAGATCGAGCAACATGGCATCATAATCATTACTGGCAATTTCGTCTAAAGCATCTTCACAATTATGCGCAATCTTACACACATATCCTGTATTACACAAAAAGTCATGCACTTCTACAGCAAGTTCTCTGGTATCTTCAACAATTAAAATATTCATAACTATAAATTCTATGAGCAACTAAAATTAAGCAATTATAAAAATCCCTGTTGCCTGTTATTAAAAAATTAACGAATCAAAAAAAGCCGATAAATCTCTTTATCAGCTTTTTCCCATCTGCATTTTTATAATTACCTTTTTCTGTTTTTGTCTCCTTACAATGCTTCGAAAACAAAATAAAAAATGATCCTTATTTTTTCACTTTTGCAGTTTCAGTTTTCGATGCCTGCTTTTTATCTGCTTTGGCTTTTTTATCAGATTTAGCTTTTGGCTCTTTTGTTGCTTTTACTTCTTTTGCAGGATTAGTTTTCACAGGAGGAAATGCATGAACCATTGCACCTGTTCCTAAAACTGCTACGAGTACCATCAAAAAATTTCTCATGATTTCTAATATTAAAATTATACTTATTATTTACAGGTCAAAAGTATCCCTGAAAAATGAAGACCAAATGAAGAAATGGCTTACAATAAAAAAATTAACCGCATATTAACAAAAACGCATAATCTATACAGGTTCGTTGAAATACGTTACAGCTTAAAAAAAGCATAACGAAACTTATTTAATAATATGACAGATACTTTTTGTTACAAAACTTAACTATTTTAATTCGCAAAACAGAATCTTTTTAAAACCCAATTGTTTATTTTTACGGACTAAATTTTTTTTTATGTCAACTCAAAAACGTCTTTTTCTTCTTGATGCCTATGCATTAATATTTCGTGGTTATTATGCCTTCATAAAAAATCCAAGAATTAATTCTAAAGGAATGGATACATCTGCAATTATGGGTTTTATGAACTCTCTTCTGGATGTAATCAAAAGAGAAAAGCCGGATCATTTGGCAGTTGCTTTTGATAAAGGAGGGAGTCACGTAAGAACAGAAATGTACACCGAATACAAAGCAAATCGCGATGAAACTCCCGAAGCGATCAGACTTGCTATTCCATATATTCAGGATTTATTAAATGCAATGCATATTCCGATTATTGAATCTAATGGCTGTGAGGCTGATGATTTAATCGGTACTATCGCCAAACAGGCAGAAAAACAAAACTACAAAGTCTATATGGTTACGCCGGATAAGGATTTTGCACAATTGGTTTCTGAAAATATATTCATGTACAAACCGGCCCGTATGGGTAATGGTATTGAAATTTGGGGAATTCCTGAAGTTTTGGCAAAATTCGAAATTGAAAGACCGGAACAGGTAATTGATTTTCTTGGAATGATGGGCGATGCTGTCGATAATATCCCGGGGCTTCCGGGAGTTGGAGAAGTTACGGCAAAAAAATTCCTGAAAGAATTTGGGACAATGGAAAATCTTTTGGCAAACACACATTTGTTGAAAGGTAAAATGAAAGAAAACATTGAAGCCAATAAAGAAAAAGGGATACTTTCTAAAAAACTGGCAACAATTATTATAGACTGCGATGTCACTTTTAATGAGACAGATTATGAGCTGACACGTCCTGATATTGAAAAAACAGATGCTATTTTTCAGGAACTGGAATTCAGAAGAATGGCGGAACAATTTGATAATCTGTTTAAAATTGGCGGAACAACCGAAACCGCAAGCCCGGCATCTGATGCCAAATTATACAAAAAACCACAGCCTAAAAACGAAGATCAATTTGATCTTTTTGGAGGCGCAACAATTGACAATGAAAACCCGGAACAGGCAAGAACCTCGTTTTATGAAACTCTCGAAACTACGACTCACTCCTATCAGGCTGTTGAAGGTGACTTGGGTATAAAACTGCTTTTGCAAAATCTGCAAAAACAAACTGCCGTATGTTTTGATACTGAAACTACAGGCCTTGATGCTTTACATGCAGAATTGGTCGGAATTTCATTTTCTTATGAAAAAGGAAAAGGATATTATGTTCCGTTTCCGGAAAGCCAGGAAGAAGCTCAGGTTTTGATTGAAAAATTTGTTCCGTTTTTTGAAAATGAAAACATCGAAAAAATTGGTCAGAACTTAAAATATGACCTGAAGATTTTATCAAATTACGGCGTTACGGTAAAAGGAAAACTTTTTGACACCATGATTGCACATTATCTGATTAATCCGGATATGCGTCATAATATGGATATTTTGGCTGAAACGTATCTGAAATATTCTCCAAAATCTATTGAAACTTTAATTGGAAAAAAAGGTAAAAATCAAATCTCCATGCGTGACGTTGCTCTTGAAGAAATCAAGGAATATGCTGCCGAAGATGCTGATGTTACGTTACAATTAAAAGAGATTTTTACATCTGAATTAGACAAAACGGAAACTAAAAAGTTGTTTGACGAAATCGAAATCCCGTTAGTAAGCGTTTTAGCCGACATGGAAACCGAAGGAATTCGTCTTGATGTGGAATTTTTAAGTATAATGTCCAAAGAAATGGATATTGAAATTAAATCCTTAGAAGAAAAAATATACGAAACGGCCGGCGAGAAATTCAACCTCGCTTCTCCAAAACAATTAGGAGACATTTTATTTGATAAACTTAAAATCGGAGGAGCAAAACAAAAGAAAACCAAAACGGGTCAATATGCCACCGGAGAAGAAGTTCTGACTTATCTGGCCAACGATAATCCAATAGTAAAACAAATTCTGGACTGGCGCCAAATGGTTAAGCTGCAAAGTACTTATATTCTGGCTTTGCCTGAGCAGGTAGATAAAAAGACTTTGCGTGTACATACGGATTATATGCAAACTGTTGCTGCAACCGGACGTTTGAGTTCTAACAATCCGAACTTGCAGAATATTCCGATTCGTACCGAAAGAGGCCGCCAGATCCGTAAAGCTTTTGTGGCGCGAGATGAAAATCATACGTTGATCTCTGCCGATTACTCTCAGATCGAATTAAGAATTATCGCAGCCTTAAGCGGTGAAGAAAATATGATTGCTGCTTTCCAGAACGGAGAAGATATTCACAAAGCAACTGCTGCCAAAGTTTTTGATGTACCACTGGAAGAAGTTAGCCGTGAGCAAAGAAGTAATGCAAAAACAGTAAACTTCGGAATCATCTACGGCGTTTCTGCTTTTGGATTAAGTAATCAAACCTCATTATCAAGAAGTGAAAGTGCTGCCCTGATTGAAGCCTATTACAAAACATATCCAAGATTAAGATCTTACATTAATGAGCAAATAGAATTTGCACGCGAAAAAGGGTACGTACAGACCATTTTAGGGCGTCGTCGTTATTTAAAAGACATCAATTCTGCCAATGCGGTAGTAAGAAGTGCTGCTGAACGAAATGCTGTAAATGCACCCATTCAGGGAAGTGCTGCCGATGTCATTAAGATTGCGATGATCAATATTCATAAAAAATTAAAAGAAGAAAACTGGAAATCTAGAATGCTGCTTCAGGTACATGATGAGCTTGTGTTCGATGTTCATAATGATGAACTCGAAAAAATCCAGCCGATGATCAAACATGAAATGGAAAATGCTTTTAAAATGGCAGTCCCACTGGAAGTTGAACTTGGTTTAGGAAAAGACTGGCTGGAAGCGCATTAAAAGCAGAATATGAAAAAACTTATTTTATTATTTTTTCTTTTTCATTCGCTTTTTGCTGTATGTCAGGACAATACTTATTATCTGGAAGGAACTTTAGGTAAAAGTAAAATTTTCATGACTGTTCAGGTTTATAAATCAGATAATGAAACGAGTCTAAATGCTGTTTATTTCTATAGAAATTCATTAAAAGACATTAAACTGGAAGGAAAATTAAAAGACAGCAATAATTTTACTTTCTATTTTAAACCGGGTGATAATATCACTGAGAAATTTTACCTGAAAAAATCGGGTAATAATTTCGATGGTTTTTGGTATGATGCAAAGGAAAAACAACTGGCTGTTCATCTTGAACCTGTAAATTTTGACAATTACAAATCAAATATCAAAATCAGATTTGATGATAAACGTTTAAATCTGGTGAAATACAAATTCCTTGAGTTTAAAAAACAGAAAACCACGATTTACAACAACAAAGAAATTGTCTGGTATTCGGAGAAACATTGCAGTTCTGATTTCTTTCGGCTTGGAACTAATTTTTCAGAAAAAAACAAAGCTGTAATTAATCCAATTTTGGAAGAAATACATATTCAAAGCACATTAGCCCAGCTTAGTTGTTCTTCAAGTTTTGAATATAGTAACGGTCAGGGAATTGAAGGCAGTACAACTATCAACTTCTTAAATACAAACTTACTGGGTTTTGAAATATTTTCGTCTTATTACTGCGGAGGCGCGCACCCGGATTTTGGAGGAAGCGGTTACCTCATTGATTTGAATAGTGGAAAAAACTATGAGATTGATGACATAATTGCTTTTGACAAAAGTGCAACTACAGAAAAAGAAAGTGATTTTTCGGCGTTTTCTAAATATAGAAGTACTTTTTTTGCACCAAGATTACTTGCTGTAATTAATTCTCAGGAACATTTTGAAAAACCAAAAAACACAGACGAAGATCCGTGTGATTATACCGATGAAGAATATTGGGATTTTCCTTCCTGGAGTTACACTGAAAAAGGAATTGAATTTACCCCAATTTTTTACAGAGCCGCAAGATCCTGTGAAGAATCATTTGTTGTACCTTTTGAAAAATTAAAGAAATTTAAAAATCCTAAATTTCCTTATGATTTAAGATAAAAGTATTAACCAATAATCGACACAAAACAGAAGACACTTTTGAAATTAATTTTCTTAAGATGTTGAATTGTATCAAGATTGGTTTGAAGCAGATAATTTTCTTTCTACATATAAGATTATAAATCCATTCATAGTGAATGGATTTTTTTATTTAAGATTATTTTATTTTTAACAAAATACACCTAGAGGATTAATTTATTATTCACTATTATTGTAATTTATTTCTTTCTTTTTATGAATATAAGCAGAAGAATTTTTAAATCAATTTATTGAAAATTTATGACTCAGTTTAAACGTTTAACTGTAAGTATTTTTATATTAATTTTAAGTCAAATATCAATCTCTCAAAATAAGGAAACCTATTTAAAAAAAGTTTGTTACACGGAAAATTTTCTAAAAACAAAAACTGATTCCATTTGTTTTTTAACTACCATAAATAATTCTAACTTACCTAAGCCTACTATTTTATTTATTCAAGGGTCAAAGCCATTACCGCTAATTTTTTATGATGATAAAGAAGTAAATACAATTATTCCTTTTGATATTAAACCATATCTGAAAAAATACAATTTTGTAGTTATTGCCAGAAAAGGTATTCCATTAATCGGTTCTTACGAAAAAGACTCTAATGGATATCGTAAAGCAGATGGAAAGATTCCGGAAGATTACATCAAAAATGACAATCTAAATTATAGGGTAAATCAGGTAAAATCAGTTATAGCTTTTCTACATAAAAACAATACCGTTAAAAAAGATTCTATTTTTGTTGTCGGTCATTCTGAAGGATATCGTGTCGCCGCTAAAGCTGCTGAGAATAATAACAAAATATCTAAATTAGTTTGCATGTCAGCTGATCCATTTAATCGAATCACAGAATCTATTTTAAGGGAGAGAATTGAGTGTTTTAAAAATGATGATGATGCAACAAGTCAAAACAAAATTGATAAATTAATAAGTGAATATACAAACATAGAAAAAGATAGTAAAGAATTTAAAAATGATATAGATTTCAACAATTGGGCAAGTTATAATAGGCATTTAAGCTATGAAAGCTTTAAAAAGTTTAAAAATCCAATGTTAATAATTTATGGCACAAATGACATAGGATCAACACATAATGATTTATTGCCTTTTCTTCTTCCTTATAAAAAAATCACAATCAAGGCTTATCCGGATTATGGTCACAATTATGAAAAACGGGAATTTGATTCAAATGGAAAAGAACTGGAAAGCAGTTATCACTGGGATGATGTTTTCAAAGATGTTACAAATTGGTTATTACAAAAAAATTAAACACTGAGTCTAAAGTTTTAATTTTGCATCATAAAAAAATCCATTCAAACTGAATGGATTTTTTTTATCTATTTTTTTCTTGTTGATTCTCGTTCTTTTAAAACTGTTTTAATAACGATTGTTTCGTAATCTGAAGTTTCTTCTTCGGTTTCTTCCAGTCTTTTGATTAACCTTTTGGCTGCCACTTCTCCAATTTCGATTCCGTGCTGGCTTACTGTGGTTAAACTTGGTGATAAACGTCTTGAAGCTAAAATTCCGTCAGCAAAACCAATAATGGAGATATCTTCCGGAACCCTGAATCCTTTTTTCAGACTTACTCTTAAAGCGGCAACTGAATCATTTTCATCCAAAGCAAAAATGGCGTCAATTTTATGATCAAAAATGGCATCAATTTTAGCTTTCATGTCATCTTCAGAATCGGTACGAAGAATAATTTTTTCGTTTACCGGTATATTATTATCTTTTAATGCTTTCAGATATCCGTTGGCTCTCAATTTACCAACACTTAAATTATCAACTGAAGAAATCAGTGCAATGTTTTTACATCCCAGATTAATTAAATGCTGAGTTGAGTTTAAGGCCGAATCAAAATCATCAACCACAACTTTATCACATTCTACTTCATCAGCAATTCTGTCAAACATTACAATTGGAGTTCCGTCACTAATAATCGCTGAAAAATGATTGTATTCCTGTAATTTTTGTGCTTCTTCGGAAACTGACAATATAAAACCGTCAATCGTTCCGTTACTAAGCATTTCAAGTGTATGGATTTCTTTTTCCAAAGATTCATTAGAAATACAAGTAATTACATTGTATCCTTTTTTATCCGCTACCTTTTCGATTCCGCTAAAAACTTTTGCAAAAAATGAGTTTAATATATTAGGTATAATAACTCCAATAGTTTTCGTTTTACGATTCTTCAGATTCAGACCAATAACATTCGGCTTGTAATTCTTCAGTTTAGCATACTCCTTAATTTTGATCTTAGTCTGCTCACTAATTTCAGGGCTATCATTAAGCGCTTTAGAAACTGTTGATACAGAAACATTAAGTTCTTTCGCGATTTGTTTTAAAGTTGCTTTAGCTTTCATTCTATCATATTTATGGAATTAGTACAAATATAGTAGAATTAGTGAAATTACAACAAAATTCATCAAAGACTGCATTAAAATTTTATCATGTTTCATCTGTTTCTTAAGGGAATTATAAAGAAATTTTAAAATAAAGCCAATTTCTGAAACCAGTTCTTACAAAACCCCGTAAGTAAACTAATACATGAAGATGTAATTGCTATTAATAACCACGTAAAAATTGTTAATTATGAAAAACGAAGTAAGGATTCAGGAAGTAGATGCTTCTCTGAACAACAGAAGGAATTTTCTCAAACTTAGCGGGCTGACTCTCGTTGGGGCCGGGCTAATTATGGCCGGCTGCAGCGACAATGATAATGACGACCCAGTTGTAGATAATATGCTGCCGGGAATTAAAAACGGAAAATTTGATTTGGGAGCAGGGGATTTTGGTGTGCTCACTTATGCATATGCTCTGGAGCAGCTGGAAGCTGATTTTTATACTAAAGTTGTAAATGCATCAAGCTTTAACAGCACCTTTAATGAAATAGAAAAACAGGTACTTACCGATTTATATCATCACGAAGTAGTTCACAGAGATTTTTTTAAAGCAGCATTAAGCGGAGGATTACCTGATCCCAGTTCACAACTATTACCAACCCTGGCTTTTAATTATGGTTCATTAAACTTTAACAGTCGTGCAGATGTACTTGCAACCGCCAAAGCTCTTGAAGATACCGGTGTAGCAGCTTACAATGGCGCAGGAAAACTGATAAAAAATGCTGATTATCTATTGCTGGCCGGAAAAATTGTTTCTGTTGAGGCCAGACATGCATCAGCAATCAGAAGTTTGATTAATCCAAATTCTAAAGATTTTGCCGGAGACGATATTGTAAATATGAATACCGGACTTGATGACGCAAAAGATCCTTCTAAAATATTAGCAATTGCAGGCGGCTTTATTACAACAGAATTTACAGCTAAATATTTACCTTAATATTAATCCATTTTTTTAAAACTAGAAATTATGAATATCTTAAAATTTATAGAGTCATTTACCAACGAAGGTGTTATGGCTGCCACAGGTTCAAGAAGAGACAGTTTTTCACAATTTGGAAATCTTGGAAAAAATTTAGCATTAGCATCTATTCCATTTGGTTTATCTGCATTAGCAAATAAAGCAATGGCACAAGACATTACTGCAACTCCGGCAACTCCAATCGGAGCTTTGCAATTTGCCCTCACCTTAGAATATCTTGAAAATGAATTTTATGCCATGGCATTAGATTCGGGAGTAATACCGGCATCAGAAAACGGAGGACGTGATTTAAAAGTATTTCAGCAAATAGCAGATCATGAAGCAGATCACGTAAAATTTTTAATTGCGGGACTTGGCGGAACCATGAGCCCCAATTTTGTTCCAAAACCCACTTTTGATTTTACTGTTGGAGGCGCCTTTGATCCTTTTGGAGATTATCCGACCTTTTTAGCATTAGCACAGGCATTTGAAGATACGGGTGTGAGAGCTTATAAAGGTCAGGCAGCAAATCTTATTTCTACACCCGATTTATTAACTGCAGCATTACAAATACATTCTGTCGAAGCACGACATGCGTCTGAAGTACGACGACTACGTGGTCTAAAAGGATGGATTTCTAACAGCGAGAGAGGAGCCGGAATGCCGGAAGCTACGCAGGCTGTTTATAACGGAGAAGGAGTTACAATGCAGGCAGGTTATAATACCGCAACCTTATTTGGTGCCGCAGCGGGATCTGAAGCGTATGACGAACCACTTACTACACAACAAGTTGTAGATATAGCAAATATATTTATAGTATAAATTAATTTTTTATAAGCCTATTGCCAGCCATCTTTACTTAATTTTGTAAAGATGGTTTTTTTATTGTTTTGGATGAAAAATTAACACCTGAAAATCAGCAGTTAAAATAATCTTTTAAGGTATTTGGTTTTAAAATAATTAATTGTACTTTTGCATCCCCTTTATTGGGGATGGAATGTTTAATTAAAATAATATTATGGACGCATTAAGCTACAAGACAATTTCAGCTAGCAAAGCCACTGTAACAAAAGAGTGGATTGTTGTTGATGCTGAAGGGCATAACTTAGGTCGTCTTGCTTCAAAGGTTGCGATGATCTTAAGAGGTAAGTACAAGCCAAGTTACACACCGCACGTTGACTGTGGAGATAACGTAATTGTTATCAACTCAGAAAAAATTAACCTTACAGGTACAAAAATGAATGACAAAATTTACATGCGTCATACAGGTTACCCAGGAGGACAAAGAACTTTAACTGCTAAAGTATTGCAATCTAAAAACCCTGCATTATTAGTAGAAAAAGCTGTAAAAGGAATGTTACCTAAAAACAAATTAGGAGCTGAACTTTTTAGAAATCTAAATGTTGTTGTAGGTGGTGAGCATACTCACGGAGCTCAAAAACCTAGAACTGTTAACCTAAACGATCTTAAGTAATGGGAGTTATTCACAAAATCGGTAGAAGAAAAACCGCTGTTGCACGTGTATATGTTTCTGAAGGAACAGGAAAAATCACTGTAAACAAAAAAGAATTCGCAACTTACTTTCCAACTGCAACTTTACAATACAAAGTTTTACAACCGCTTTCTATGACAGAAAACGCTGGTAACTTTGATGTAAAAGTAAACGTTTACGGAGGTGGTTCAACTGGTCAGGCAGAAGCTGTTAGAATGGCATTAGCACGTGTTATGTGTGAAGTGAACATTGAAAACAGAGCTATCCTAAAACCAGAAGGTTTATTAACAAGAGATCCAAGAATGGTTGAACGTAAGAAATTCGGTCAGAAGAAAGCTCGTAAGAGATTCCAATTCTCTAAACGTTAATATTACCTGTCTTGTTCAGATGGGACAAGACATTATCAATTATTTATTGAAATTAAAAAACACAGTTATTGTTGCTCTCCTATCGAGGTAGGATATAGTTTAGCATCTAAATGTATAAAGCCTGGGAAACCGCCATTTATGCATTGCTAATCAACAGAACGTAAACTAGTACAAAAATGGCAAACAAAATAGAAGTAAAAGACTTACTAGAAGCAGGTGTTCACTTCGGACACATGACTAGAAAATGGGATCCAAACATGGCCCCTTACATTTATATGGAGCGTAATGGTATTCACATTATCAATCTATATAAAACTGCAGCTAAAATTGAAGAAGCTAACGAAGCTTTGAAAAAAATCGCTGCATCAGGTAGAAAAATTTTATTCGTAGCTACCAAAAAACAAGCAAAAGACATCGTTGCTGATAAAGCAAAAGCGGCAAACATGCCTTACATTACTGAAAGATGGCCTGGTGGAATGCTAACTAACTTCGTAACTATCAGAAAGGCAGTTAAAAAAATGTCTTCTATTGATAAAATGAAGAAAGATGGTACTTTCATGACTCTTTCTAAAAAAGAGCGTTTGCAAGTTGATCGTCTACGTGCTAAATTAGAGAAAAACTTAGGTTCAATCGCTGACATGTCTAGACTACCAGCTGCATTGTTCGTAGTAGATATCAAAGCTGAACACATCGCAATAAAAGAAGCACAAAAATTAAACATTCCAGTTTTCGCAATGGTTGATACGAATTCTGACCCAAGAGAGGTTGATTACGTTATTCCTGCAAATGATGATGCTTCTAAATCAATTGACAAAATTTTATCTTTAGTAACTGCTGCTGTAATCGAAGGTCTTTCTGACAGAGGTTCTGAAAAAGAAACTGAAGCTTCAGAAGAAACTGCTGCACCAGCTGTTGAAGCTGCACCGGCTGTTGAAGCTGCTGCTCCTGCAACTGAAGAATAAATCAAATTTTAAATTCCAAATTTTAAATTCTAAAATCCAAACACAAATTAAAAACGTTATGTTGATAATTTAATAAAATTGGAGTTTAGAATTTAAAAGATGGAATTTTTACTTTTAACATTAAAATTCAAAATATTATGGCAACAATTACTGCTGCAGACGTAAATAAATTAAGACAATCTACAGGTGCCGGAATGATGGACTGTAAAAAAGCTTTAGTTGAAGCTGATGGAGATTTCGATAAAGCTATACAAGTCCTAAGAGAAAAAGGACAAAAAGTTGCTGCTAACCGTTCTGACCGTGAGTCTTCTGAAGGAGCTGCTGTTTCTTTCATCAATGCAGACAACACTAAAGGAGCTATCATCACTTTAAACTGCGAAACTGACTTCGTAGGTAAAAATGAGGCTTTCGTAACTTTGGCTAAAGATTTAGTAGAAAGAGCTATCAACTTCTCTTCTAAAGAAGAATTCTTAGCTTCTGATTTCAACGGAATTACTGTTGCTGAAAAATTAATCGAGCAAACTGGAGTTATCGGTGAGAAAATCGAAATCGGTGGTTTTGAAATTTTAGAAGGTGCTTTTGTTGGATCTTACGTTCACGTTAACAAAATTGCTGCATTAACTGCAATTTCTGCTGCAATTCCTAACGCTGATGTTTTAACTAAAGATGTTTCTATGCAAGTTGCTTCTATGGGAGCTGATACATTATCTTACAAAGATTTTGATCCTGCTTTCGTTGAATCTGAACTTGCTGCTCGTATTGCTGTTATCGAAAAAGATAATGAAGAAGCAAAACGTTTAGGTAAAACTTTAAAAAATGTTCCTAAATATATTTCTTTCTCTCAATTAACTGAAGAAGTTTTAAAACAAGCTGAAGAAGATGCTAAAGCTGAATTAAAAGCTGAAGGTAAACCAGAGCAAATTTGGGACAAAATTATCCCAGGAAAAGTTCAACGTTTCATCTCTGACAACACGACTTTAGACCAAGAGAAAGCTTTATTAGATCAAAACTTTATCAAAGACGACAGTAAAAAAGTTGGTGATTACGTTAAAGGATACAATGTTGAAATTACAGGTTTCAAAAGAGTTACTTTAGGTTAATATATTATTATTTCAATATAAAAAGCCCGGATATTTATTTATTCGGGCTTTTTTATTTTTGTTAATTCTGTACTATTGGAAAGTTCCTGGCGCGCATTAAGGCATCAGATTCAAAAGCCCTTCCTCTGAAGTTTTCATACGATTCTTCTGCGTCAATAGTATTCCCTATACTAAAAACGGTATTATAAAGCCTTTCTGCAACTTCTTTATCAAATGGTCCTTTCCCTTCTGAAAAAGCTTCATAAGCATCTGCATTTATAACATCAGACCACAAATAACTGTAATATCCTGCCGCATATCCATCACCGGAAAAAATATGTGCAAATTGAGGAATTCGATGGCGCATAACAATTTCAGAAGGCATATTTAGCTCTTTAAGAGTATCCGCTTCAAATTGATGGGGATTGACATTTTCTGTAAGTAAATGAAGTTTCATATCCACAAAAGAACTTGAAATCGTTTCTACGGTTGCAAAACCTTCATTAAAATTGGCTGCTTTTTCTATTCGGTCTACTAATGATTTAGGCAATGGTTCATTTGTTTTATAATGTAAAGCAAATTTATTCAGCACCTCGGGAGTTGCCAGCCAATGTTCTAACAACTGAGACGGAAACTCAACATAGTCTCTTGCCACAGCCGTTCCCGATAAACTCGGATATGTTACATTAGAACACAATCCGTGGAGTGCATGGCCAAATTCATGAAATAAAGTAGTTGCATCATCCCACGAAATCAAAACAGGTTCGTTTGTATTTCCTTTTATAAAGTTGCAGTTATTAGAAACAATCGGAAGTGTCTCACTTAGTTTCTGCTGATCCCGATAAGAACTCATCCAGGCGCCTGAACGTTTCCCTGCTCTTGCGTAAGGATCAAAATACCATAATCCAATCGTTTTGCCGGTTCTGTCACTATTGACCTCCCAGACACGAACATCTTTATGAAAAACGGGAATAGTATCGATTTGCTTAAAACTTAAATTAAATAATTCGCCTGCAACCCAAAACATACTTTCTCTTAAGTTTTCGAGCTGCAAATATTGCTTTACCTCGTTCTGGTCTAAATCGTATTTTGATTTCCTGACTTTTTCTGCATAATAACGATAGTCCCAGGGCTGAATTTTAAAATCACCACCTTCGGCATCCACAATTTTTTGCATTTCTGCAACATCATGATGTACTTTATCAACAGCCGGTTTCCACACCGATTCCATTAAAGCTAATGTTTCGGCCGGGCTTTTTGCCATTTTATTAGACAAACTCCATTCTGCAAATGACGCATAGCCCAATAATGATGCTTTCTCGCTTCGTAATTTTAAAATAGAAACAAGTAATTCATTATTATCATTTTCGTTACCGTTATCGCCTCTTTTTACAAAAATATCAAAAGCTTTTTGTCTTAAATCCCTACGATTAGAAAACGTCAGAAATGGTTCAATAGATGAACGGGTATTTATAACACATCCCAAAGCATCAATTTTTCTCAGTCTGGCTTCAGCAATAGCCGCATTTTTAATTTCTTCCGGTAAACCGTCAAAATCATTTTCTGATTTTAATTCTATAAACTGGTTTTGCTCTTCGGCTAATAAATTCTGGCTAAATCTGGTAAAAAGAAGTGCTAATTCCTGATTGATCTTTCCAACTTTTTCTTTATTCTCGTTATTTAATTTTGCTCCTTCGCGCACAAAATTTGTATAATACCACCAAACCAGACGTTGTTGTTCGCTATTCAGATTTTTATATCCTTCTGAATTATATATCGCTTCTATTCTTGAAAAAAGCTTGTGGTTTTGATACATTTTATCATTCAGTTCCGATAATTTTGGAGACATTTCAGTTTCTACAATTCCGAATTCGGGAGTAAAAATATTTGAACTGAAGATTTCGTAGATTTCGCGAATTCTAGTGATGTTTTTACCCGAAAGTTCTAAAGCTGCAATGGTATTATCAAAATCAGGCAGCTCATCATTATTTGCAATTTTATCTAATTCTTCTAATTTTTGCTGAATGGCAATTTCTATTGCAGGTTTAAAATCTGAAACTTTATATTCATCAAAAGAAGGAACTCCTCCGTAAGGTCCGCCCCATTCCTGAAGCAACGGATTTTGAGAACCTGATTGAGAGTTAATGGAAGTGATAGTGCTCATTATAAAATATTATTTATTTTCTGATTGACAATTTAATTATCTAAACTCAAATTTACCATTTTATTATTTTGAAACCCACTTTATTTATATAGTGAATCTTCAACTTAAATAGAAATAACTTAAATTTGAAACTTCATTTACCAAAAAGAAATATGTTTAAAACCAAAAGAGAAATTGTCTTCGTTATTCTTGCAGGAATTTTTATTACCAACGCAGTCGTTGCCGAATTAATAGGTGGAAAATTAATCCAGATTGGCCCTTTTGTAATGAGTATAGGAATATTGCCCTGGCCAATTGTTTTTCTGACAACTGATTTAATCAATGAGTATTTTGGTGAAAAAGGAGTAAAAAAGCTTTCTTTTATTACAGCCTGCCTGATTGCTTACGCCTTTCTTATTCTTTTTATGGCAATTGTGATTCCGGCCGCAAAAGGGATTAGTCCTGTAAATGACGAACAATTTCAGGCCGTTTTTGGTCAGAGTATGTGGATTATTGTTGGAAGTTTAATCGCTTTTATAGTATCGCAATTAATAGATGTCTGGATATTTTGGTTTTTTAAAAGACGTACCGGAGAAAAAAAGATATGGCTCAGAACAACCGGATCAACAGTAATTTCACAATTATTCGATTCTTTTATTGTACTTGGAATTGCTTTTTACTTACCGGGAAAAATTGATTTTGATACTTATATTTCATCCGGTTTAACGGGATATATTTTTAAACTTTCGGTTGCGATTTTATTGACACCGCTTATTTATGCCGGACATCATCTGATAAAAAAATATCTGGAAAAAGATCATCTTCATACAGACAAAGAAGATTTAAAATAATGAAAAATTATAAAATCTATTTTTCAGCCCTGGTAATATGCCTGATTACAAGTTGTTCTAAAAATTCTAAAAAGCAAATACTGGAAGTTACTGACGGTATTTCAAACAAAATAGAAACTATTTCAGAAAGCACAATTGAAACTGTAAAAGCTTATAAAAATTCAATCACAGATAAAATTAGTAAGACGGAGATTATTCCTGAAAATACAGAAACTACGATTGACAGTATTATAGAACGGGAAATCGGAAATGAAAAATTTCTGGGAATTACTTATTTTAAAAAATTCCTGGCAGATTGCAAAACCGGAGAGACTTTAACACAAAAAGAACTTATTGAAGATCATAATATTCCTGCTGACGGAATAAAGATGATAAAAAGCATTACCAAAACGGCGGAAGATGAAATTGAAGTAAAATGGAAATCAACGTGGTTTGTAGAAAGAATTTCTGATGCAAGATTTACAGACGCCAAAATGAAACTCAAATTTGAAGCCAATAAAATGTATACTTCCGGAGAAGCTATCGGAATCAGATATAATAAGAAAATCTATACTGACTTAATAATCATCGGAAATAAAGCATACATCCCTTCAGTAAAAGGCTATCACTGGAAAATTGGAAAGTAATGGAAAGCGAAAATAAAATAAGATGCGGCTGGTGTTCTGCCAGCGATTTATACAAAAAATATCATGACGAAGAATGGGGAGTTCCGGTGTATGATGATGCCTCTTTATTTGAATTTTTAATCCTTGAAACTTTTCAGGCCGGACTGAGCTGGATTACTATTTTGAACAAAAGAGAAAATTTCAGAGCTGCTTTTGATTATTTCGATTATAAAAAAATTGCCAATTATCCGGAAGAAAAAATCGAAGAGCTATTAGAAAATACGGGAATCATCCGCAACAAATTAAAAATCCGTGCGGCTGTTACAAACGCACAAGCCTTCATAAAAATACAGGAAGAATTTGGTACTTTTTCAGATTATATATGGAAATTTACCGATGGAAAACCTATTAACAATAATCCAAAAACCTTAAAAGATGTTCCTGCCACTACTCCACTTTCGGATGAAATTAGTAAAGATTTAAAGAAACGTGGATTCAAATTTGTAGGCTCAACCGTTATTTATGCTCACATGCAGGCAACCGGAATGGTCAATGACCATATTGAAGATTGCTGGACAAGAACGAAGTGATTTTTTGTTTCAGGTTCCAGGTTTCTGGTTAGTAAAACATGAAATCTGAAAGTTTTTCAAACTTTTAAACAAAATTCATTACATTTGCTTCACACTTTAGGGGTGTCTGCAACATGCAGGCTGAGATTTTACCCTCTGAACCTGATCTAGTTCATACTAGCGTAGGGAAAAGTAAGATGACTTCTATGCGCGCGTCTACGCGTAATTTTGTAGCCATTCCTATCGTGTAACTATACACTAAACTTAAAAGGAATGGAACTAAAAATCAACCAACAAGTAAAACAATTCAATGCTGAATCACTTAGCGTTCAGTCATTGCTCGATCTCGAAATTCCGCACAAACAAAACGGAATCGCCGTTGCTATTAACAATACCGTTGTTCCAAAAATCAAATGGAACGAATTCCTCGTACAGGAAACTGATGAAATTCTGATTATTTCTGCCACGCAAGGTGGATAGAAATAAATTCCAATTCAGAAGATTCAGAACCAAATTCCAATTTTATATATACATGGACGCACGGCAGTGCGTCTCTACAGTAAATCACAACTTATAACTTCTTTTCTTATGACTAACGAAGAACAAATCTCAAGAACACCATTCCCTAATTCGGAAAAAATATATGTTGATGGAGAAATTCATCCCATAAAAGTCGCCATGCGTCAAATCAAATTAAGTGACACTAAACTTTCAAACGGGGGAATTGAAAAAAATCCACCCGTAACCGTTTATGATACTTCCGGTGCTTATACTGATCCCAATATTGAAATTGATATTAGAAAAGGTTTACCACGCTTACGCGAAAGCTGGATTCTGGACCGAAATGATGTCGAAATTTTAAATGAAATAACTTCTGATTATGGATTAGCCCGATTAAAGGATGAAAATCTGAACCATCTTCGTTTTGAATATCTGCACCAGCCAAAAAGGGCTAAAAAAGGTGCCAACGTAACACAGTTATACTATGCCAAACAAGGCATTATCACTCCTGAAATGGAATATATTGCCATTCGTGAAAATCAGCGTATTGATCTTTTAAACGAGCAGACAAAAGCGATGCAGTGCCAACACGCCGGACACAGTTTTGGGGCCAATACACCAAAAAGCAAAATTACTCCGGAATTTGTACGTTCTGAAGTGGCTTGCGGAAGAGCTATCATTCCAAACAACATTAACCATCCCGAAAGCGAACCGATGATTGTCGGACGTAATTTCCTTGTAAAAATCAATGCTAATATTGGTAACAGTGCGGTGACTTCGAGCATCGAAGAAGAAGTAGAAAAAGCCGTTTGGGCTTGCCGTTGGGGAGCTGACACGATTATGGATCTTTCGACAGGAAAAAACATTCACGAAACCAGGGAATGGATTATTCGTAATTCGCCTGTTCCGATTGGTACAGTTCCTATTTATCAGGCATTGGAAAAAGTAAAAGGAATTGCAGAAGACTTAACCTGGGAAATTTTCCGTGATACTCTGATTGAACAGGCAGAACAAGGCGTTTCGTATTTTACGATTCATGCCGGAGTTTTATTAAGATACATCCATCTTACCGCAAATCGTGTTACCGGAATCGTATCTCGTGGCGGATCAATTATGGCAAAATGGTGTTTATTTCATCATAAGGAAAATTTCCTGTATACCCATTTTGAAGAAATATGCGAAATCATGAAACAATATGATGTTGCTTTTTCTTTGGGCGATGGTTTGCGTCCGGGTTCTATAGCCGATGCAAATGATGCAGCTCAGTTTGCCGAACTGGAAACGCTTGGTGAATTAACTAAAATTGCCTGGAAACATGATGTTCAGGTTTTTATTGAAGGTCCGGGGCACGTACCAATGCACATGATCAAAGAAAATATGGATAAACAACTGGAACATTGCCATGAAGCTCCATTCTACACTTTAGGGCCATTAACTACTGATATTGCTCCGGGTTACGACCACATTACATCAGCAATTGGTGCGGCAATGATTGGCTGGTACGGCTGCGCAATGTTGTGTTATGTAACACCAAAAGAACATCTTGGACTGCCGAATAAAAAAGATGTAAAGGATGGTGTGATTACCTATAAAATTTCAGCCCATGCTGCAGATTTAGCAAAAGGACATCCGGGAGCGCAATACCGTGACAATGCACTGAGCAAAGCCCGTTTTGAATTCCGTTGGGAAGATCAGTTTAATTTGGCACTTGATCCCGATACTGCAAGAGAATTTCATGATGAAACGCTTCCTGCCGATGGTGCAAAAGTGGCACATTTCTGCTCCATGTGCGGACCAAAATTCTGCTCGATGAAAATATCTCAGGAAATCAGGGATGTTGCTGCTGCAGAGAAAGGAATGCAGGAGAAATCAGAAGAGTTTATTGAACAGGGGAAAGAAATTTATATTTAATGTAGAATCAAGATTATAGTATTAAGTATTAAGATTTCTAATCAGAAGACATTTCATTCCAACTTTTGTCTTAATACTTAATACCCAAATCTTAATACTTTCAAAAAATGATCGTAATTACAAATCCTTTTGTTGTTGCAGATGAAATTAAGATAATTTATTCTTTATTTGAAGAAGGATTGCCTTTGCTTCATATCCGTAAACCTGACTTTTCTGAAATGGAAATGGTGCAGTTTATTCATCAGATTAAACTGAAAAACAGAAATAAACTTGTTTTACATAACCATCATGTATTAGCAGAAGATTTTGGAATTAACCGATTTCATTTTTCTGAAAAAGAAAGAAAGCACATTCACAACTCTACTGCAGGATTTCCAAAACCTTACCGGTATGATTCAACCTCAACGCATTCTATTGAAGATTTCAATTCGATAGAAAATGGATTTGATTACGCTTTTTTTAGCCCGGTTTTTAAAAGCATTTCCAAAGAAAATTATCTCCCAAAAAACAATCTTTTTGAAGCTTTAAAATCAAGAACAAACTTCAGGACAAAAGTTGTCGCTTTAGGCGGAATTGATTCGGGAAATATTGCAGAAACACTTGAAAATGGCTTTGATGATATCGCTCTTTTAGGAGCTGTCTGGAATAATGAAAATCCAATAAAACAATTCAAATTATGTCAAAAAATCGCCCATACGTACTCTCTATAGCTGGCCTGGATCCTTCGGGAGGTGCCGGGGTTCTTGCTGACGCAAAAACATTTGAGCAGCATCAGGTAACCGGATTTGCAATCATAACCGCAAATACAATCCAGACAGAAAATGCGTTTTTTGAAATGGAATGGACTAATTTGAGTTTCGTTATCCGGTCTATTGAAACGCTATTTCAAAACTACAAAATCAGCGCTGTTAAAATTGGAATTGTTCCTTCTTTGGCTTATCTCAACCGGATTCTT
This sequence comes from Flavobacterium sp. HTF, assembly GCF_003105115.1. Taxonomy (GTDB): domain Bacteria; phylum Bacteroidota; class Bacteroidia; order Flavobacteriales; family Flavobacteriaceae; genus Flavobacterium. Next base: position 21,284 of record NZ_QETH01000036.1, on the reverse strand, counting down.
TCGTTTGTTAAATTAGAATCTCCAAACACAAAAATTGTTTGGGATCCTGTTTTAAAATCGACCACCAATTTTGAATTTTTAACCATAGAGGACAGATTAGATTTACATAAGATTCTATCTAAAGTTGATTTGATTACGCCTAACTATAATGAAATCGAACAGTTGTTTCCGGGTTTTATATCAGAGAATCTCTGGATAGAAAACGAAATCAGTACAGCAATTCTTTTAAAAGGCGGGCATAATGCAACTGAACCGGGCAAGGATCAGCTGTTTCTAAAAAATGAAATCATCAATTTGCTGCCATCAGAAAAAAACTGTTTTGAAAAACATGGCTCTGGCTGTATTTTATCGTCTGCTATTACTGCCAATTTAGCCCTCAATCAACCTATCACAGAAGCCTGCACGAATGCTAAAAATTATATCGAAAAATACCTGAGCTCAACTTCAACTTTAATCGGATATCATTATGTATAACAAACTGCAATACATTTCCCAGGGAAATACTATCGAATCTCAATTGTACAACATTCATGCGGCACTTGACAATGGATGCGACTGGATTCAGATGCGCTTCAAGGATCAAACTCCTGAAGACACATTTGCTTTAGCGGAAGCTGCAAAAGTTTTATGCGAAAAATACTTAGCCAATTTCATTGTAAATGACAATCTATATCTCGCTCAGCAAGTTGCTGCAGACGGTATACATTTAGGTCTTACTGACATGAAAATTGACGAGGCAAGAGCAATTTTAGGCAGTACAAAAATCATCGGAGCAACTGCAAACACCTATGAAGATATCACTGATCATGTCAAAAATGGCTGTGACTATATTGGTCTAGGGCCTTTTAGATATACTACTACAAAAGAAAAACTGAGTCCGATTTTAGGATTATCAGGATATTTTGGAATTATTCAAAAGCTAAAAAAAAATAAAATAAATATTCCTGTTTATGCTATTGGAGGAATCACATTAAAGGATATAGATCCATTAATGGAAACGGGCATTCATGGAATTGCCGTTTCCGGTTTAATTACTAATAATCCGGAAAAAGGAAAATTAATCACACAACTCAAAGAAAAACTCTATGCAAACATCAGCATTTAATATGGGAGATAAGACATTTGAATCCCGGTTGTTTCTCGGTACCGGAAAATTTGGTTCAAATCTGGAAATGGAAAAAGCAATCCTGGCTTCAAAAAGTGAATTGGTTACCGTTGCCTTAAAACGAATTGATTTAGAAACTGAAACGGATGTCATTTTATCGCACCTGAATCATCCCGGAATTAATTTATTACCTAATACTTCGGGTGCAAGAAATGCAAAAGAGGCAGTTTTTGCAGCTCAGCTTTCGCGTGAAGCGTTAGAAACAAACTGGTTAAAACTGGAAATTCATCCCGATCCAAAATATTTAATGCCGGACCCAATCGAAACTTTAAAAGCTACAGAAGAACTGGTGAAATTAGGTTTTATTGTTCTGCCTTACATTCATGCCGATCCTGTTTTGTGCAAACATTTAGAAGAAGCAGGGACTGCTGCGGTAATGCCTTTGGGTTCACCAATTGGAAGTAACAAAGGTTTAAAAACCATTGATTTTTTAGAAATAATCATAGCACAAAGCAATGTTCCGGTAATTGTAGACGCCGGAATTGGCTCTCCTTCTGATGCTGCTAAAGCTATGGAAATCGGTGCAGATGCCGTTCTCGTAAATACGGCTATTGCCGCTGCAGGAAACCCGGAATTAATGGCAGAAGCTTTTAAAGAAGCGGTTATTGCCGGAAGAAAAGCTTTTGAAGCTAAAATTGCCAATCAGCATAATTATGCCGTGGCTTCGAGTCCACTTACATCGTTTTTATATGACTAAAATTTTGTTTCACGCAGATTTAGCTGATTATGCAGATTTAAGAAAATTAATATGCATTGTCTGTCAGATTTGTATGAAAAATCCAACTATAAAAAGAAAGAAATTTCTTTATTTTTGAACAAAAAAAATACTATGTCAGAAAATGAAATTTAATATAAGGTAAGAGGATCAATATTCAAAGTTTACAATAAATTAGGTCCCGGTTTACTTGAATCCATTTATGAAAGTGCTCTATATTATCAATTACAAAAGGATAATCTTAAAGTTCAAAAACAACTTGAAATTCCGGTAAAATATGATGATGCTTATCTGGATATTACATTTAAATTGGATTTATTGGTTGAAGACAAAGTCATTGTTGAATTAAAATCTGTAGAAGAATTAAAGCCAGTTCATTACAAACAACTAACAACCTATTTAAAATTAACAAATAAAAAACTTGGCCTATTAGTCAATTTTAATTGTACAAATATTTTGGACAATATTAATCGGGTAGTCAATAAAATTTAATCTGCACAATCAGCTAAATCTGCGTGAAAAAAAATAAAATGAACACATTCAAATCTATTTTTGAGCAATATAACTGGGATGAAATTCAAACCAAAATATATAAAATCACATCAAAAGATGTTGAGCGGGCTCTCGCTAAAAACAAAAGAAATCTTGATGATTTTTTAGCACTGATTTCGCCTGCCGCACAATCTTATTTAGAGCAAATGGCACAGCAATGTCATGAACTTACAATGAAACGTTTTGGTAAAACCATTCAAATGTATGCGCCGTTGTATTTAAGCAATGAATGCCAAAACATCTGCACTTATTGCGGTTTTAGTTTGGATAATAAAATCAAAAGAAAAACACTTTCTGATGCCGAAATAAAACTTGAAGCCGAGGCACTAAAAAATAGCGGTTTCGATCATGTTTTATTAGTTACCGGAGAAGCCAATTATGCTGTAAACATCAATTATTTTATAAACGCTATTGAACTTATCAAAAATCAGTTTTCGATTATTTCAGTTGAAGTGCAGCCACTTTCGGTTGAAGAATATCAGCGTTTACACCAAGCCGGTGTTTATTCTGTTTTGGTTTATCAGGAAACATATCATCAGGAAGTTTATAAAAAATACCATACGAAAGGCAAAAAGTCAAATTTTGATTATCGATTAGATACGCCCGACAGAATAGGAAATGCCGGAATTCATAAAATTGGGTTAGGGGTTTTGTTAGGTTTGGAAGACTGGCGTACGGATAGTTTTTTTAATGCGCTCCATATCGATTATCTTCAGAAAAAATACTGGAGAACAAAATACTCGGTTTCTTTTCCAAGGTTACGTCCAGCCGAAGGAATTATCGAACCTAATTTTATTATGGATGACAAAGATCTGACACAGCTCATTTGTGCGTATCGTTTGTGGAATGAAGATTTGGAAATTTCGATTTCAACAAGGGAAAATGAAAAATTCAGGAATAATATCATTCCTATTGGCGTTACAAGCATGAGTGCAGGCTCTAAAACAAATCCCGGCGGCTATGTTGTGGATCCGCAATCTCTGGAACAATTTGAAATCAGTGATGAACGCTCAGCTGCTGAAATTTCACAAATCATAAAAAACGCAGGCTATGAACCTGTCTGGAAAGACTGGCACGAGGCATATAGTCGAAAGTTTGAAAGTCTAAAGTCATAAAGTCTTTCACTTAATACAATACGCTTTCGACTTTGAGCTTTCGACTTTCAAACTTTAAGACTAAAATAATGAGCATTATCAAGGAATTCCTTCGTTACAACAGGCAAACCATACTTCCTGAAATTGGAGATGAAGGTCAGGAAAAAATTAAAAATGCAAAAGTACTGGTTATTGGCGCAGGAGGTTTAGGTTGTCCGGTTTTGCAATATCTTTCAACTGCAGGTGTTGGAACTATTGGTGTTGTAGATTTTGATACTATCGAAATCCATAATCTTCATCGCCAGATTTTATACACAGAAGATCAGGTTGGTTTTTCTAAAGCTTCTACAGCCAAAAAGGTGCTTATGAAGTTAAATCCGTTAATAAACGTAATTGCTTTTGAGGAAAAACTGACTGTAGAAAATGCTTCTCTGCTTATTCAGGGTTTTGACATAATTGTAGACGGTTCTGATAATTTCAAAACCCGTTATTTAGTCAATGATACTTGTGTAGATTTGAGTAAAACGCTTGTTTACGGAAGTATCCTGAAATTTGAAGGACAAATTGCTGTTTTTAATCATAACGGAGGTAAAAACCTGCGTGATTTATTCCCTGAAATGCCGGATCCGAAAGATGTTCCAAATTGTAACCTGAATGGTGTTTTAGGAACTTTGCCCGGAATTATCGGCAATATGATGGCACACGAAACCTTAAAACTTATTTTAGAATTACCAGCTTTAAAAAATGAACTGCTTCTTTTTGATACTTTAAACTGGAATTTTAAAAAGCTGACTTTTTAAAAAACAACTGCATCCCCTACACTAATAATACCTGAATTTAAGCTCACAATATTAGTCCCAAATAAAACAGAATTATTTACATTTCTGTATTTACTTAATGTTTTCAGAGGTTCTTTTTTTACAACTGCCTTCTCCGGATCATTATTAACCATAATGCATCTTCCGCAGGGTTTTACATTTTTGAACTGAATTTCTCCTATTTTAAAAGTATTGAAATCATCTTCTTCATGAGGATTTTCAGTACTGATTACTATGTTTGGGCGAAATCTTTTAACCGTGATTTTTTCATCTAGTTTATCATTAAGAAAATCCATGCTTTTTGTCCCAACAAGTAAATAAGGGTATCCATCGGCGAGACTTACATTGTAAGTTTCCTTAGATCTGGAACTTTCGTGTTTACGGTCGCCAATTTTATTGATTCTGACTAATTTACATGCAAAACCTAGATGTTTGCTAAACCATTCAGATGTTGATTTACTTACTTCCGTAACTTCTGTTTTATCTTCCCAGACATTGGTTTCTATTGGAATTTTCAAATCTTCATCTATAGAAAATTCATGTTTATCATTTTCAAAAGTGATACTTATTTTACCCTCTGAAATCTGCGGATAAAACTGGCTCATTATAGGGTATTCTCTTTGCGTAACATGCAGATTATCTTCATTAATCAACATCCATCGGCGATCATTTTCAAATCCCATTTCTTCTGCTAAAGCTGTTTGACAGCTTATTCCTGCCAGACTTTTTATCGGGTAGATATAAATTTCTTTTACAACATGAATGGTATTCATTTTACTCACTTTTTAAAATAGACATAAACTCTTCACGGTCAATTTCGCAACAGCCCAAACTTTCCAAATGAGGATTATAAACCTGACAATCCAATAATTTATAATTTCCTTTTCTTAAATATTCAACCAAAGCAATGAAAGCTACTTTTGATGCATTTGAAACTTTAGAAAACATACTTTCTCCGCAGAAAACATGCCCTAAATCAATTCCGTATAAACCGCCGACCAAAACCTCATCCTGCCAGACCTCAACTGATTTTGCAATTCCTTTTTCGTGAAGGTTACAATACGCATCAATCATATCGTTAGAGATCCACGTTCCGTTCTGTCCTTCGCGTTTTATTTTTTGGCAATTCGAAATTACGTCTTTAAAGTTTTGATTAAAAGTAACTTTAAATATTTTTTTATTCAAAACGGCACGCATACTTTTTGAGACAATCAATTCGTCTAAAAACAAAACCATCCTCGGATCCGGTGACCACCAAAGTATAGGTTCTCCTTCATTAAACCAGGGAAAAATACCGCTTTTGTATGCCAGCTGTAAACGCTCCGGACTTAAATCTCCTCCAATGGCAAGAATCCCTTCTTCATCTGCTTCTGAAACTGCCGGAAAAAATAAGTCTTTTGATAAATAATGCATTTTTTAAAATAATCAATAATTAATTTAAAATTCCAATATTGAAATTCTAAATTCCAATTCTTAGAAATGACTAATTGCTCAAAAACAAAATTCCAAATCCCAAAACACAGTAATGAATTGGAATTTGGAATTTTTATATTGTTTTTTTAAACTCTTAGAACGGTAAATCGTCCGGTTCGTCTTCGTTTAAGTTTGTAGCCGGAGCAAAAGCTTCTGCTGCTGGCATTGGAGGTGTTTGTGAAGGTGCTTCGTTACCTACTCTTTCGATTCTCCAACCCTGAATACTATTAAAATATCTGGTTTCTCCTTGTGGGTTAACCCATTCTCTTCCTCTTAAATTGATAGAAACTTTTACTGCCTCTCCTTGCTTATAGCTACTCAATAAATCGCATTTATCCTGTGTAAATTCGATTAAAATGTGTTGTGGGTACTGCTCATCTGTAGTAACAACCAATTCTCTTTTTTTGAATGAGGCACTAACTTGTTGCTCAGGGTTAACCACTTTTACTTTTCCTATAACTTCCATCTTCTTTCTATATTAATTATTTGATTCTATTCTTATTTTTTTGCTAAAAGCACTTTCCAGGCCGACTCAACATCATCATTATTCAGATATTTTTTAGCTTCCAGGTGTATTTTTTCCTGGTCATCGGAGCTCAAAACTCCTTTTACAGAAAAATTTTCTTTCACAAATATACTAACTTCTTCCATTGTAGGCAAGGCTTCAATGTTACCTAATTTTCCAAGATCATTTCCGTTAAATACGGGGCTTTCTTTGATAAAATTCGGAATTACATCTACTCCAACTCCTAAGGTGGTTAGTGGTTTAGGCACTTCAAAAAGTCCTTCGCTTGATCTTGAATACCAGTTACTTCCTAATCTTGAAACCAAATCTATTTTGTGCTGATCGATTGCTCCGTTTTCATCTAAAACTGATTCGTGGATATGCATTTTCACGACTTCACATAAGACTAAATTTCCTGCTCCCCCTTCTGTTCCCAACGGAATAATTTGTGTGACTTTGCATTCAAATTGTACCGGAGATTCTTTTACGCGATATGGTTTTACCAAATCTGAAGGAATTTGTGTCAGGCCGGCTTTTATAAATTCGTTTACCCCTTCTGCATATTCTGTGCTTGCCAATGATGTTTGCTGTACCAGATCATAATTAACAACATTTATGACCACTTCGCCTGTTGCTTCAACATTAATCAGTGTGTGCTTAACCGTGTTGTCGCGTACACGTCTTGCAGGTGAAAAAACTAAAATTGGCGGATTAGCGCTAAAAACATTAAAAAAACTAAATGGCGACAAATTCGGAATTCCTTTTTCGCTAATTGTACTGGCAAAAGCAATAGGTCTCGGCCCTATGGCACTTTGTAAATAACCATGTAATTTTGCTGTTGGTATTTCTTTAGGGTTAATGCTAATCATAATTTTTCCTTTTTAACCAAATCTCATTTTGGCAACTACAAAAGTATAGAAATCGATTAAGCGAAAGAAATAGTTTTAGATTTAAAAACAAAAAATCTTTTGGAGCATTACAAAATATTAAATGTGTTTATTTCGTTATATTTATACCTCAAAAATTAATATATGTTTTTTTCTGAAAGAAGAAATACTACCCGTTGGATTATCATCAGCATCTCCTTTTTAATCATTTCTCTAATTCTCTGGAATACCTATACCTTTTTCCAGATTTTTAAAAATGAGGAAAGGATAAAAATGAAACTTTTGGCAAATGCGCAAATCGCATTAATCAATGCTGATGAAAATACAGATCTTGAACTGCCACTTCAGATTTCAAGCAACAACACTTCTATACCGGTAATCCTGACGATGTATGACAAGATCCTTACAACGAGAAATGTCCCGGAATCCATTTTGCAGGATGAGAAAAAGTCTATGGCTTTTTTGAGAAAGCTGCAAAATGAAAATGAACCTATTGTCTTTGAATATTCTCCCGGAAAATATCAAAAACTGTATTATGGAAATTCGGCATTACTAAATAAACTTAAATATTATCCTGTTGCTTTATTGCTGATTATATTTTTGTTTGGTGCTTTGATTTATAATTTTTACAAAAGCACTAAAATGGCGACGCAAAATAAACTTTGGGCCGGAATGGCAAAAGAAACTGCGCACCAGATTGGCACGCCATTGTCTTCACTAATCGGCTGGATTGAAATTTTAAAAACCGAAGAAATTGATCAGTCTATTACAGTAGAAATTGAAAAAGATGTTGACCGACTGCAAACTATTACGGACCGTTTTTCAAAAATAGGGTCTGTTCCTGTTTTAGGAGCCCATGATATTATTGCAGAGACATTCAATACATACGAATATTTGCAATCGCGTTTTTCTAAACAGGTTGCCTTCTCCTATCTGGCCCCAAAAGACCCGATTTTAGCTTATATCAATCCGACATTATACAGCTGGACTATAGAAAATCTGGTTAAAAATGCAATTGATGCAATGAAAGGAAAGGGTATTTTGGAACTTAAAATTGAACAGGATCTCAAGCATGTAAAAATAACTGTAAAAGATTCAGGCACCGGAATTCCAAAGAATCAATTTAAAACTATTTTTGAACCGGGCTTTACCACAAAAAAACGTGGATGGGGACTGGGACTTTCTTTAACCAAAAGAATTGTTGAGGAATATCATTACGGAAAAATAAAAGTTTTGCATTCTGAATTAGGCAAAGGAACTACTTTTCAGATTCAGTTAAATAAAAAAGTGCAGTAAAACAATTTACTGCACTTTTAATATGATCTCAAAACAAACTATAAATTCGCCTGAATATTTTTTGCCAAAACTTCAAATTCTTCTTTAGAAAGTGAAACTTTATTATGAAAACGCATTTCGTCCATTTCATTCAATGGAATCAAATGTACGTGTGCATGAGGAACTTCTAAACCTACAACAGCCATTCCAATTCTTTTGCATGGAACTGTTTTTTCCAAAGCAGCTGCAATTTTCTTAGAAAACTTCATTAGTCCTAAATACTGTTCGTCATCCATATCAAAAATCTTATCGATTTCCTGTTTTGGAATACAAAGTGTATGTCCTTTTGCATTTGGATTTACATCTAAGAAAGCCAAATACTTATCGTCTTCGGCAATTTTGTAAGCCGGAATTTCTCCGTTGACTATTCTTGTAAATATTGACATTGTATGCTCTTTTATTTGATTAATTAATCTCTTGAGATTTCAAGAATTTCAAATTTCAAAACACCATTTGGCACAGTGATTTCTGCTACTTCTCCAACAGACTTTCCAAGTAACCCTTTTCCAATAGGAGATGTTACCGAAATTTTTCCGGTTTTAAGATCTGCTTCACTTTCTGCAACCAATGTATATTTCATTTCCATTCCATTGCTTTGGTTCTTAATTTTTACATTAGAAAGTACCAAAACTTTAGAAACATCAAGTTGTGATTCGTCTATTAATCTTGCATTTGAATATACCTCTTCTAATTTAGCAATTCTCATTTCTAATAATCCCTGCGCTTCCTTAGCAGCATCATATTCTGCATTTTCAGATAAATCTCCTTTGTCTCTTGCCTCCGCTATATCCTGAGATGCCTTTGGACGCATTACACTTTTCAAGTGGTCTAATTCATCTTTTAGCTTTTTTAATCCTTCTGCTGTATAATAAGATACTTTACTCATAACTTCATCGTTTATATAAATACAAAAAATCCCATCGCGACGGGATTTTCTTACTACAAATATACTATAATTTTTTATAGTACATAATTATATGTTAATCATATAGAATTGAAATGTAAATAATTTAATTTTGTTTAACTAATTCATATTAAAATAATGAAAAAAATCTGGCTTTTAACCCTGCTTGTCTGTACACTTTTATCTTGTAGCGACAGTAACAATAGTAGCAAGAATCCGAATATCCCAAATTATTCTGTAAGCGCTTATATTAACACGAACCTGCCGGCTTATAACAAACTTTTGTATCCCAGTAATCCTGTTTTTGTACCAAATTATGGTGCAAAAGGTTTAATTGTCATGATGACCGGACCGGGAACTTATACGGCTTTTGATGCTGCCTGTCCAAATCAGCCATTAAATTCCTGCACTGCGATGACTATTGACGGAATTAATGCTGTGTGTTCCTGTGACAAAAGCACCTATAGTCTATATACCGGGATTGGCGATAAAGAATATCCAATGAAACAATACCGTGTAGAAGCAAGCGGAAGCGTGATTCATGTTTATAACTAAAAATAAAAAAGCCTGAAAGTTTTAAAATTTTCAGGCTTTTTTATTTTTTAGAATTTCAAAGTTAATCCCAGTAGAAAGTTAGTTCCGGCCTGAGGATAGTAGTATGGGTATACATCCCACATGGCTCCATTTGAAACGTACTTCTTATCTAAGAAATTATTCACTAAACCTGTTACCATAATGGATTTAAAAATAGTCTTAGGTTTTATTTCGAAGGAAACATTAAAATCATTTACAAAATAATCTGCCAGTTTTGCTTCCGGCAATTCGATATTATTCATGTATTGCTCACCTACAAATTTTTGCAATAATGAAAAATGTAAATTCTGAATTGGACTATATACAATAATATTTCCTGCAATAACCGACGGAGAATAAGCAATGTCTTTTGTTCCATAATTCTCTCCTTCAACAGCCAAATCAACATTTTTATTACTGCTCAGAGTAAAGTTCGGACGCAAGATAAATTTTTCTGAAAGTGAAATCGTTGCATCAACCTCAAGCCCTAAACGGTAACTTTTTTCACTGTTTGAACGAATTGGTGCTCCAACATCATCCAGTCTTCCGGTTAAAATTAGCTGGTCTTTGTATGCCATATAATAGAAGTTGGAATTTAACTGAAATTTCTCTGAATTAAATCTCCATCCTAACTCAAAATCATTTAGTTTTTCCGGCTTTACATTTCCGCCTTCATAATCGGTTCTGTTTGGTTCGCGGTTAGCTCTTGCATAAGAGAAATACAAAGTGTTTTTTTGATTGATTTCAAAGTTCAAACCTGCTTTTGGATTAAAGAAATTAAAATCATCATCTACCAAACCAGTTTCAATACTATTCGCTTTATAAGTCACTCTTCTAAATTGTAAATCTCCGTAGAAACTTAATTTTTCTGTCAGCTGATAATTTGCTTTCGTAAAAATATTACCATCTGTCTTAGCCGAATAATCATCATAATAATGATCCCCCAACTCTGATTGAGAAGCATTTCTTGCCCAGATTACTTTTCCGAAATGGTCGCCTTCATATTTATTCCAGCCTCCTCCAAAAATAACATCCAGTTTTTCATTTTTGTATTTTGCAGAAAAAGTGGTTCCGTAAAAATCATTGTCTAACCATTTTTGGCGCACCAAATCTGTCGTTGTTATTAACCCGACAGGAAGCAGGCCATAATCGGCCATCTCAGCATCTTCCTTATAATTTTCGTAATATCCTTTTCCTTTGGTATAATGAAATGCTAAATTAGTACTCCAGTTATCAGATACAGACTCACTCCAGTGCAATTGATAATGATCTTGTTGATAATTATCGGTTTCATTGTCATAAAAACGTGTATTTCCAGCCTCATCAGTAAACATTCCTGCAGAGTTGAAAGTTCGATTTTCATTTAAAGTTACGGCATCAATACCATTCCATGACTGATATGTTTTTTCTGTTCCTCCAAAAACCAGTGCTTTTATTAAAGTCGTTTTACCAACGTAAGTTCCTTGTAGAAAATAAGATTTTAAATCAGAACTTGCTCTGTCAATATAACCATCCGATTTTATAGTTGACAAACGTCCTGCAAGTTCAAAATGATCGTTTAATAAACCTGTACTAAATTTTACAGTATGTTTATGAGAATTAAAACTTCCGAAAGAATTCGAAATTTCTCCATTTGCTTTAGACGCATAATTATCGGTAAGCATATTTAAACTTGCTCCAAAAGCTCCGGAACCATTTGTTGATGTTCCTACGCCTCGTTGTAATTGCAGACTTTCTACAGAAGAAGCAAAATCGGGCATGTTTACCCAAAAAGTTCCCTGGCTTTCTGCATCATTGTACGGGATTCCGTTTATGGTAACGTTAACCCTTGTCGCATCACTTCCACGAACCCTGATTCCGGTGTAACCTATTCCGCCTCCGGCATCAGATGTTGTAACAACAGATGGAAGATAATTCATAAGTATTGGAATATCCTGACCAAGATTTCTAAATTTAATATCTTTTTTGTCCATATTGCTAAACGAAACAGGCGTTTTTGTCGTAGCACGAACCGCAGAAACCAAAACCTCATCAAGTGAATTCACTTTTGTAGAATCTTGCTCCTGTGAAAAAGAGAATAGAGAATAGAATAAAGAAAACAGAGTAAAGAAAATAGATATTCGGTTCAACTTAGAACCTTTGTAACTTAGTACCTCAGCACCTTTAAAAAATGTTTTCATCCGTAAAAAAATTTACGAATAAAAGGGGGAATTATTCTTTTGTTAAATTAATAAATGTGTTTCTTACGACAAGATATAGTGTGCACGCTAACAATTGTCGTTTTTTCCCTTAGCAACATTACTCGCTCAGGTTCTTTGGGTATGATCTCAGCTCGTTATTTGGAGCACCCCTTTGAGACAGGACAAATGTAATGTGTTAAATTCCAAAAAACAAATTCCAAATTCCAAAAACTCAGTTTCACAACAATCTTTTTGGAATTTGGGATTTAATCTAAGTTTGGCTTTCTTCGGGATTGTTTTATTTCAGAGATATTCTTTTTATCCTTAATCCTTTTTTTGATTACAGATTTTGGAATTTTAGTCGCTTTTCTGACTTTAGGTACATAAAGTCCTTTTTTGATTAGTTCTAAAAATCGTTTCGTAACAATATCTTTATTTTTAAGCTGACTTCTGTCTTCATCACAATTTAAAATCAGAATATCTTCTGAAGTAAAACGTGTTGCGAGATTTGTTTTCAAAAGCAATTTCTCTTCTTCAGTTAAGGATTGCGAAGCATTCAGATCAAAGGACAAAACTACCTTTGAAGATACTTTGTTTACATTTTGTCCGCCGGCGCCACTGCTCCTTACAGCTTTGAAATTTAATTCTGATATGATTTTTTCGATATCCATTATTGTGGCTGATGCGCTGGTTTTAATAAATCGTTAACCGTTTTTACGGGATTGAATGTTATCAGCGGAACAGCAACAAAAATGGTAAGCCAGTTTGCCATAGATCCGTTCCATAAACCCGGTAATTCATAACTTCTGACTGTTTTTCCGTCAACGCTTTTCTCTACGATAAATCCGGCTTTCTGATCTACAAATTGTTGCAAATCAAACTTTTCATTCTTATAGTTTTTTATACCGCAAACCAGATCGACAGGATTAAAATGAGTTGCTTCTGTCAAAATCTGCTTTTGCTTCTGATTGGATAAATCTACCTGAGATGTTTCTACTATCTGGAGTGAAACTTCTCCTTTATTATTCATTACCCAAAATGGTCCCCCTCCAGGCTCTCCTTCATTTTTAACCATTCCACAAACTCGAATTGGCCTGTCTAATAATTCTTTAAGTTTAATTATTTTGTTCTCTATGGTAAATTTATTAAAATCCTTAGTGATTTCTGTATTTAGATGTTCTTTTAGAAACAAAACAATTTCTGATATTTCGTCTTGTTGAATTTCGTCTTTTTCAATCGCTTTTAAATATCCAAAAACCTTTTGCTGCATTGTAATTAAAATTCCTGCCAATGCTTTTTTGTACAATGTAATTTGATCAATATGGTTTTGAATTACATTATCAATATTTTTTATAAAAATTATATCTGCCTCAAGTGCATTCAAATTCTCAATTAAAGCTCCGTGCCCGCCAGGTCTGAAAACTATAGCATTATTATTATCGCGAACAATTTTATTTTTGGCATCAACAGTTATAGAATCTGTCTTTTTGCTCTGATAGGAATATGTCGTATTGATTTGGGTTCCCGATGCTTTTTCTATTTTTTCTTTAAGTGCTGTAACAGCTTCTTCAAATAAAACCTGATGAGCCTCTGACACGGTAAAATGCAAATTAGAAATTTGATTTGCAGTGGCATAATGAAGACATTCGTTTAAATGTTCTTCTATCGGGTTGGCAATATGAGTCTTATATTCATGAAATGGCAAAACCGCTTTTGGCTTGTTAGCAAAATCAAAATAGTCTGAAGACAACAATAGTTTTATGAAATAATAGTTTTTGTAATCTCTGTCTAAAGATTCAAAATCAGGATAAATCTCTCTTAGCTTTTTATCTACTGCTTTAAAAAACGGGAATTTCTCCATTGCCACTATAAAAATAGGAAGTTCACTGTCTTGCTTTCTATTTCTGTAAGCGTTTATGGTTTCTTTATTAATGTTAAAATCATTTAAAAAAGCAGTCAGAAACTTAAACATTCTGCTTGCTGCTCCAGAAGCCGGAACAAACTTTTTCAATTTTAATTTTGATTTTTCCAGATCGTAAAAAGCTGCTTTCTCTTCAAACTCAGATTGGGACAAACTTAAAATACCATTATTTATGGTAGCCGGACTAATTAAATTACTTTTTGCAATACCTTTCTTAAAAGCTTTTAATTGCCTTAAAACATTTTCAAAAGAGACTCCATGTTTATAAATTTCAACAAAATCAGCAGAAGTAAAACCTTTCTCTTTCGCTATTGTCAAATTATCGATAATGGATACAGCCTGTGCCAGACGACTTTCTTTATTTCCCGAAAGGGTTATAAACGGTTTCTGTGTATTTATTAAAGTTTCTTTAAAAGTAGAAAACACCGTTTCGCGTCCGTCAGGAGTATCCCTGATATCATCTTTTTCCCAAGGAACATCAATATCAGTCAAAAAAACGAGGTCGTATTCATGTTGTGATGCAGCTTCATCTAAAAGCGGATCGCAAAAACCATAGTATATTTCAGAAAAAACCTTTGTAACCATTAAATTAGTATCACAAAACAGGTATTTTTTTGCAGTATCAAGTTTTTCGTTTTCGAGCGCAGTTTGTCCGAAAGCAATAGGCAGCATGTCATCAGCCACACAAATATGCTGATTCTCTTCCCATTTTTCCTGCAAATAATCGCGTGCAAACTCAGGAACCCATTCCGTTTCGTAATAGTCCGCGAGTTGTTTTGCCAAAGTTGTTTTTCCTGTACTTTCAGGCCCAAATAAAGCAATTTTTATTATTGATGTTTTTTGTTGTCTAAGATTTTTCTCCATTCTAAATAAGCTGAAATAGCCAAAATTGTAAAAATTAAATATTGAAGCGACAACATTCCTAAGCCACGATAGGCATAAAGAGGCACAACAATAATATCACCAATAATCCAAAGTGTCCAGTTTTCGATTTTTTTCCTGGCCATGTACCACATTCCCGCAAAAAATATCCCTGACGAAATCATATCGACATAATTGTCATTTTTGATTTCATAATCAAAATATTTATAAATCCCGAAAACTACAAAAATGGTCACAAAGAACAGTAGGATTCCGATTATTTTTTCATTAAAATTCGTTCTTGTAATCGGCAGGTTATCTTCAACTGTTCCTCCTTTTGCCCACACATACCAGCCATAAATACTCATAATAGAAAAATATCCATTAATAATCATATCTCCAATGTAGCCGGCAACATACAAAAGGTAAACTGAAATAACGGTTGCGATTAAACCGGTTGGGTACACCCAAATATTTTCTTTTTTGGCAAACCATACACTCAAAATTCCGCACACAAATACCAAGAATTCTAAAGCAATATGCCAAAGAGGAGCATTTTTATAACTTTCCAGAAAAAAATCTATCATAAACTGGTTTTAAAAAATTTAAGATTCAAAAAATTGGCTGTTATTTTCAAATGCTGTTCCTATCACCACCAAATCTGCGCCTGCTTTGTAAGCCTCCTGAATGCCTTGCAAATCTACAATTCCTCCTCCAACAATTATCGGAATTTCAACATTTTGCGCAATTAGCCTAATCATTTCTACGGGAACAGAATGCTTTGCACCACTCCCTGCTTCCAGATAAATTAATTTATTTCCTAACATTTCTCCTGCTTGTGCAGTTGCCAGCACCAAATCAAGGTTTTCACGATTTAATGGCTCTGTTTTACTGACTCTTGCCACTGCTGTTTCATTACCGCTTTCTATTAAAATATATCCTGTCGAAATAATCTCTAAATTTGTTTTTCTTAAAATTGGTGCCGCTTGTACCTGATACTCTATTAAATAATCAGGGTTACGTCCGGACAAAAGGGACAAAAACAAAATAGCATCGGCCTGCGGTGAAATCTGCGAAGGATCTCCCGGAAATATAATAACAGGCAAATTTGTTTTTTGTTTTAATTCCGCAATTAATTCTTCTAAAATTGTAGCCTTAACAATACTTCCGCCCACAAAAACATGAGTTGCCGGAGATTGATTTATCTTAAGCAAAAGGTCTTCTAAATTCTCCCAAACAATTTTATCCGGGTCCAAAAGTATAGCCAGAAGCTTTTTACTTTCGTTTTTAGCCTTGACAATCTGCTGATATATATGCGGTATTTGTGGTCTCATAATCGGGCGTAAAAGTAAAAGTTTTTTAATGCAGAAGAACTATATGGAATGAATTATATTTGTCTAAAGGCTTTTGATAACCAAAAAGACAAATTATGATTACAACTGATCTGTTGGAAAAATACGGTGCAGTAAAAAAATATTTCCCTAAAAACGAAATTATTTTTGAAGAAGGGAATCTCCCTACACATTACTATCAGATTGTTTCGGGCGAAGTAAAAATGAATAATTATAATGATGACGGACGGGAATTTATTCAGGGGATTTTTTATAAAGACCAGTCTTTTGGCGAGCCTCCATTATTCTTAAATCAAAAATATCCTGCTAGTGCTGTTTCGGTTGAAGATGCTCAGGTTTTGTATCTTTCAAAATCAAATTTCATGAAACTTCTTGAGGAAAATCCCGCGATAAGCATTAAAATAATCGAAAACTTAGCCCAGCGTTTGTATTATAAGTCGGTTATGGCTGCAGAAATGTCTACACAGGAACCGGAGCATCGGGTATTAAAATTGATTGACCACGGAATTGCTTATTTTAATTTTAAAAAAGATCAGAATGGTTATCTCATCAATTTTACCAGACAACAGATTGGCGACCTGACAGGTTTGCGTGTAGAAACTGTTATCAGGACTATTAAATCACTGGAAAAAAAAGGTGTCTTAAAAATAATAAACAGAAAAGTATACCGCTAAAAAAGTTCTTGCTTTATGATTTAAGTCATAAAACCTTAGTGTGCTATGGTGGTAAATTTGCTACTATAAAACACTATATATCATGACACTTTATAACACAACATTCGAAAATTTCAACAAAAGTTACATTGGTTCTGCTACAATGGCAGTAATTGGACAAAGCTGTTTAGGCGCAACCGCAGCAATGTTTGTATTGTCTAACGGAACATCAGTAACACAAATGATTCAATTGGCAATAATTGTATTTACTAATATGTTTGCAAACACATCAATTCTTGCGCAAATGAGCCATAAAACAGTTTTTAATTTAATCCTGACAAGTGTATTTTTCAGCATTTTGTTCATCGTTTTAAATAACACATTAATATGAAAAAGCAAATAGAAAACAGAGCTGACATCGAAGTTCTGGTTCATTCCTTTTATGCTAAAATAAGAGCCGATAAGGAAATCGGCTTTTATTTTAATACTATGATAAAAGACTGGGACGCTCATCTGGAAAAACTAACCGATTTTTGGGAAACCAATTTGTTTGCCGTAAAAAAATATAAAGGAAATCCGCATGCGGTTCACAATGAAGTTGATGAACATTTTGAGGGTAAAATAACGTCAAACGAATTCGGAATCTGGCTTAACTACTGGTTTCAGACTTTAGAAGAACATTTTGAAGGCGAAAATGTAGAAACCCTTAAAAGACGTGCCAGAAAAATGGGAACTTTTCTTTTTGTGAGTATGTTTGAGCATCGCAAGAAAGAAAGCGAAGTTTAAATTTTTAACCCGTTACTGCAAGCAAAGTATGTTATTTGAGTAAACGAGAAATCACATACCTTGTGTTAATGCGGAAATTTTGAATTTATTTTTCAAAAGCAAAAACCAGAGTAAATTTATCTTCAGAATTCTCTGATTGTATTTCCTTATAATGTACCTCAAAATCTTTAACCAGATTATCAAAATGAAGGCTGGCATCAGTTTGGGATTCTTCCAAAGAAAAAGGCTCAATCTGAATATGATCTTTAAAACTTATTCCTTTCTCGTTTCTGATTTTAAAGATTGCTTCTTTTGCACCCCAGATCACCGTTAATTTTTTAATGTATTCCTCAGAAAAATCAGGCTGCAGGTATTTGCATTCATAGTCCGTAAATTTATCTCCAATACGGATGATTTTTTCACGCTGTAATTCCATATCAATTCCAACCGTTTCATTGCTGATAATTATGGCTGCAAAATGATAGGAATGTGTTATAGAAATATAATTATGACAATCAAAATAAGGTTTCCCAAACTCATCATAGTGCAAATCCTTATCTGTAAAACCCATTTCCTGAATCAGCATCCGAACACTCAAAAAGGCACGCTGATGCATTTCAGATTTCATCCCGTTTAATCTCAGTTGCGTTTTTTCTTTTAAGACAACTTTGCTTCTCAGTTCGTCAAAAGATTCTGTTATTTCCCAAATTAAAATTCGGGTATTTTCATTGCATTGTATAGTCTGAAATAGAGGCATTTTTTTTAATTATGAATTTGTGAATGGTTAATTATAAATTATGCGTGGTATAATTTAAACCATATAAGTCATTTAAGAAAATATAACTGCAGGTTTAAAATGCATTAGTAAATATAAGCAATTCGTAGGAAAGGCACTGGTTTAAGAATCTTTTTTAAATGAACTTATATAACTTATATGGTCTAAAAAAGCATTCCACACAATTCTTTTTGAAATGAACATATATCACTTATATGGTTAAAATCGTTTTTCAAACTAATGTTCTAAAGATTAAGAAATTAAAGATTTCACAAATCTTACAGAAATTAGTAAAATTCAAAAGCTATTCCTTAAATTTGCAAAAATTTTACAATACAAATATACTATAAATGAGTACAACGACTACGCCTTATGTGGCTTTCAAAGTAAAAGACATTTCTCTAGCGGCTTGGGGAAGAAAAGAAATTGAATTAGCTGAAGCTGAAATGCCAGGTTTAATGGCGCTTCGTGCTGAATATAAAGACGAACAACCTCTTAAAGGTGCTCGTATCGCCGGATGTTTACACATGACAATCCAGACTGCAGTTTTGATCGAAACTTTAATTGCCCTTGGTGCTGAGGTTACCTGGTCTTCTTGTAACATTTTCTCTACTCAGGATCAGGCTGCTGCTGCTATTGCTGCTGCCGGAATTCAGGTTTATGCCTGGAAAGGTCTTGACGAAGAGTCTTTTGACTGGTGTATTGAGCAAACTTTATTCTTTGGTGAAGACAGAAAACCATTGAACATGATTTTGGATGACGGTGGAGATTTAACTAACATGGTTATTGATCGTTTCCCGGAATTGGTTCCTGGAATTAAAGGTCTTTCTGAAGAAACTACAACTGGTGTTCACAGACTTTACGAAAGAGTAAAAGCCGGAACTTTACCAATGCCTGCAATCAATATTAATGACTCTGTTACTAAATCTAAATTTGATAACAAATATGGTTGTAAAGAATCTGCTGTAGATGCAGTTCGTCGTGCAACTGACTTAATGTTAGCTGGAAAAAGAGTTATCGTTTGTGGATATGGTGACGTTGGAAAAGGAACTGCTGCTTCTTTCAGAGGTGCCGGATCTATTGTAACAGTTACTGAAATCGATCCAATTTGTGCTTTACAAGCTGCAATGGACGGTTATGAAGTTAAAAAATTAAACACTGTAATTGCTAATGCTGATATCATCATTACCACTACAGGAAACAAAGATATCGTTCTTGGAGAGCACTTCGAGCAAATGAAAGACAAAACTGTTGTTTGTAACATTGGTCACTTCGATAACGAAATTGATATGGCCTGGTTAAACAAAAACCACGGTGCATCTAAAATCGAAATCAAACCTCAGGTTGACAAATATACAATCGCCGGAAAAGATATCATCATTTTGGCTGAAGGTCGTTTAGTAAACCTTGGTTGTGCTACAGGTCACCCAAGTTTTGTAATGAGTAACTCATTCACTAACCAGACTTTGGCTCAAATCGAATTATGGAAAAACAGTGCTGCTTACAACAATGACGTTTATATGTTACCAAAACATTTAGATGAAAAAGTAGCTGCTTTACACTTAGCTAAATTAGGTGTTGAATTAGAGACTTTACGTGACGATCAGGCTGCTTATATTGGAGTTCCAGTTGAAGGCCCATTCAAACCAGAATACTACAGATACTAAATCAATTTTAGAATTTAGAATTACATATTCAAACCCGACAGATTTTAAAAATCTGTCGGGTTTATTTTTTGTTTCAGGTTTCATGTTTCAAGTTGTACGAAAACCTGAAACTTGAAACTTGAAACCAAAAAAGAATCCCGGCGTGCCACCATCCCGATAAGAGGGCAAATTTACTTTACGCATATACGCCCTCTTATCGGGATCCTGTCGGGCTATCCGCGCTACTTCGGTAGCCTGCTCCTATCCCTCACGCTCACGTACATCAAAAACGATTTAATTTAACAAGACATTTGCAGGTTTTTTAGTTTATAACTTTAAATTTGAAATTAAAAGCCTTTTAAATTCAAAACAACCAAAATGATCGAGAAAATTATATGTGATATACACGGCTCAAAAGAAATGTCTTTTTCTTGTATTCACATTGCAATGGCAATAGACCAAAAAGAAAAAGTTGGTTTTTTCTATTCAGAAGCAGAAGAAGACCTCCCGCAAATTGCCTGGTGTGGAGAATGCGAACAATATCTTTTGGATAATGGAGAAGAATGGAATGATGCTTTTCAAAACCTGGCCGATTTTAAAATGTTATGCTCCGATTGTTTTGAAGAAGCAAAAAATAATGAATTAGAAATTCATATCAGATAAAAACGTTTCATGAAAAAGATTATTATCCTTTCTATATTTTTCATTCTAAATTGCTCAGTATTTGCCCAAAGCAACGATATCTGGCTTGCATTTTATGATAAAGACACTACACTAACCGGATTTAAAGATAAAGGTGGTAATATCAAAATCGAACCCAAATTTACAGGCTTTACAATTGCCCGTAAATTCGAAAATATAATTGCCGTTACCGAAGAAGAAAACGGAAAATGGAAGAGCTATTATTTAACTAAAACCGGAAAAATTACCGGTCGTGACAGTCTGTACGTTTTTGACAACGGCCCGGATTGCGAGAATGAAGGTTATATTCGATTTAAAGATTATAAAACAAATAAAATATTGTTGCTTTTTTGGAAAGCATTTGTTTTTTGAGCTTCTTTTTCTACCAAAAATTTTCCGTTGAAAACTCCTGTCGAACGATCAGAGAAA